>CAVBXH010000030.1:0-29425 GCA_963599475.1 Acutalibacteraceae bacterium | reverse complement strand
TTGTTTTCCGAAATCGAGTTTGACAGATGACAGATGACAGATGACAGATAACGATTCCCAAACTATCACACCCTATGCACCCGTATAACGCACTAAAGTACAATACTTTACTATACAACTAATGACACTTTCTGGCACTTTTCCGCCACTTTTGTTGCAGGAACGCCGAAAAGTGTCTACCTTTGTCGCCGCAACGAGGGTGCTCACGCTCGAGAATGCTGAAAACGAGTTTTCGCATTCTGCTCGCTAAACCGCACCCTTGCACCGTGGGAAGGACAAAGCGCGCAGAATTTCCACGCGTTCGGCAGGGAAAAAATCTCGCTCGGCAGGGCGAAAAAACGGAGCACTCCAAAGAAGGGAGAAGAAACCGGAAAAGAAATTAAAAAACGACAGCAGCAAAAACAAACACGTATGATGGACAGAAGCATACCACAGGGCATCAAGAACGTAGTCTTCGACTTCGGTGGCGTACTGATAGACTGGAACCCACGCCACCTCTACCGTAAGGTGTTCCCCTCGGAGGAGGAGATGGAGTGGTTTCTCGCCCACGTCTGCACCAGCGAGTGGAACGTCCAAATGGACGCAGGCCGCCCCTTCGCCGAAGCAATCGCCGAGGCCACGGCACAACATCCGCAATACGCTGCGCAGATAGAGATGTTCTGGAGCCGATGGACAGAGATGATTGGCGGCGAAATTCGGGAGAACACCGACTGGCTACGCCGCCTGAAGGCCGACGGCTACGGCATCTATGGGCTCACCAACTGGTCGGCAGAAACGCTGCCGAAGGTCAAACCCCACTACAGCTTCTTCCGCCTCCTTGACGGCATCGTGGTCTCGGGTGAGGAACATCTCGTCAAGCCCGACCCACGCATCTACCGAGTCTTGATCGACCGCTACGGGCTTATTCCTGCCGAATGTCTATTCATTGACGACAACCCACCGAATGTCGAAGCAGCAAAGCGCATAGGCATGGAGGCGCGGCTGGCAGAATGAATATGAACCGTAAATCGGTGATGGATGGGCTGAATTGAAAATCGGCTAAGAGATTCGCTGAATAGTTGCCTGCGAAAAACGATGTCTAAACAATCGTTAAACGGGAGGAAAACATCGAAGAATGTGGCGATAAGTTCTACTAACTGGAAAGAAATGTCTATCTTGTTTGCGCGTATCGGAATTTCTGTCTAATTTTGCAGCGTGAGAGAACGATCCAAAAGGACGCAAACAACAACGTATTATATATAAGGTATGAAAAGGACAACATTACTGGCTGCGGCAGTGGCCCTCACGCTGACGGCAGGCGCACAGAAGAAGTGGACGCTGGCCGACTGCATCGACTACGCGCTGCAGAACAACATCACGCTCCAGCAGGCCAAGCTGCAGAAACAGTCGGCCACGGAGGAGCGCAAACAGGCGAAGGCCGCGCTACTGCCCTCGCTGTCGGCATCGACCAGCCAGTCTTTCGGCTTCAGACCGTGGCTGGAGAACGGCATTACGACCGTGACGAACGGAACGGTGAACAGCAAGGTGAACAAAACCTACTACAACGGCAGCTACGGCATCAATGCGCAGTGGACCGTGTGGAACGGCAACCAGAACCGCAACCAGGTGAAGCTGGGCGAGGTGAGCGAGCAACAGGCCGCGCTGGAGACCGAGACGACGGCCAACAGCATACAGGAGCGCATCGCCCAGCTCTACGTGCAGATTCTCTACATGAACGAGGCGGTGGCCGTGAACCGACAGAGCCTGGAGACCAGCAAGAAGAACGAACAACGCGGACAGGAGATGGTGCAGGTGGGCAAGATGTCGAAGGCCGACTTGGCACAGCTGACCGCCCAGCGCGCTTCGGACGAATACACCATCGTGGAGGCAGAGAGCAATATCGCCAACTACAAGTTACAGTTGAAGCAACTACTCGAACTGACTGGCGACGAGGCGTTTGAGGTGGAGACACCGACGGCCTCCGACGAACAGGCCCTGGCAGAAATTCCCGCACTGGCCACCGTGTGGGAAGTCGCACTCTCGCAGCGTCCGGAAATCAAGAACGCGCGCCTCGGACTGGATCAGAGCGACCTGCAGATGAAGATTGCCAAGGCCGGCGCCATGCCTACGGTCAGCCTGAACGGCGGCGTGGGAACGAGCACGGCCTCGATGAGCGCACAGAACTGGGACAAGCAGCTGAAGACGAACTTCGACGCGTCAATAGGTGCATCGGTCAGCATCCCCATCTTCGACAACAGGAAGACGAAAACGGCCGTCAACAAAGCATACATCCAGCGCCAGCAGGCACAGCTGGAGCTACAGGACCAGCAGAAGCAGCTCTACTCCACCATCGAGGGCTACTGGCTCGACGCGGAAACCAACCAGCAGAAGTTCCGCACCGCACAGGCCACCGTGGAAAGCGAACAGGCCAGCTACGACCTGCTGGAGGAGCAGTTCCGCCTGGGACTGAAGAACATCGTGGAACTGATGACGGGCAAGGACCGCCTGCTCTCGGCCCAGCAGAACCTGCTGCAGTCGAAATACACCACCATCCTCAACCGCCAGTTGCTCCGCTTCTATCAGGGCGAAGCGATGGCCTTATAACAACAAGAAGAAATCGAAACAAAACTCATTAACAAATGAAAAACAAGAAGATATGGATGGCCGTGGCAGCCGTTGTGCTGGTGGCCATTGCAGCCTTCCTCCTGACGAGGGGCAAGAAGGAACAGAGCGTGAGCTACGAAACGGCCAAGGTGGAACGACAGAACATCGAGAACACCGTGACGGCCACGGGAACCATTGAACCGGTGACCTCGGTGACCGTCGGCACGCAGGTCAGCGGCATCGTCTCCAAGCTCTATGTGGACTACAACTCCGTGGTGAAGAAGGGACAGGTCATTGCCGAACTGGACAAGACCAACCTCATCAGCGAGCTGAACACGGCCAAGGCCAACCTGGCCAGCGCACAGAGCACACTGAACTACGAGCAGACCAACTACGGACGCTACAAGACGCTCTACCAGAAGGGACTGGTCAGTGCCGACGACTTCGAGAACGCCCGTCTCTCCTACGACAAGGCGCGCCAGCAGGTGGCCACCGCAAGGGAGAACGTGCAGAAGGCACAGACCAACCTGGGCTACGCCACCATCACATCACCCATCGACGGCGTGGTGCTCTCGAAGGAGGTGGAAGAGGGACAGACCGTGGCCGCCTCGTTCAACACGCCGGAGCTGTTCACCATCGCACAGGATCTGACGGACATGCGCGTCATTGCTGACATCGACGAGGCCGACATCGGCGGCGTGACGGAGGGACAGCGCGTGACGTTCACCGTGGACGCCTTCCCCGACGACGCCTTCGAGGGACAGGTGACGCAGGTGCGCCAGCAGGCCACTACGGAGAGCAACGTGGTGACCTACGAGGTGGTCATCTCCGCACCCAACAAGGATCTGAAGTTGAAGCCCGGACTGACCGCCAACGTGACCATCTTCACGCTGGAGAAGAAGAACGTGGCCGCCGTGCCCGCCAAGGCCCTGCGCTTCACGCCCAACGAGACCCTGCTGCAGGAGGGACAAAGCGTCGAGGACTGCAAGGGCGACCACAAGGTGTGGACACTGGAGAACAACGTGTTCAAGGCTCACGCCGTGGAGGTGGGCACAACCAACGGCACCACCACCGAGATTACGGGCGGCATCAAGGAGGGCACGGACGTGCTCGTGGACTTCACCATCACGGGCGGCAACGAGCCGGGAGCGGAGGAGCAGCAGGCCAGCAACCCCTTCATGCCCAAGCCGCGCGAGAACAACAAGAAGAACGACCAGAAAAAGTAAGACGCCATGGCTGAAGACAACAGAAAAGTGGTCATCGAGCTGCAGAACGTGAAACGCTATTTCCAGGTGGGCAGCGAGACGGTGAAGGCCCTGCGCGGCGTCTCCTTCAAGATCTACGAGGGGGAGTTCGTGACCATCCAGGGCACGTCGGGTTCCGGCAAGTCGACCCTACTCAACCAGCTGGGCTGTCTGGACACGCCCACCAGCGGCGAATACTACCTGGACGGGGTGGCCGTGCGATCCATGTCGAAGACGGAGCGCGCCCACCTGCGCAACCAGAAGATCGGCTTCGTGTTCCAGAACTACAACCTGCTGGCCAAGACCACGGCGGTGGAGAACGTGGAGCTGCCGCTGATGTACAACAACAAGTATAATGCGCAGCAGCGGCGCGAGGCGGCCGTGAAAGCGCTGCAGGCCGTAGGGCTGGGCGACCGTCTGGAGCATAAGTCCAACCAGATGTCGGGCGGACAGATGCAGCGCGTGGCCATCGCCCGCGCCTTGGTCAACGATCCTGCCGTGCTGCTGGCCGACGAGGCCACCGGCAATCTGGACACGCGCACCTCGTTCGAGATGCTGGTGCTGTTTCAGGAGCTCTATCGGCAGGGGCACACCATCATCTTCGTGACCCACAACCCGGAAATCGCGGAGTATGCCAGCCGCAACATCAACCTGCGCGACGGCAAGATTCGCGAAGACACCGTCAACACCCACATCAAGTCGGCGGCGGAAGCCCTCGCGGCACTGCCGAAGCCGCAGGACGACTAACCGTTTTACCACACAGAACAAGTAGTTATCATGAACATACTCAACCTTTTCAAAGTCAGTCTGAAGGCCGTGGCCAACAACAAGATGCGTTCCTTCCTCTCCATGCTCGGCATCATCATCGGTGTGGCCGCCGTCATCATCATGATGTCCATCGGACAGGGTTCGAAGGAGAGCATCCGCGCTGAGCTGTCCACCATGGGCACCAACCTCATCAACATCCGTCCGGGTGCTGACATGCGCGGCGGCGTGCGGCAGGACCCCTCCAGCATGCAGACGCTGAAGATAGCCGACTACGAACGCATCATGCGCGAGAAGAAATTCGTCACGAAGGTGTCGCCGGAGGTGACGGCCAGCGGACAGGCCATCTCTGGCAACAACAATACCAACACGACCGTCTACGGCGAGAGCCCGGAGTATCTGGACATCAAGCAGTGGACCGTGGAGCAGGGCGACTGCTTCACCCAGGAGGACATCAAGAAGGCCGCCAAGGTGTGTGTGGTGGGCACGACCATCGTCAAGGAGCTCTACGGCGAGGGCGCTGACGTCATCGGAAAGACCATCCGCTTCAAGTCCATCCCCATGCGCATCGTCGGCGTGCTGAAGTCGAAGGGCTACAACAACTGGGGCATGGACCAGGACAATGTCATCATCGCCCCCTACTCCACCGTCATGAAGCGCATTGCCGCCCAGACGTGGTTCTCCAGCATCGTCTGCTCCGCCGTGACGGAAGAGCTGAGCGACGCGGCCATAGAGGAGCTGACGCAGATGCTGCGCGACAACCATAAGCTGAAGGGCGACGCGGAGGACGACTTCACCATCCGCTCGCAGGCCGAGATGATGGAGACGATGTCGTCGACCATGGACACGGTGACTATCATCCTCGTCGTGGCCGCCGCCTTCTCGCTCCTCGTGGCTGGCATCGGCATCATGAACATCATGCTGGTCAGCGTGACGGAGCGCACCAAGGAAATCGGACTGCGCATGGCCGTGGGCGCGACAGGGCCCGTCATCTCGCTGCAGTTCCTCATCGAGTCGGTGCTCATCTCACTGACGGGCGGACTGATCGGCATCCTCGTGGGCTGCTCGGCCAGCAAGTTTGTCGTGCCGATGTTCGGCATGCCGTCGAGCGTGCCGGCCTGGAGCATCTACGTGTCGTTCCTGGTCTGCGTGTGCATCGGCATCCTCTTCGGCTACATCCCGGCACAGAAGGCCGCCAACATGGATCCCATCGAGGCTATCCGCCATGAATAAACGCCACCAGATTCTCATACACGTCGCCACGTGGCTGGTCATCTTCCTCTCGCCGCTGATGTTTATGAACTACGGCCGAGGGGTGTCCATCGGGCAGTTCCTCGTTGCCTGCACGGTGCCACTGATGTTCATGGCGGTGTTCTACGTCAACTACCTGTGGCTCACGCCGCGCTACTTCGTGGCTGGCCGCCATGCGCGCTTCTTCATCGCCAATGCCATCATGGTCACTGCGCTGGGGCTGGTGCTGCACTGGTGGATGACGTATTCCCACGGCACAACGCACCGCCCCGAACCGCCGCTCTCGCTGGCCATTGCCTTCATCGTGCGCGACATCGTCAATCTGGTCATTGCCGCCGCCATCGCCACCCTGCTCCAACTGGCTCTCCGCTGGCAGAAGGCGGAGCAGGCCAAGAAGGAGGCGGAGCTGAGCAACCTGCGGTCGCAGATCAACCCGCACTTCCTGCTCAACACGCTGAACAACATCTACGCGCTGACGGCCTTTGACACGTCCAAGGCGCAGGAGGCCATACAAGACCTCTCGAAGATGCTGCGCCACATCCTCTACGACTATCAGCAGGCGGAGGTGGAACTGCACGACGAGGTGGAGTTCCTAAAGAACTACATCCGGCTCATGCGGTTGCGGCTCGCTCCGTCGGTCAGCGTCCAGACCTCGTTCGAGATGACGGACGATCGGCAGAAGGTGGCACCGATGATTTTCATCTCGCTGGTGGAGAATGCCTTCAAGCACGGCGTCAGCCCCACCGAGCCCTGCGAGATCAGCATCAGCATCAAGGCCGACAGTGCGCACATCGTCTGCGACATCGTCAACTCCAACCACCCGAAGAACTCCGACGATCGGAGCGGCCACGGCGTGGGACTGAAGCTGGTGCGGCGACGACTGGAACTGGCCTATAAGGGACGCTACGAATGGACGCACGGCGTCAGCGGAAACCCGGAAATGTATCACTCTACCATAACCATCAGACTATGACTATCTCCTGTGCCATCATCGACGACGAGCCTCTGGCCGTGGAACTCTTGAAGAGCTACGCCGAGAAGACGCCGTTTCTGCAACTGCAAGGGGCCTACGGCAGTGCTGTGGAGGCCATGCGCACGCTGCGCGACAACCCCGTTGACCTCCTGTTCCTCGACATACAAATGCCGGAACTGTCGGGCATTGAGTTTGCAAGGATTGTGCCCGAGGCCACACGCATCATCTTCACCACGGCCTTCCAGCAGTATGCCGTGGAGAGCTACAAGGTCAAGGCGCTGGACTATCTGCTCAAGCCAGTCTCGTACGACGACTTCCTAACGGCAGCAAAGAAGGCACTCGACTGGTTCTCCTTCGTCCGCAAGCAGGAAATCTCTACGCGCGACCGCTTCATCTTCGTCAAGAGCGACTACAAACTGGTGCGCGTGGCTCTGGACAGCATCCTCTACATCGAGGGACTGAAGGACTACGTGCGCTTCTATCTGGACGACGGCCGGAAAATTATGTCGCTCATGAACTTGAAGAAGTTGGAGGACTTCCTGCCCCGACCGGAGTTCCAGCGCACCCACCGATCGTATATTGTCCATCTGAGCAAGGCCGATTCCGTGGACCGCTTCCGCATCGTCTTCGGCAAGGAGTTCATCCCCGTCTCCGACTCCTACAAAGACAGCGTACAGGAGTATCTCGACTCCCATACGCTGACCTAATCTGTTGGAGTGCAGCCTGGCTGCACCGAATATTACATATTCATGCCACCGTCAATCTGGATGACCTGTCCGGACACGTAACTGGACATATCCGAGGCCAGGAACAGGCAGACGTTGGCAATGTCCTCCACCTGACCGCCACGGCGCAGGGGAATCTTCTTCATCCACTCCTTGCGGATTTCCTCAGGTAACTGCGCCGTCATGGCCGTCTCGATGAAGCCCGGAGCTACTGCATTGGCACGCACGCCCTTGGGTCCCAGTTCCTGGGCGATGGACTTGGCCAGACCGATCATTCCGGCCTTCGAGGCGGAATAGTTACACTGTCCGGCATTGCCGTGTACACCGACCACGCTCGACATGTTGATGATGGAGCCACCGCGCTGGCGCAACATGATGGGGGCGCAGGCATGGATGAAGTTGAAGGCCGACTTCAAGTTGACATTCAACACCGCATCCCACTGTGCCTCGCTCATGCGCAGCATCAGTCCGTCTTTGGTGATGCCGGCATTGTTCACCAGCACATCAATCGTGCCGAAGTCTTCCTTAACCTTATTGACCACAGCCTCCGTCTCGGCAAAGTCGGCGGCGTTGCCAGCGTATGCGTTGCACTTCACGCCAAGTGCCTCAATCTCCTTGCGCGTAGCCTCAAGACCCGCGGCCATGTCGTCGTTGAGGACAAGGTCAGTAAACGCGATGTTTGCTCCTTCTGTTGCAAATTTCATGGCCACGGCCTTGCCGATGCCACGTGCTGCACCTGTGATGAGGGCAGTCTTTCCTGTCAGTAATCCCATAATGTTTGTTTGTTGTTTTATATCATGTATTGTTCTTCCTGAAATTGCCCAGCGCACCATACACAAACTTGGCAACCTGTGGCTTGGTGTCCTCCTCCGTCATTCCGTGTGCAATGCGGCCATAGATGTAGGGCACTTCAAGTCCCTTGATGCAGTAGTGGGTGATGTCGGCCACGAGGTCTACGTTGTCGATGTCAAACTCACCGGCCTCCTTGCCTTCGGTGTACACCTTGCGGAACAGTTCCACCTCCGCATCGTCGAAGTTCTTGCGAACCTTCTCCACCATCCAGATGTTGCGGAAGAACTCGGCGCGCAAGTTGCCGTTGCGCACCACCGTCTCGCGAATCATGCTCAGATGGGTGTAGATGAGTTCAATGACCTTGTCTTGAGGACGAATGCGCTTGGCTGCCACCTCATCCAATTTGTCGGACAGGCGCTCCAATTCGCTTTCGATGACTGCAAAATAGATGTCTTCCTTCGATTTGAAATAGGTGTAGAGTGTGCGGCGACCTTTGCCCGAAGCAAGGGCGATGTCGTTCATTGTCGTGTTCTCCATGCCGTTCTTGGCAAACAGTTGACGGGCCACGTCCACTAATTTCTGTCGCGTCTTGGATATTGACATAGCGTAACTCCTCCATTGTTTTTTGCACACGGGTGCTGTCGTGTGCAAAATTACACAATTCTTTTGTGTTGAGCAAAATATTTCCGCTATTTTGTTCCACACGGGATGGTTTTTCGGCAAATTATCGTCGAAAGTCTGTCCATACGGCAGAATACTGCACGGTCTGTCAGTGCGAACCGATGTAGAGGAACACCATACCTAACAGCACCAGGGCGAGGTCGACAGCCTTGGCACGGAGGTTCTTCTCGTGGAAGAAGGCGGCACCGAACAGGAACGAGACGATGACCGAACCGCGGCGCACCATCGAGACAATGGAAATCATGGCATCGGGCAGCGACAACGCGTAAAAGTATACGAAGTCTGCCGTCGACAGAAACAGACTCACGCCGATGATGGACCAATGCCAGTGGAACGGTGTGGTGTTCCGGCGGTGAGGCCACCATAGCACGGCCAGCATGACGAGCATCATGCCACACTGATAGATATTGTACCACGACTGCACCATCATGCGGTCCAGTCCTACGCCACCGTGTCCCACAGGCGCCATGAGATACTTGTCGTAGAGTCCGCTCACCGCACCCAGCATGGCTGCGCCCACAATCATCCACACCCAGTGGTCGCGGCGGAAGTCAATGCCCTCCTTCTTGCCGCTGCGGCTCAGCATCATAAACGACATGACGGCCAACAGAACACCGACCCACTGCCAGCCGTTGAGCCGCTCACCAAAGACCAACAGCGCGCCCACCAGCACCATCACGGGACGCGTGGCATTGATAGGTCCCACGATGGTCAGCGGCAGGTGTTTCATGCCGAAATAGCCGAGCACCCAACTGCTCAACACGATGAGCGACTTCAGCACAATGTAGCGGTGCATCTCCCAGCCACCCGAGGCCACGTGGAAGATCGTGTCGTCCAGCAGTTCCGTCTGTCCGCTCAGCAGGATGAACGGCAGGAATATGAGGGAGGAAAACAAGGTGTTGAGAAACAGCACCGGTATAACGGCATTCTCGCGAAGCGCTTCTTTCTTGAATGCGTCGTAGAAGCCCAATAGGGCGGCCGAAAGGAAGGCCAACAGTAACCAAGTCATCTCTTCTTATGTTTTTCAGTTTTCATTCAGTAACGACAGCTTTCGGCGAGTAGACACTCAATAGTCCACACGCTCCAGAAACAGTGCCTTGGCCGGCATCGACTCGCCGGCCTTCGTGCGGCTGCCACTGGCAATGACCTGCCGGAACTCATCGAGGGACATCCGGCCTCTGCCCACTTCTATCAGCGTGCCCACCACGGCGCGCACCATGTTGCGGAGGAAGCGGTTGGCACTGATTTCGAAATACCAGGCTCCGGGGCCGTCCTCATGCCACGCGGCGTGGGTCACGCGGCAGAGCGTCGTCTTCACATCGCTGCCGGCCTTGCAGAAAGCCCCGAAGTCGTCGTGTTCCATCAAGATGCGTCCGGCCTCGTTCATCCGATCGAAGTCGAGCTTATAGTGTGTCTGCAGGGAGTATTGACGGGCGAACGGGTTCTTGCCGTAGTGGATATAGTAGCGGTAGGTGCGCGCCGTGGCCGAGAAGCGCGCGTGTCTGTCGTCGGGGACGTGCTCCACCCTATCGACCCCAATGTCGCAGGGCAAAACCCCGTTGAGGCGCACGGCCAACTGCGCACAGTCGACAGCCGTCTCCGTGTCGAAGTGGGCCGCCATCTGCCGCGCATGAACCCCCGTGTCGGTGCGTCCTGCCCCCGTCACCTGTGTCTCCTCGCGCAACAGGAGTGACAGGGCACGCTCCAGTTCCTCCTGAACCGTGATGCCGTTGGGCTGCACCTGCCAGCCGTGGTAGCGTGTGCCATCGTAGCAGAACCATACGAAATATCTCATCGTCCCTTTCCGTTCTCTTTGTTGTACGGTTAACTCAGTCCGTCAATCTCTCCGTTGACGAGTCGGATGCGCAGTGCCTGCGGCGACTTGGGCAGTCCCGGCATGCGAATCATGTTTCCGGCAATCGCCACAATCATCTCCGCACCGGAGTTGATGACGATGTCGCGGATGTCGAAGTCGAATCCTCCTGTCACATCGTAGGCTTTGGCATCCTGCGAGAAGGAATACTGCGTCTTGGCAATGCAGACGGGGAAGCGGCCATAGCCCAAATCCTCCGCCCGCTTGATTTTGTTCAGCGCATCGGCCGAGAACGTGACGTGCGACGCACCATAGATGCGGCAGGCCACGGCCTCTATCTTCTGGCAAATGGAGTCGTCGTCGGCATACATCATGCGCAGCGGCGCAGACGGCTGCCGCTCAATGGTCTCCACCACCAAACGTGCCAGCGTCTCTGCCCCAGCACCGCCCTCTGCGAAGGCATTGTTGAGGGCGAAGGGCGCGTTCAGTGCGGCACAGTGGTTGCGCACCAGGTCGATTTCCTCCTCCGTGTCGTCGGCAAAACGGTTGAAGCACACCAGCACGGTCTGTCCGAACGCCTGCAGGTTACGGATGTGCTTGTCGAGATTTTCAAAGCCTCGGCGCACGCCTTCTGCGTTAGGTTGGCGGATGTCGCTCTCCTCCACGCCACCGTGCATCTTCAGCCCCTGCAGGGTGGCCACGAGTACGGTGAGGGCAGGCTGTATCCCGGCCTTACTACACTTGATGTCGAGGAATTTCTCCGCCCCGAGGTCTGCCCCGAAGCCTGCCTCCGTGACGACGTAATCGCCGTAGGTCATGGCCATCTTGGTGGCTACTATCGAGTTGCAGCCGTGGGCGATGTTGGCGAAGGGGCCGCCGTGGATGAGTGCCGGCGTGTGCTCCGTGGTCTGCACGAGGTTGGGATTGATGGCATCCTTCAACAGCACGGCAATGGCACTCCCGACACCTAAGTCGCGCACGTAGAACGGTTTATTCTCCAGCGTATAGCCCAACAGGATCTGGTTGATGCGGCGCTCCAGGTCGTCGAGGTCGGAAGCCAGACAGAGGACCGCCATGATTTCGCTGGCGGGCGTGATGTCGAATCCGCCCTCTTGCACACAGCCGTTGGAGTGCGGTCCCAGTCCGGTGACGATGTGGCGGAGCGAACGGTCATTCACGTCCATCACCCTGCGCCAAAGGATCTGCTTCATGCCGAAGCCCTCCGCCTGGTGCTGGTAGATGTAGTTGTCGAGCAGGGCGGCAATCATATTGTTGGCCGTGGTGACGGCATGGAAATCGCCCGTGAAGTGGAGGTTGATCTTGTCCATGGGCAACACCTGTGCATAGCCGCCGCCAGCCGCCCCACCCTTCTGTCCGAAGCAGGGGCCGAGGGAGGGTTCGCGCAGGGCGAGCACCACTTTCTTCCCGATGCGCGAGAGACCGAGCGTCAGTCCCACCGACACGGTGGTCTTGCCGATGCCTGCCTTGGTGGGGGTGATGGCCGTGACGAGAATGAGTCGGCTCTGCTTCACGCGTTCCTCGTCGATGAGTTGCAGCGGCACCTTGGCCATATATTTGCCGTAGGGTTCTATCACGTCTGCGTCAATGCCCATGGCAGTAGCCACGTCACTGATGGGGGAAAGGACGGTTTCGCGTGCGATTTCTATGTCTGTCTTCATACGGTTTCTACAATACTTGTATTTGATGCGTTATTTGCTGGTTTTATGCGTTTTGTGGGTCAACTTGATTTTCCATACAGCCACGCCGTTGGCCTCCAGATGAACGCGGACGGCACTGTCGGGCTGCAGGATGGCGACGGAGTCCTTCAGGGTGATCAGTTCCGTGGCCGGATAGCGGCCGGGGGTCATTTCCAGGCAGTCGAAGGCGTGTTGGGGCAGGATGACGTCCGCATCCGTATCGTGGTTGGCAAAGTTGGCCACGACGAGGAGCAGTTCGCGCCCTTCGTGGCGGAGGAAGGCATACTGTCGCTGCAACTGGGGATTGACATACATCAGATCGAAGAAAGTGCCCTTGCCGACGGTCTTCTCGCTGCGTGCGATGTGCAGGAGCTTCTGATGCAGGGCGTACAGTTGCTTCTCCGCGTCCGTGAGTCGTCCCCGTGCGGCGCGGCACAGGGTGTCGATGCTCCAGTAGTCGAAGATGGTGGTGCGCCCGTCGCATCCGCTGAAGCCCTCGTGGTCCATGCCGCGCTCACCGTATTCCTCACCGGCGTAGAGCATGAAGGGGTTCTGCTGCATGAGCAGCGAGACAGCCAAGGCAGGAATGCCGCACCGGCCGTCTCCGGCAAAGAAGTCGCTGGCGATGCGCTGCTCGTCGTGGTTCTCTAAGAAATAGAGCATGTGTTCGCGGATGTCGTCCGTCTGTTGCCAAGCCGACGTAATGGCCGTGACGGGGCGTTGCCCTGTCATCACGGCACGCAGGGTGTCGTACATCCCCACCTTGTCGTAGAGCAAATCGAAGCCTGCGGCGAGGTAACTGCGGTATTGGTCGGGGTTGTACACCTCGCCGATAAACTGCGTGCCGGGGTGTCGCAACTTAACTGCCCGGGTGGCATAGGTCCAGAACGCCGTGGGCACCATCTCTGCCATGTCGCAGCGGAAGCCATCCACACCCTTGCCGGCCCAGAACTGCAGGATCTCGGTCATCTTCCGCCACGTGTCGGGCATCGGGATGCTGTGGAGCACGCCGCCGGCATAGTAGTCCACACCGTAGTTCAGCTTCACCGTCTCGTACCAGTCGCCCCTGCCCGGTGCATTGTCGAAATGGTCGTTGCCGGTGGCCTTGGCTGGGTATTCCGCATAAGGCTCGGCCTCACCGTGGTAGAGGTCGAGGTACGGCACGAAGGGCTGACCGGGACAGTAGTAGAAGTTGTTGTCCACGGGGTCGAAGCCGCGGTCGGTGTGGTCGTCCTCACCGAGGTCGCGCACGCCTTCCGGTTTGCAAACAGAATGGTACTGGCGCGCCACGTGGTTCGGCACGAAGTCCATGATGACCTTCAGTCCGGCCTTATGGGTGCGCTGAAGCAGGGCTTCAAACTCCTCCATGCGGCGGCTGACATCCGTGGCAAGATCTGGGTCAATGTCGTAGTAGTCGGCAATGGCGTAGGGAGATCCTGCGCGCCCTTTCACCACGGCAGGATGCTGGCGCGGAATGCCGTAGACCGTATAGTCGGTGGTGGTGGCGTGGCGGAGCAGTCCCGTGTACCAGACGTGGGTGATGCCCATCTCCGCCCATCCCTTCAGCACGCCGGGCGTGATGTCGGCCATCTTTCCGCTGCCGTTCTCCGCAAGGGTGCCGTCAAGGCGGCGAGTGGTGTTTCTGTTGCCGTAGAGACGGGTGAAAACTTGATAGATAATCTGTTTGTTCTGCATACTGTTGAGGGGATAGAGAGAAAGAGAACAGGCGCAGGATTACCCGCGCCTGTGTATTGGTTGGGTCTACGCAATGCCGTGTGCGCTGACCTCTTTGTTTATTTTGCCTATCATGCCTTGCAGGGCCTTTCCCGGACCACACTCGGTGAAGTCGTCGGCACCGTCGGCAATCATGTGCTGCACAATCTGCGTCCAGCGCACGGAGCTGGTCAGCTGGGCGATCAGGTTCTGCTTGATTTCGGCGGCGTCGGTGTGCGGCTGTGCGTCCACGTTCTGGTAGACGGGACACTGCGGCGTGGCAAACGCGGTCTTCTCGATGGCGGCCTGCAACTCGTCCTTGGCGGGCTGCATCAGTGGCGAGTGGAACGCACCGCCCACCTTCAGCGGCAGGGCACGCTTGGCTCCGGCGGCCTTCAACTGCTCGCAGGCCTCGTTGACGGCCTCGATGTTGCCGGAAATCACCAGCTGACCGGGGTTGTTGTAGTTGGCAGGTACGACCACGCCCTTGCCGGCCTTGCTGACCTCAGCACACACGGCTTCCACCTGCTCGTCAGCCAAACCGATAATGGCAGCCATGGTGGAGGGCTGCGCCTCGCAGGCTTTCTGCATGGCCATGGCACGGGCGTACACCAGTTTCAAGCCGTCCTCAAACGTCAGCGCACCGGCAGCTACGAGGGCGGAAAACTCGCCCAGCGAATGGCCGGCCACCATAGCAGGCTGGAAAGCCTCGCCCATGCAAATGGCAGAGATTACAGAGTGGAGGAACACGGCAGGCTGCGTGACCTTCGTCTGTTTGAGGTCTTCATCCGTACCGCTAAACATGATGTCGGTTATGCGATAGCCAAGAATGTCGTTGGCCTTCTCAAAGAGTTCTTTTGCCTTGGGGTTACTGTCATAGAGGTCTTTACCCATGCCCACGAACTGGGCACCTTGACCAGGGAATACAAATGCTTTCATTTTCTTTTTTCTTGATTATACAGAATTTCCGTGTGCAAAGGTACGATTAAGTGAAGAGAATACAAAATAAATGCCAATTTATTTTTATTCTTGAGCGTGAGTACCTTCGGCCGAAGGCCAGAGGTACGATTAAGTGAGGGAAAAACCAAATTTATTTGAGTTTTTCCGAACTGACGAACGAAGCAAGGGCAGAGCGGAGCTTGCTCCGACTATGCCTTGCAAGGAGGAAGAAAACCGCAGGTTAGCGTGAGTACCTTCGGCCGAAGGCCAGAGGTACGAATAAGAATCTCCGGCAGGGAGTGTTTCCACACCCTCCTGCCGGAGACCTTCTTATTACATACAACTCACCTCGTCATTAAGCGAGCAATTCATTTTTTTATTCTGGCTTGTTAGCGAGGACGGGGCGGATGGAGCAACCACCTGCTAGATATATATTGCCGTAAACAACGTGAGAACCGCTGTCGATGGTGAGGCCGTACGCGCAGCCATCGGACGAGCACGGTGTACTTGACCTATAGAAGCCCATCGAGCCTTTGGCACTTACACTGCTCCCGTCTTTGTAACCCGCAGCAGGCAGAAATATCGAATTACCTTTCGACTTACTCGTGACCTTATAGCCTTTGATGGAGGCATTGCTGCTGTTAGTCTGCGTAGTCCACGTCCACGTGCAACCGTTCTCGAGTTCCTCGAGCTGGGCATTGGTTGGCACGCTGCAAGAACCCCAGCCGCTGAGGGCGGAACCTGCCTCGTCCCAAGTATAGTAGCCGCCGTAATCAGCAGCAGACGTTGCACCGACATTGCAGGTGGCCCAAAGCAGACCGCTGGTCAGACCGAGGTCAACAAATCCATGGCCACCGATAATGTAGGTGCAGGCACCGATGGTTAACGGACTCCCAATCGCAGTAGTCTGACTGTCCTGAACGAGCTTTCCGTTCCTCATAATCAGCGCACCACCTTCCTGCGTGCCAAGTGCCTTGGCGGTCAGCGTCTTGCCGTTCAGGTCGATGGCAACGGTCTTGTCTGTCGTACAGTTACTGCTCAACGTCACATCGCTCTTCAAGACATAAATGCCGCCATTGGAGAAGGCCGTCGTGAATTCAGATTCGCTACTGATGTATGAAACCGGATCTTTGCTGTCCACGGTGATGTTGGTCGTGCCGTACTCAACGTTCGGAGTCTTGCCGCCTGTCTTGGTGATGTTGCTCATACCTGTGATAGTGACAGTATAATTATTGGCGCAGACGTGGATGGCCGGGAAGCTGCTGGCATATGTGCCTTCCACCTTTGCATAGCTCATGCTACTATTATCAAACGTGACTGTAGTCGGGTACTTATAGGCTCCGTTGAGGTAGTTGCCGATGGTGAGGGCAGCGAAGGCGCAGCGGTTTCCATTTGCCCATGTCTTCATCCAGTTGTTCTCATAGTGGCTTGCAGCCAACGTTGCATTGAGCGTGAAGGTACAGCCGCTGATGGTGTACGTTCCGCCACGGAGCAGTCCGCCCTGGTGGTTGCCGGAGAACGTACAGTTTTTCATCGTCACCGTGGCTGGGATATTGATCAGTACACCAGTCTCTTCGGCGGTGAAGGTACTGTTCTCCAAGTCATATTTACAGCCACTTGCAACCTCGTTCTCAGAAGCATTGGAGGTCACGGCATAATAGCCACCAGCTATGTTCGAGTTTTTAACTGTAATACTTGCATTTTTCGCATGCGCTGCAATAAAGAGACAACTCCATCCTGTTCCCGTATACTTCACATTATCCAGCGTCAAGGCACCATTGGAGTCCACATTCATGCTCTTACCGTTCTGTGTAATATTACCGTTGGTAAATGTCAAGTTACCATCCTTCATACACAGATTGTCATTCGCGGTCAGCGTCTTGCCGTTCAGATCGATGCTGACGGTCTTGCTTGCCGTATATGCTTTGGTGAGTGTCAAATTCTTGGTCAGCATGCAGTCACCATCGCTGCTTATGGCAGTGGCAAAGTCGCTCTCTGTGTCGATAAAGGACAGCTTCTTCACAGTGAAATCTGTGGTAGTCGAAGGAATGCTTGCACCCTCTTCGTAATAGATAATGGGAGTTCCCGTATAGGAAGCATCCTTCTCTATGGCTACAACCGTTGCGCCGCTCTCGATGCGCACGTTACCCTTCTTGACAACGAGCTTCTGGATGGTCACACCACTGCTCACTACGAGCGTGTTCTCGGCAGTCTCGGCAGTCACCGTACCGAAGTTGGCCGTTCCGGCGTTGCCTGCCAGCGTCACGGTAGAGTTTGGCATTGCCACTTTCACTTCAGGGAGCTTCGCCTTATCGTCATCCGTGGAAGCAGCCATATGGGGAATGGACAGCACCACGCTCTCAACGGATGCTTTCTTTTCATCCGATTCTGATGTCGTAGTTTTTGCGTCAGCCAGCGTAATCACGGCCTTCTCGGGAATCTTCTCCACGGCCACGGTCTTCTGGGTGTTCTCGGCCACTGTAGGAGTAGTGCTACCTGTGCCCGTATCTTCCGAGCTACTTGCCGTAACGGCCGGAATGGTAATCGTGGCAGAAACTGTTCCGCTCTCGCCCTCGGCGGTAGTTCCATCTGACACCAGATTCGTGATAGACACATTGTCGCTTTTTTCCAGCTCCTCTGTTGCTGCAGCTGCCGTTGCCGCTGTCGTAGCCTCTCCACCAGAAACAGTCTCGCTATTCAACTTCAACGGCTGCAAAAGCTTTCTCGTGACAGTGAACGAACCGGCAGCAACCGTCCGCAATGCCTTTTCTGCGTCCTTTTCGTAGAGTTCCACGAAGACATTGTTATATGTGCCAACGGGTACGGGAACATAGAACACGCCGTCTGCATCTTTTGTTGCCCCAGAGAATTCGATGGTCACTTTGGTAGAAGAATTTGTGACACTCTCCTGCGTATTGGTGCAAGTGGGAGTTTCGTTATCACTGAGGTTTGCCGTAAACGTACCGGCCATCTGCTGGTCAGCGGAGAGCACCAACTTACCTTCCGTCAGAGGCATTGATCCAAACTTGATGACGAATATACCACCAAGATGCTTGAAGGATATGCTCTTGTCACTGCCCACCTTAGCCCACATAGCAGGGTTGAAACTGTTGCAGTCTGCCGTGCCGGGGAAAAATTCCGAACTAACCGACGTGTAGGTGTATTCACTGGGGAACACATAGGACAGGGTGCTCTCATTCATTCTGTGGTCTTTGTTATACGGATAGACCGCATAGCACGCATCGGTAACCTCACCACTGACGGTTCCACTGAAATTGGCGGTAACACCGCCTCCCACGCCCTGCAAGGTGAAGGAAGAGAAACTAGTCGTGTTCCCAGTACTGGTGACACCAATCTGGTCGCCTGTGTTCCAATAGAATTTTGCGGCATTTCCATCCAAGTTGAATGCGGCACGGGTTCCCTCTGCCGTCACCGATGCACTCAACGTCACTTCGTGCTTGTTGCCAAACAAGTCGAAGTCCTCACTACAGGATGTGGTCAGCGCAACTGCGGCCAGTCCTGTCAAAAACAGATAATTCCTCATAATTGCTGAATGTTAAGTTGTATTTGTATCATTTGTTTTTAGTCTAATGGTTAGTGATTACACGGATGCCGGAAACCAGCCCCCGGTCTCCTAATAATCAGTGAATAGGGAAGCGTCCGCATCCTCGCCACTAGCCGACGCATCGCTTCCAGCCAGCAGCGGCTTGGCTTCCAGCTTCACTACCTCCATTTCGGGGTGCTCATACACTTTGTTTTTCTGTTTCATAAGACTGTTTTGTTTTTAGTTTCGCCGTGACCCCCAAGCAGACATTTTACTCATTCGGGAATTCGTCCAGCAACGGCAGAAAGGACGCGGGAGTCTTATCTTGTCTTGTCCGCTCCACTCCTGGAGGCCTTCGCAACGCCCATCATGTCGGAACGGAGCGCAAGGTAAACGCCTCTCTGGCCGTGCCAGGAAACCACTTTTGTGATCTCGCCTGCAAGGATATAAAAAAATGTTTAAAGTGTCGCCCCCCCCCCGTTAAATAATGTTAATATGCCAGAAAAAATGCTCTACCCAAGAACAAATAACCTTCTTGGCAGAGAAAACTCAACTATTTCTCCCCATCGTTGTCCAGTATTTGTCCAGTACTTGTCCAGTACATGTCCAGTACATATCCAGTGCAGACTGGACAAATACTGCACAAGTACTGGACATCTACTGCGCATCGGGTGACGCTACTCCTTTGCTGCACCGTTGAAAACTGGGCGTTGAGAGTTGCCTGCTACGGTCAGTGCATCAGTCGGTCGATTTCCTCAAACTGCTTACCCAGGTTGAGGTTCAGATAAATACGATAGAGAGCTGGTGCCCACTTCTTCTTCTCATCGGGAGCCAGCTGGCGGTACGTCTCCATATAGGGACGCGCATAGGCATAGTAGCTACGTATCTCCTTCTTATGCGTACGCGCCTGCTCGGCCGTCTCCAGCGCCAACGCTTGGTTGAGGTAGGCAGAGGCTATCGTATAGTAAGGCTCCGGCATCGTGTCGCACGCCGCTATCAACTGCTTGCTGATGGCCACGCTCTCCTCGTAGCGTTGCAGGTTGAGCAGCGAGGTGGCCTTGGCCAGCAGGAAGAGGGGGTTCTCGGGATTGGATGCCAACACCTGCTCGGCATACGACAGAGCCTGGTCGAAATCGCCGCGCTCGGTGTAGTAGTCCTCCAGATGAGGGAAGAAATAGGGATGCTCGGGAAAACGGCGCACACCCTCACAGAGCGTGGCCAGACGCGCCGAGTCGTTTTTCTGCCAGCCGTAGACCTCCGCCACATGTACCATGACGTAGGCCGTCTTCGACGTGTCGGCCATGGCCATGGGGGCATAGCGCAACACGCGGTCGGCATCCCCAGCCTTGAAGGCGGAATAGACCGTCCAGTAGGCGGCCTCCGGCATGCGCACGTCGGTGTCTGCATAGTGGTAGCCCGTGAACAACGGTTGGTTGTCGGCATCGATATAGGTCTCGAAGAAGCGGATGGCCTCCGCATGGTTTCCCTTGCCCACATGGAACACGCCACCATAGTAGAGGTTGGGGCGCAGCTGATGGAGCAGCGCGGCATGGTCTGTCCGATACTTCAGTCGCGGCTTGTCGCCGCCATGCTCTGCCACATCGATGGAGTCCAGCGACTCGGCAATGTCATAAAGACGGCGCGTCAGACCGAAGAAGGCCGCCGTGTCGTACTGTTGCTTGAGGTACAACTTCTCGTTGGCGGCCTCGTACTGTTTCAGCACCGAGGTGAACCATGTTAGATAGACCTTGTCGTTACGGCGACACGTGGAATCCTGCTGGATCAGGTCTGTCATGAGCTTTTCAGCCTTGTTAAAATCCTTGCCACTCTTGATATAAGACCGTGCCTGGCGAAGCTCTTTCTTCTGAGCCTGCAGGCACGGCGTAAGGGAGAGTAGCAGGACGAACAAGACAAGCGGGCGTTGCTTATCCATCTGCTATGTTGTTTCTGTGTGTGTTATTTCGATTCTGCCTCGGCAGCCTTCGTCTTGGGGTCGTCGGCACCGTAGAGGCCATAGTAAGCCTGATAGCGGTTGTAGCCCCAGCGCACCTGAGCCTTGTCGGGGTCAATCTCCTTGGCGGCATCCAGTGCCTGGACAGCCTCCTGGAAGAGGGCCTTGCGCTGGGCGATATCGTCGGTGTTGCCGGCCTGTACGATCAGGCACGTGCCGAGATAATACTGCACCACGGCATTCTTGCCATTCACGGCGACAGCCTTGCGCAACCATTCGGCACCGGCCTTGGGGTCGTTGTCGTCGATGGCCACGAGCATACCCTTGTCGGCCAGCGCGGTGAAGTCGTTGGGATACTTGGCCAGATGGCCGTCGAGCAGCTCGTCCTGCGCCTTGCGGTTCTTCAACTCACCATACATGATATAGAGTCCGTCGAGCACCACAGCGTTCTCCGGATTCTTGGCATACAGTTCCTTCAAGGTCTCGACGTACTGCAGGGAGTCCTCCTTGGTCTTGAGCTCGCTGCGACCGATGTACAACTTGAGGTTGAGGGCATCCGTCTTCTGCTCCGGGTCTTCCATGGCCATGTCCAGATACTTGTTGGCACGAACCATCTCCTTCAACTGGATAGCATAGCGGGCGGTGAAGAAAGCCACCTGTCCGAAATAGGCCTTCTGCGACTCGTGTTCCTGAGCGGCGAAGAGCGGGTCTACCGACGAGTCGAGGAAAGCACCCCAGTATTTCAGCACGGCAGCGTCATTGCCGGAGCGCGACACATCCTGCCCGATGTTGACCAGATGGGTGCGCACAGCCCAGACGCGCTGTGCATTCTTCTCTGCAAACTTGGGAGCGACCTTGCCCTTGGCATTGGGCTGTTGGTCGAACTTGTTACATTCCGTAGCATCGGCGATGGCGTTGCAGATGGCATCGGCCAGCCCCAGCGTGTCGTACTGCTGCACCTTGCCTGTCTTCATCTGTTCGGCCAACTGGTTCTCGGCGATGGTGCCCGTCTCCTTGGCCACCTTCTGCATGGCCAGGTCCACCAATTTGTTGTAGGCCTTGGCCTTCTCTTCTGCGCTGGGCAGGTTGGCAGCCTTGACGAGGCTCGATGCCTCCTCGTAGGTCTTGGCCTTCAGGATAGCCTTCAGCTCGGGGCTGTCACCGGCAAATGCCGCACCGCTTGCGATGCACATCATTGCCATTACAATTACTTTTTTCATACGCTTTAATTGTTAGTTGTAGTGTTATCTTATAGCATTCTCTATATCACTGGATTATGACTCCTCTCCTACCGTCTCTACCTCCTCAGCATCCACGTCGTCGTCAGCACTGCTGTCGACCTTGCAGACCGAGGCAATCGAGTCGTTCTTCTTGGTGAGGTTGATGAGGCGTACACCCTGCGTGGCACGCCCCATGACGCGCACGTCGGCCACCTTCAGGCGGATGAGGATGCCGCTCTTGTTGATGATCATCAGGTCGTTGTCGTCCGTCACCACCTTGATGGCCACGAGGCGACCCGTCTTCTCCGTGACGGCGATGGTCTTCACACCCTTTGCGCCACGTGCGGTCTTGCGGTAGTCCTCCACCTCGGAGCGCTTGCCGTAGCCGTTCTCCGACACCACCATGATGGTCTCGGTCTGTGGGTCGTTGACACACACCATGCCCACCAGCTCGTCATCGCCGCCATCCAGACGCATGCCGATGACACCTGTGGAGACGCGTCCCATCGTGCGTACCTGGTCTTCATTGAAGCGCACGGCACGTCCGTTGCGGTTGGCCAGCAGCAACTCGTTGTGGCCGTTGGTCAGGCGTACTGCCACCACCTCATCGTCATCGTTGATGTTGATGGCTCTCACGCCGGCAGCACGCTGATGGCGGTAAGCCTCGAGACAGGTCTTCTTGATAATGCCCTGCTTGGTGGCGAACACCACGAAATGGCTCTTGAGGAACTCCTCGTCGTTGAAGTTCTTCACGCGCAACACGGCATTGATGGCATCGTCCGGCTCGATGTTGAGCATATTCTGAATGGCACGTCCCTTGGAGGTCTTGTCGCCCTCGGGAATCTCATAGCACTTCTGCCAATAGCAGCGGCCCTTGCGGGTGAAGAAGAGCAGCGTGTTGTGCATGGTGGCAGGATAGATGTATTCGGTGAAGTCGTTGTCGCGGTGGCGAGCAGCCTTTGCACCCACGCCGCCACGCCCCTGCTCATGGAACTCGTCCAGCTTGGTGCGCTTGATGTAACCCATGTGGGAGATGGTGATCACCACGGGGTCGTCGGGATAGAAGTCCTCGGCATTAAACTCGTGGTCGAAGGGGATGATCTCCGTGCGGCGGGCATCACCGTATTTCTCCTTCACCTCCTGCAGTTCCTGCTTCATCACCTCGCGGCAACGCTCAGGGTTGGCAAGGATTTCCTGTAGGTCTTCTATGAGCTTCATCAGGTCGTCATACTCCTGGTGGAGCTGGTCGACGCGCAGATCCGTGAGTTGCGACAGGCGCATGTCCACGATGGCCTTCGACTGCAGCTCGTCCAGTTCGAAGCGCTGCTCCAGGGCGCGCTGGGCGTCGCTGGGCGTCTTGCTCTGGCGGATGAGGTGCACCACCTCGTCGATATTGTTGACGGCGATAATCAGTCCTTCGAGCAGGTGGGCGCGCTCCTGCGCCTTCTTCAACTCGTACTTGGTGCGGCGGATGGTCACGTCGTGGCGGTGCTCCACAAAATACTTCACGCAGTCCTTGAGCGTCAGCAGGCGCGGACGACCGTTGACCAGCGCGATGGTGTTGACGGAGAAGCTGCTCTGCAGCGCCGTCATCTTGAAGAGCTTGTTGAGCAGCACGTTGGCATTGGCGTCGCGCTTGCAGTCCACCACGATGCGCATGCCCTGACGGCCGGACTCATCGTTGACGTTGGCCACGCCCTCTATCTTATGTTCATTGGCCAGATCGGCAATATACTTCACCAGATCGGCCTTGTTGACCCCATAGGGAATCTCCGTCACCACAATTTTGTCGTGGGTCTCGCCAGCTTCAATCTCTGCCTTGGCACGCATCACGATGCGACCACGACCAGTGGCATAGGCATCCTTCACGCCCTGCAGACCGTAGATATAGGCACCCGTAGGGAAGTCCGGACCGGGGATATACTCCATCAGCCCATCCACGTCGATGTCGGGGTTGTCGATGTAGGCACAGCAACCGTCGATCACCTCGTTGAGGTTGTGGGTAGGCATATTGGTGGCCATTCCTACGGCAATGCCGTTACCGCCGTTCACCAGCAGGTTGGGAATCTTCGTAGGCATGACGGTAGGTTCCTGCAGCGAGTCGTCGAAGTTGTTGGTCATGTCGACGGTGTCCTTGTCCAGGTCGTCCATGATGTGTTCACCCATCTTCGAGAGGCGGCACTCCGTGTAACGCATGGCGGCAGGTGAGTCGCCGTCCACTGAACCGAAGTTGCCCTGGCCGTCCACCAGCGTATAGCGAAGATTCCAGTCCTGTGCCATGCGTACCAGCGCACCATAGATGGAGGAGTCGCCGTGGGGGTGGTACTTACCGAGCACCTCGCCGACGATACGCGCACACTTCTTGTAGGGTTGGGTTGAAACATTGTTGACGTTCATCATTCCGTAGAGAATACGGCGATGAACGGGTTTGAATCCGTCTCGTACATCAGGAAGAGCGCGCGCCACAATGACCGACATAGAGTAGTCGATGTAGGACGACTTCATCTCTTCCTCGATATTGATTTTAAGAATTCTGTCGTTGTCGATAGTTTGATCCATTATTGTATGTTTGGTTTGTTTCCGTTATTTTCTGTTAAAACGGCGAATAAGGCCGTTTCCGTGGCCGTTGACGCGTTTTATCGCTGCCGTTTCATCGCGCAAAGGTATGAAAAAGCAGGCAAACGGCAAAACATTTTAACGATTATTGCAGATGGGCGGCCTGTTTTTCTGCACACCGCCGCTCTACTGCACGTGCACATCGGCCAATCGGCCACCCATGACGCGCGCCGTGAGGCGATAAGTCTGACTGCTCGAACCGTCGTGTTTCACGGCCTGCAGCGTGACGGCTACCTGATAGTCAGTGTTGCCCGTCACCTCATTCTCCACCTTCTTCACGTCCCAGTCGTCGGCAAAGGTGATGTCGACATTCGACAGGTCGACACTGCCAGCAGACAGCAACTCGCGGTTGGCACTGTTGGACATATAGTTATGAACCAGATTGCTGATGGTGTCAATGTCAGCCGACGAGACCTGCATCTTGGAACACTGCTCATAGCCGTTCTTCGCTTCGTCGATATACTCGCCGTCCGCATGCTTGGT
Source organism: Acutalibacteraceae bacterium (assembly GCA_963599475.1). Classification (GTDB taxonomy): domain Bacteria; phylum Bacteroidota; class Bacteroidia; order Bacteroidales; family Bacteroidaceae; genus Prevotella. The sequence continues at coordinate 4,435 of CAVBXH010000030.1, read as the reverse complement.
CAGGTATTGCTTGTAGGATTCCATCGTGTTTTGGTGGAGGGCGGCAACCCAGTCGAGCGAGTCAATCTTCAGCCGCGCCTCGGTGGCATGGACACTCTCCGGATGCTGCTGGATGTAGCGTTCGATGATATGGGACGACTGGCTCGCAAGGGCATTATACCAGTCCTGGTCTATCTGTTTGAGCAGTGTGAGATGGGCCGTGATGGAGTCGCGGCGTTCCTGCGGAGCGTCGGGATACATGTCGAGGTAATTCTGGAGCACGGCAGCCTCCTGACTCTCCAAGGCATTCGCGTAGGCGGCTTGCTCGTTGCCCTGCTGCGCACGCTGGTAGAAATACCAACCGGCGGCGATGACCGCAAGGGCAATGACGAAAGAGGCGACCAGCACGCCCCACGACCAGGCACGGCGCGGAGACTCGTTGTCTGAACCATCCTCCTTCCCTGCGGGGGAAGACGTGGCGGGAGACAACACTGCATGACAGTTGGTACACGTCTTCTGGCTGGCTAACATCGTCTGGCCACACTCGGGACATTTCACGATATTACCAGCGATGGCAACCCCACAACCGGGGCAAGTGGCGGCCAGACTGCTGACCTGATGGCCACACTCGGGACATTTGATGATGGGCATATTCTTGTTTGTTTTGTTTCGTTGGCGTACTGTTTTTTTTCAGTACTTTCGTTTTTTCAGATGCAAAGTTACGAATTTATCCACAAATATGCTTAACTTTGCACCCAAATTAGTTAACTTTACACTTATGAAATATCTGTCAACGGCCTTTCTGACCCTTTCCACCCTCTTTGTGTGCAGCGCCTGCGGCGGCGACGACCCCGAACCCGCGAAGGAAACATGCGGACGGACGGTAATCGTCTATATGGCAGCAGAGAACAACCTCTCGTCGTATGCCCAGGAAAATATCGACGACATGATCAAGGGAGCCAAGAGCCTGGCAAGCAACGACCGGCTACTCGTCTTTGTCGACCGCAACAGCAAAACGGAAAAGCCCTTCATCATGAGACTGACCGGCAACGAAGCACAGCCCACAGACACCTTATATAAATACAGCACGGACTTCTACAGCTCGGATGCCGGGAAGATGAAGGAGGTGTTGGCATGGTGCATGGAAAACTATCCGAGCGAATCTTACGGACTGGTGCTGTGGGGACACGCGGACGGATGGATGATTCACACCCCCATCACAGCATGGAAGAACAGTGTCCGCAAAAAAACGCGCGCCTTCGGATGGGACACGGGCGACGACATCGGTGGCAGTGACAACTGGATGGAGATTGCGGATATGCGCGACGCACTGGCTGCACTGCCTCACGACTTCAAGTTTATCTTCGCTGACTGCTGCGCCTTCCAGAGCGTGGAGGTGGCCTATGAATTGCGCAACGTGACGGACTATATTGTCGCTTCACCTGCGGAAACTCCTGGCGCGGGAGCACCGTACGAGACCGTCATACCGGCTATGTACAACAGGTCGGACGTCAGCATGTGCCGACAGTTGTGTGACCTGTACAACGAAGACGGCGGTACGGGCAACCGCGTGGCTATCTCGGCCGTGGACACGGACAAGCTGGACGATTTGGCGGATGCCACCAAGGAGGTCATCGTCAACGCGTTGAACGGCAAGACGTTCAACATGGACGGACTGGTGTATTATTTCAACAACGCCAACATGTTCTACCCGGCAGAGCGCATCATGTACGACATGATGGACTTCATGCGTCAAAACACCGACGGCGAGACCTTCCAGAAATGGAAACAGGCATACGACGCCGCCGTCATCTACAAGCGAATGAGCACGCAGTGGGACACCGCTGCACTGGTCAACTTCAAAGATTTCACCGTGACCGGCGACAACTTCGGCGGCATGAGCATGTTCGTGCCCCTGGAGCGCTATAATACGACCGTGAAAAACTACAACACGCTGATTAAACAGACTTCCTGGTACAACGCCGCAGGATGGGCTTCCATCGGCTGGTAAACCACCCTTACTTGTCGGCAGAAGAAACGTCGGTAGACGGATGCACCACCACCTTGACTTTCGAGATGCGACGCTCCTCCAGCTCCAGAATCTCGAAGGTGAAATGGCGGTAGTCTATCTTCTCGTGCAGACCCGGGAAGTCGCCTTTTATTTCGAGCAGCAAACCGGCAACAGTGTCGGCATCGCCCTCCACGTCGGCAAAGAAATCATCGTCGACCTTGATGATGCGGCAGAAATCGCTCAGCAGCGTCTTGCCCTCAAACACGAAGGTGTTACTGTTGATGCGCGAATAGCTGTGCTCCTCCTCGTCGTATTCATCATTGATCTCGCCCACGATTTCCTCCAGTACATCCTCCAGCGTCACAATGCCACTCGTGCCGCCAAACTCGTCGACGACAATGGCAATGTGCACGCGGTTCGACTGAAACTCGCGCAACAGGTCGTCGATTTTCTTGGTCTCGGGCACAAAGTAGGGCGGACGGATCAGTGACTGCCAACGGAACGTGGCAGGTTTGCCTAAATGGGGCAGCAAGTCCTTGATATACAAAATGCCACGGATGTTGTCGCTGTTGTCCTGATAGACGGGGATGCGCGAATAGTTGTTGTCCACGATACACTGCAACACCTCGCTGAAAGAGGAACGGAAATCCAAGTCAACCACATCCTGACGACTGGTCATAATCTCCTTGGCGGTCTCATCGCCAAAGCGTACAATGCCTTCCAGCATACGTTGCTCTTCCTTGATGTCGGACTTATCGGTCAATTCCAATGCCTGCTCCAAGTCATCGACACTCAATACGTGGTCGTCCTTCTGCACCAGCTTGCTCGCCAGCACGCCCGACTTAAGCAGCACGCTGGCCAAGGGATAAAAGATCTTGCGGCAGAAAAGAAGTCCCGAGACGGCACGACGACAAAAGCACAACGGTTGCTGACGGGTGTAAATCTTCGGAATAATTTCACCGAACAACAGCAACAGGAAGGTCAGCAACACCGTGATGCACAGGAACTGCAACCAAGTGGCATCGCCGAAATGAATCACCTTGTCGAAGAAATGGTTCAGCAACATGATGATGGTCACGTTCACCAGGTTGTTGGTGATGAGGATGGTGGCCAGCGTGCGCTCCGAATCATCGCGCAAAGCGATAATCTTGCTGTCGGAAGCATACTTGCCCTCTTCCAGCTCGTTCTCGTCGCTGGGCGACAGCGAGAAAATGGCTATCTCACTGCCCGACGCAAAACCCGACACGAGGAGCAAAGCCAATGCCAATATCAACACGAAAATCTCTCCGTAACCCGGAGCGGTCAGTTGTACTTCTTCCAACACTTGTTGTAAATCCATAGTCATTTCGTTTCTGCCTCAGCACGGACCACCCCCGACGAAGCCGCACTAGGAGCAACGGCACTGTTCTGTCCCTTGGACGAAAGAAGCTCGATGTTGTCGGCCCATATCTCGGTCTTGAAGCGGCGCTGCCCCTGACGGTCGTCATAGGAAGAATAGCGCAGACGGCCTTCTACATACAACTTGTCGCCCTTATGCACGTATTGCTCCACGATTTCGGCCAAGCGTCTCCACAGAATGACATTGTGCCAGTCCGTATGGTCCGGCACCTGCGTGCCATTCTGCAAGGTGTAGCCGCGCTCGGTCGTGGCCAGACTCACACGAGCCACTGCCACGCCCTGCTCCACATAGCGAACCTCTGGCTCACCACCGACATTGCCTATCAGCATCACCTTGTTCATAATCTCTATCTATCCGGTAAAGGACTGCCGAACCGTTCTGGCGGCCATTACTTACACAATCCCAAGAACTTGAAGGAGAAATTCTTGCCCTTAGCCGACGGGAACTGGCTGCGCTCGTCCACTCGTTCACGCAGGTGGTCTATGATTCGGTTGTAGCAATCCATTCCGGATGCCGCCTTGCAGCGTGCCACGAAATGAGCATCGCGATACTGGAACTTACCCGTACCGGGAACCACCTGTACGCGTTTAAAATCCAGCACGCCCTCATACCAACCGAATTTCTCCTCGTTTAGCTTCACCATCGCCGGACTGTTCTTCCTCGAACGCGCATCAGCTGTGGCATGCACGGCCCGCTTCTCCTTGAAATCGAGCATGGTCTTGGCCTCTGTCTTGATGAGAATGAAATAGACACGCGGACGAATCTTATAACGCTTGGGATAGTACGTGTCACTATTATAATAATTGCGAATATCTTTCTCAAGCGTAGCATCCACTCCAATTTCTTCAATCTCCGAAAGGAAACGAATGGCAGCGTCCACGTTGTCAACGAGTGTCTCTCTCTCAAAATAACGGATATATAAATTCATTTGGCAAATATAGTTTTCCTAAAAATATAAAATAGAATCGGTTTCTTTGTACAAAAAAAAGAGCGGAAAACGGGACTCGAACCCGCGACCCCAACCTTGGCAAGGTTGTGCTCTACCA
>CAVBXH010000029.1:24755-29736 GCA_963599475.1 Acutalibacteraceae bacterium | reverse complement strand
TTTTATTGAGAAACTGTTATTTTTACGGCACTTTTATGGGGTGGGAAACTTTAGTTACTTAGTCGGAAAAAAACATTTTCCCTGCCGAGAGAAATATTTTTCTCTGGGCAGGGAAATGGAAAAAGGGAGGGGCAGGCCGACAGTTCCGTGTTACGGCTTTTCTGCGACCGGACGGACGGAGCAGCCACACCTTCTATATGTTTCGTCGCTTTCGTAGTCGTCGTCGTAGTAGTAGAGGCTGTCCGCATGTGATTAAAGCCATCAAAAAAGTCCTGCAAGCGGTGGGCTTGCAGGACTTACGCGCTTCAGGATGGGCTTGAACCAACGACCCCCTGATTAACAGTCAGGTGCTCTAACCAACTGAGCTACTGAAGCAGGTTTTGCTGTTTTGCGAGTGCAAAGGTAACACGTTTTTCCGAAACTCACAAACTTTTCAAGAAAAAAAATCGTTTTTCGGTTATTTTTCTATAATTTTGCACCGCATTAGCACAAGGAACTGTCAGAAACAACAACATCCCATGAACAAATACACCATCTGTCGGCTGTGCCGCACGGGCCTCGTCGCCTGCCTGCTGGCCACTATGCCCGTCAATGTCGGGGCACAGGAAGCCCGCAACCACAACCTCGATGTGGCCAAGAATATCGAAATCTTCAATGCCATCTACAAGACCCTCGACCTCATGTACGTTGACACGCTGGATGCCAACAGCGTCATCGGCTACGGCATCAATGCCATGCTGCGGTCGTTGGACCCCTACACCGAATACTACCCCGAGAGCAAGCAGAAAGACTTGAAGATGCTGATGACGGGAAAGTATGCCGGCATCGGTGCCGTGGTGCGCTACCACCAGCGGCTGAAGCAGGTGGTCATTGACGAACCGTATGAGGGAATGCCGGCGGCCAAGGCCGGACTGCGCAAGGGCGACATCATCCTGCAAATCGACGACTCGCTGATGACGGACAAGGCCGTGAACTACGTCAGCGAACATCTGCGCGGAGATGCAGGCAGCACCTTCCTACTGAAAGTCAAGCGTCCGTCGACTGGCAAGACCATGAGTTTCAAAATCACCCGGCAGAGCATCAAGATGCCGGAGATTACCTGGTACGGGATGCGTCCCGACAGCGTGGGATACATTTGTCTGAGCACCTTTTCGGGAGAGCCGGCCAAGCCCATGCGCTTGGCCTACCTCGACTTGAAACAGCGAGGCGCCAAGAAACTCATCCTTGACCTGCGCGGCAACGGCGGCGGTTCCGTCTCGGAATGTGTCGACATCGCCAATATGTGGCTGCCCAAGGGACTGACCCTGGTGGAGACCAAGGGCAAGTTGCGCCGCGCCAACTCCGACTATAAGACCCGCTTGGAACCCATTGACACCCTGATGCCCATCATCGTACTGGTGAACGACGAAACAGCATCGGCCAGTGAAATCGTGAGTGGCTCACTGCAAGACCTGGACCGTGGAGTCATAGTAGGTACGCGCACATACGGGAAAGGACTGGTGCAGATTCCGAACGTGGACCTGCCCTACAACGGCAACCTCAAGTTGACTACCTCCAGATACTACATTCCCAGTGGGCGCTGCATCCAAGCCATCAACTACAAGCACAACGGCGGCGGCTACAAGGAACACGTGCCCGACTCGCTCACCCGCGTGTTCCACACCGCAGGCGGCCGTGAGGTGCGCGACGGCGGCGGCATCAGTCCCGACGTGAAGGTGAAGCCCGACACCCTGTCGAACATCCTCCTCTACCTTGACCGCATTGACTCTACCGAGGTGATGTTCGACTACGTGACAGACTACATCGCCCACCACCCCACCATTGCGCCACCCACGGAGTTCCGGCTGACCGACGCGGAATATGCCGACTTCACGCAGCGGGTGCTGAAAGCCGGCTTCACCTACGACCAGATGAGCAAGAAGCAGTTTGAAGACCTCGTGAAGACGGCGCAGTTTGAAGGATACTACGATGATGCCAAGGCGGAGTTTGACGCGCTGAAAGCCAAGCTCGACCACCACGACCTGGAGCAGGATCTGAAACGCCACCGCGACGAGATACAGCGACAGATGGAACAGGACATCGTGTCGGCCTATTATTTCCAGCAGGGACAGGTGCAGTTTCTCCTCCGTGACGACAAAACGCTCCGGAAGGCCGATCAGATACTCCGCACACCGGGCGAGTATGAGCGGTTGCTGACACCCTCAAAAACCACAGGAAAAGAGAAATAAAAACGGAAATGTTTGCAGGATTGGCGGAAAAGTCGTACCTTTGCAACCGTTCAGAGGAATGGGAGACTCGCACAAGAGTCTCTCATTCTTGTTTTAATACCAACAAAGGTGTATGATTAATAAAGACACAGTAAAGACCGCAGTGGAAGAATGGCTGAGCCAGAACGACTACTTCCTCGTGGACGTTGACGTGACGCCCGACGGGCGCATCGTGATTGAAATCGACCATGCCGACGGCGTGTGGATTGAAGATTGTGCGGCACTGAGCCGCTTCCTGCAGGAACGCCTCGGCGAAGAGCTGGGCGAATATGAGCTGGAGGTGGGTTCTGCCGGCATCGGACAGCCGTTCAAGGTCATCCGTCAGTACCTCAACCACATCGGCAAAGAGGTGGAGGTGCTGACCGGCGACGGCAAGAAATACCAGGGCGTGCTCCAATCCGTGGCCGACGACGAACAGTCGTTTGTCGTGACCGTCAAGGAGAAGCAGAAGCAGGAAGGAAAGAAACGCCCCGTGCTGGTGGACGTGGAGAAGACGTTCAACATCGGCGAGGTGAAGTATACAAAATACCTCCTCACCTTCAAGTGATTCCGCGCCACGGACATAATGCGAAAACAAAACAAAAAGAAAATATAAATGGCAACAAGAAAAGATGTCAAAGGTCCGTCGATGATTGAGACCTTTCAGGAGTTTAAGGAGACCAAGAACATTGATCGCACCACCCTCGTCAGCGTGCTGGAAGAAAGTCTCCGCAACGTGCTGGCCAAACAGTTCGGCAGCGACGAGAATTTCGACGTCATCGTCAACCCCGACAAGGGTGACCTTGAGATTCACCGCAACCGCATCGTGGTGGCCGACGGCGACGTGCAGGACGAGAACAAGGAAATCTCACTGACAGAGGCCCGGAAGATAGAGCCGGACTACGAGGTGGGCGAAGAGGTGAGTGAAGAGGTGCGCTTCGAGAAGTTCGGCCGCCGCGCCATCCTCAACCTCCGCCAGACACTGGCCTCCAAGATCCTGGAGCTGGAGCACGACTCGCTCTACAACAAGTACAAAGACCGCGTAGGACAGGTTATCAGTGCCGAGGTCTACCAAATGTGGAAGCGTGAGGTACTGCTCATCGACGACGAGGGCAACGAGCTTCACCTGCCCAAAACGGAACAGATTCCCAACGACAACTACCGCAAGGGCGAGACCGTGCGTGCCATCGTCAAGGAGGTGCAGAACGAGAACAACAACCCCCGCATCATCCTCTCGCGCACCAGTCCCGTGTTCCTTGAACGTCTGCTCGAAGCCGAGGTGCCCGAAATCAACGACGGCCTCATCACCATCCGTCGCGTGGCCCGCATGCCGGGAGAGCGCGCCAAGGTGGCCGTGGAGAGCTACGACGACCGCATCGACCCGGTAGGAGCCTGCGTCGGTGTCAAGGGTAGCCGCGTCCACGGCATCGTCCGCGAGTTGGGCAACGAGAACATCGATGTCATCAACTACTCCAGCAACACCCAGCTGTTCATCACCCGTGCGCTGAGTCCCGCCAAGGTGACCAGCCTCACCCTCAACCCGGAAGAGCACAAGGCTGAAGTGTATCTGCAGCCGGAAGAGGTCAGCCTCGCCATCGGTAAGGGCGGTCTGAACATCAAACTGGCCTCGATGCTGACCGAATACACCATCGACGTGTTCCGCGTATCGAACGGAGCAGAAAGCGAGGACGAGGACATCTATCTCGACGAGTTCTCCGACGAGATAGACCAGTGGATCATTGACGCCATCAAGGGCCTCGGTCTGGAGACCGCCAAGGCCGTGCTCAACGCTCCACGCGAAATGCTGATCGAAAAGGCCGACCTCGAGGAAGAGACCGTCGACCACCTGCTCAATGTGCTCCGCGCGGAGTTTGAATAAGAATGAATACAGAAGAACCGTAAAGCAACAACATTAAATGGGTGTCAGATTAAATAAAGTATTATCAGAACTGAATATAGGACTTCAAACGGCAGTTGATTTCCTGAAAAACAAGAAAGAACTGGGCGAGGTCAAGGAAGAGATGACCACGAACACCAAAATCTCGGACGAGCAGTACCAGGCACTGGTGGGCGCGTTCAGCGGTGACAAGGCCGTGAAGACGCAGGCCGAGATGATCTTCGCCAAGAAAGCCAAGGAGAAAAAGGCGGACAAGGCCGAGGAGAAAATCACCAAGGGCGAGGAACTGCTGGAACAGCGCCAGCAGTTTAAGCCGCTGGGCAAGATTGACCTGGACAACATCGGGAAGAAGTCCAAGACCGACGAGAGCGAACCTGCACCCGTGGCTGCTGCCGTGAGCCAGACGACGGAACCATCCGTTGTGGAAGTACAGGAGGAGAAGGTACAGGAAAAAGAGGAACAGCCCGTTCCCAAAGCGCCCATTGCTCCTATTGCTCCCACAGTTCCCACAACTCCCACAACAGACCAGCCTGCCCAAAAAGAAGAAAACGAACCTACCGCTGAGTCCGAGGGTAAATCCGAAAATGCACCCAAAGATGCAGCCGAAAACAAGCCCGAGAGTGAAACGACCAAGGTCTACACCCTGCCCAATGAGGCGAAATATGCACCGAAGGTCAACGTGCTGGGCAAGATCGACCTCAGCACCATCAACCAAAGCACCCGCCCGAAAAAGAAATCAAAAGAGGAGCGGCGCAAAGAGCGCGAGGAGAAAGGCAATGGCGGCGAGCGCAAGAAGCGTGAGCGCATCCGTAGCGGTCGTGTAGACATTGAGGCTGCC
>CAVBXH010000029.1:0-24745 GCA_963599475.1 Acutalibacteraceae bacterium | reverse complement strand
GCCGCCAACCAGAGCCAAAACAGCCAACAGCAAGGCAACGGCAAGAAAGGCAAGGGCGGACAACAACGTCCGGGCGCAGGACAGCCGTCGTCTGGTGGCGGACAAAACGGCCAACAGAGCGGTGGCAAGAAGAACAAGAAGAACCGCCAGGCAACGAAGCCGCTGGAAGTCGACGACGAGGCCGTAGCACGCCAGGTGAAGGAAACTCTGGCTCGTCTGACCTCGAAGAGCCAAAACAAGAAAGGAGCCAAATACCGTCGCGAGAAGCGCGATGCCGTGCAGGAGCGTCTCAACAGCGAGATTGCCGAGCAGGCCGCAGAGAGCAAGGTACTGAAACTGACAGAATTTGTGACCGTCAGCGAGCTGGCCACCATGATGAACGTGGGTGTGAACCAGGTCATCGGCACCTGTATGAGCATCGGCATCATGGTCAGCATCAACCAACGCCTTGACGCGGAGACCATCAACATCGTGGCGGAAGAGTTTGGCTTCACCACTGAATACGTCAGTGCTGAGGTACAGAATGCCATTACCGAGGAGGAAGACGATGAGAATGACCTGATCAGCCGCGCCCCCATCGTCACCGTGATGGGTCATGTGGACCACGGAAAGACCTCGTTGCTCGACTTTATCCGCAACACCAACGTGATTGCCGGTGAGGCCGGCGGCATTACGCAGCACATCGGTGCCTATAACGTAAAGCTGAAGGACGGTCGCCGCATCACCTTCCTCGACACACCGGGACACGAAGCGTTCACTGCCATGCGTGCCCGTGGCGCACAGGTGACGGATATTGCCATCATCATCATCGCCGCCGACGACAGCGTGATGCCCACCACCAAGGAGGCCATCGCCCATGCCCAGGCCGCCAATGTGCCGATGGTATTTGCCATCAACAAGATAGACAAGCCCGGTGCCAACCCCGACAAGATACGCGAAGACCTGGCCAATATGAACCTCCTCGTGGAGGACTGGGGCGGAAAATACCAGTGTCAGGAAATCTCTGCCAAGAAAGGCATCGGCGTGGACGAACTGCTGGAGAAGGTGTTGCTGGAAGCCGAGATGCTCGACCTCAAGGCCAATCCGAACCGAAAGGCTACGGGAAGCATCATCGAGTCGTCGCTCGACAAGGGACGTGGCTATGTCTCCACCGTACTCGTGAGCAACGGTACGCTAAGGCAGGGCGACGTGGTCATTGCCGGAACGGCCTATGGCCGCATCAAAGCGATGTTCAACGAGCGCAACCAACGCATCGAGAAGGCCGGACCGGCTGAACCCGCCATCATCCTCGGTCTCAACGGTGCACCAACCGCCGGTGACTCCTTCCACGTGATGGAGACGGAGCAGGAAGCCCGCGAGATTGCCAACAAGCGCACGCAGCTGCAGCGTGAGCAGTCGCTCCGCACCACCAAGACGCTCGGTCTCGACGACATCTCGCACCGCATCGCCCTCGGCGAGTTCCATGAACTTAACATCATCGTCAAGGGTGACACCGACGGTTCGATAGAGGCGCTGAGCGACTCGTTCATCAAGCTCTCTACGGAGAAGGTGCAGGTGAATGTCATCTCGAAGGCCGTGGGTCAGATCAGCGAGAACGATGTCATGCTGGCATCGGCCTCCGACGCCATCATCATCGGTTTTCAGGTGCGTCCATCAGCCGATGCGCGCCGTCTGGCCGAGCGCGAAGGGGTGGAAATCAACACCTACTCCATCATCTATGATGCCATCGACGAGGTGAAGTCAACGATGGAAGGCATGCTCGACAAGGTGAAGAAGGAAATCCTGACCGGTGAGATTGAGGTGAAGCAGGTGTTCAAGATTTCGAAGGTGGGCACAGTGGCTGGCGGTTTGGTGACCGAAGGCAAGGTGCACAACAAGGACAAGGCCCGCGTCATCCGCGACGGCATTGTGGTACATACCGCCGCCATCGACGCCCTGAAGCGTTACAAGGACGACGCGAAGGAGGTGGCCACGGGCTTGGAATGTGGTATCTCACTCGTCAACTTCAACGACATCCAGGTGGGCGACGTCATCGAAACCTTCACCGAGATTGAGGTGGAACAGAAGCTCTGACACAACAGCAAGTGGAAGCCATGAAACTGATAAAAGACAAGGAATTCGGTGGCGAGCGTCCGCTGTTCGGCTCGCACGACCTGCGACTGGAGAACGTGACCATCACCGACGGGGAGAGCGGCATCAAGCAGTGCACCAACATTGAGGCTACGGGCTGCCACTTCTACGGCAAATATCCCTGGTGGCACGTGGACGGTGCGCGCATTGACCACTGCTATTTTGCCCCCGGTTCACGCTCGGCCGTCTGGTACACGGACAACCTGACAATGACGGACTCGAAGATTGACGGTCCGAAATTCTTCCGCGAGATGAAGCACGTCTATCTGGAGAATGTGGAGATTACCGATGCCGACGAGACGTTCTGGCGCGTGGAGGATGTCCAGTTGAAGAACGTGACCCTCCACGACGGTACCTATCCCTTCATGTTCGCACACGACATCCGTGTCGACGGACTGGTGAGCGACTCGAAGTACATCTTCCAGTACTGCAGCAACGTGGAGGTGCGCAACGCGCGCATCACCACGAAGGACTCGTTTTGGGAGTGTGAGAACGTGACCGTCTACGACTCCGTGCTTGACGGCGAGTATCTGGCGTGGCACTCGAAGAATGTGCGCCTCGTCAACTGCCATCTCTCGGGTGAGCAACTGCTCTGCTATGTGGATGGCCTCATGCTGGAGAACTGCACCATCGACGCAGCCTGCGACCGCCTCTTCGAGTATTCCACCGTGGAGGCCGACATCCGTGGCCACGTGGAGAACATCAAGAACCCCACCTCCGGCCACATCGTTGCCGACTCCATTGGCAGCATCACCATCGACGAGCACGTGCTGCCGCCCAACAACTGCATCATAGCGGTGCGCAAACAATGATAAGAACTAAACGTATGAAATACGATTTTGACAAACCGACCGTGCGTCGGGGAACCCATTGCGTTAAATGGGACACGGCCGACTCAGACGACATCATCCCCATGTGGATTGCCGACATGGACTTTGAGGTGGCTCCCGCCATCGTCAAGGCCGTCGTTGAGCGTGCCAAGCAGGGCATCTATGGCTACACGCTGGTGGAGGACGACTATTATGAGGCCGTCATCTCCTGGTTTCAGCGCCGCCACCAGTGGACCATCCACCGCGACGAGATTCTCTACACCACGGGGGTGGTGCCTGCCGTCTCGGTCGCCATCAAGGCACTGACCATGTCCGGAGAACAGGTGGTGATGCTCTCGCCCGACTACAACTGTTTCTTCTCGTCCATCCGCAACAATGGTTGCCAAGTGTCGGAGAGCGTACTGCTGCGACAGGGTGACTCGTTCATCATCGACTGGGACGACCTCGAGCGACGCTGTGCCGAAGAGAAGGCTACCGTGTTGCTGCTCTGCAACCCCCACAATCCGACCGGGCGCGTGTGGAGTAAGGAAGAGTTGGAGCGCATCAACGACATCTGTCTGAAGCACGCCGTCAAGGTCGTCAGCGACGAAATCCACTGCGAGCTGGTCATGCCTGGGCACCGCTATCAGCCCTTTGCCGCAGTCAGCGAAGCCTGCCGCCAGAACTGCGTGGCACTGAACTCCCCCTCCAAGTCGTTCAACATCGCCGGACTGCAGACCGCCAATATCGTCTGTGCCAATCCGGAATGGCGTCGTCGGTTGGATCGTGCCATCAACATCAACGAGGTGTGTGAGATCAACCCCTTCGGCAATGTGGCACTTATGGCTGCCTACAACGAGAGTGAGGACTGGATAGACCAGCTCAATGCATATATCTGGGGCAACTACCAACTGCTCTGCCAGTTTGTCGAGACGCACATCCCACAGTGGAAGGTCTGCCGGATGGAAGGCACCTACCTGCCCTGGGTGGACGTGACCGCAGGCGGTGAAGCGGCCGAGGTGCTCTGTCAGCGACTGCTCGACAAAGCCCGTGTATGGCTCAATCCCGGCACGATGTACGGCCCGGAAAGCGGTCGCGGCTACGTACGTATCAACCTTGCCTGTCAGCGCAAGCGGCTGGAGGAAGCGTTAGAACGAATCAGCAAGAACCTATAGAACAACAGCAAGCTATGAAACAACAAAACGAAGTCAACGTGTGGTCTGTCACCTGGGGCGTGCTGATGACCGTGCTTTTCTCGGCCGCCGCTGCCTACCTCGGACTGAAGGTGGGACAGGTGTTTGAGGCCGCCATCCCCATTGCCATCATCGCCGTGGGCGTGTCGACAGCCGCCAAGCGCAACAATGCCCTGCGCGAGAATGTCATTATCCAGTCCATCGGTGCCTGCTCTGGGGCTGTCGTGGCCGGTGCCATCTTCACACTGCCCGCCATCTACATCCTGCAGGCCAAGTACCCAGGCATGGAGACCGACTTCTTGAAGATATTTTTCGCATCGCTGCTGGGCGGCGTGCTCGGCATCCTTTTTCTCATCCCCTTCCGCCGGTATTTCGTTGAGGCTCCTGCCGAGCAGTTCCCCTTCCCAGAAGCCACGGCCACCACGCAGGTACTGAAAAGTGGAGAGAAAGGCGGTTCGCAGGCGCGTCCACTGCTGATGGCCGGTCTCGTGGGTGGTCTCTACGACTTCATTGTGGCCACCTTTGGCTGGTGGAACGAGAACGTGACCAGCCGTATGATTCCTTTTGGCAGCGACCTGGCCGACCGTGCCAAGCTCGTCTTCAAGAACAACACTGGGGCTGCCGTGCTCGGTCTCGGCTTCATCATCGGGTTCCGCTATGCCCTCATCATCACCCTGGGATCGCTCTTCGTCTGGTGGATTGTCGTGCCAGGCATGGCCCTGTTCTTCCCCACGGAGATATTGAACCAGTGGAATCCCGCCATCACCACCGCCGTGGGCGAGATGTCGCCCGAGCAGATTTTCACCAGCTACGGCAAGTCCATCGGCATCGGAGCCATCGCCATGGCCGGCATCATCGGCATCATCAAGAGCCGCGACATCATCATCGGAGCGGTGAAGCGCATGAAGCCTACTCCATCGGCAACCACGGAGGAGGCTTCCGACAAAGAAAATGTCAGTGCCGACCTGCCCCTGCGTTTCATCGCCATTGCCTCAGCGGTCACTCTGCTCGTCACCTTCCTCTTCTTTTGGTTCGGTGTGATGAGCGGCGAACTGCTCTTTGCCGTTGTGGCCATCCTGCTGACCGCCATTATCGCCTTCCTCTTCACTACCGTAGCTGCCAATGCCATTGCCATCGTGGGCAGTAACCCCGTGTCGGGCATGACGCTGATGACGCTCATCCTGGCCTCCGTGGTCATGGTGGCCGTGGGACTGAACGGCACTGGCGGTATGGTGGCGGCCCTCATCATGGGCGGTGTGGTCTGCACCGCCCTCTCCATGGCCGGCTCGTTCATTACCGACCTAAAAATCGGCCACTGGACAGGTACGCAGCCCCGCAAGCAGGAGACGTGGAAATTCCTCGGCACGCTGGTCAGCGCTGCCACGGTGGGCGGCGTGATGATGCTGCTCAACGAGACCTACGGCTTCGCCTCGGGTGCGCTGGCTGCCCCACAGGCCAACGCCATGGCTGCCGTCATCGACCCGCTGATGACGGGAACGGGAGCACCGTGGCCGCTCTATGCCATCGGTGCCGTGTTGGCCATCATCCTCACCTGGTGCAAGGTGCCTGCCTTGGCCTTCGCCCTCGGTATGTTCATCCCCATGGAACTCAACGTGCCGCTGTTGGTGGGCGGTGCCGTCAACTGGTATGTGACGACGCGCTCGAAACACCCGGAAGAGAACAAGGCACGCGGTGAGAAGGGTAACCTCATCGCCTCTGGCTTCATCGCTGGCGGTGCGCTGATGGGTGTGATCAGTGCCCTGTTGCGCTTCGGCGGTGTCCAGTTCGACTACGCGGAATGGTGGGCCAACCCGTTGAGTGAGTGGCTCTCGCTCGTGGCCTACGTGCTGTTGATTGCCTATTTCATACGTGCTGCAAAGAAAGCGTGACCGTACAGGAAAGAAGGATGTGCATGGAACAAAACAACGACAACAAACTGGTGCGTCAGGTGGCCGAACAGAAATACGAGTTCGGCTTCACGACGGACATTCATACGGAGGTCATCGAGAAGGGGCTCAACGAGGACATCGTGAGGCTCATCTCGCAGAAGAAGGGAGAACCCGACTGGCTACTTGACTTCCGCCTTCAGGCTTTCCGCTACTGGCAGCAACAGGAAGAGCCTCGGTGGGGACACGTCCACGTGCCGCCCATCGACTATCAGGCCATCTCCTATTATGCCGACCCCCTGGCGAAAGCACCGCAGGGCGACGGAAAGATAGACCCGGAACTGGAAAAGACCTTTGACAAGCTGGGTATTCCCTTGGAGGAGCGTCTGGCACTCAGTGGCAACACTGCTGTCGATGCCATCATGGACTCCGTGTCGGTAAAGACCACATTCAAGGAGAAGCTCCGCGAGAAGGGCGTGATATTCTGTTCCATCGGTGAAGCGGTCAAGGAACACGCTGACCTCGTGAAGGAATATTTAGGCACTGTCGTTCCCTACCGCGACAATTTCTTCGCCGCCCTCAACAGTGCCGTGTTCAGTGACGGCTCGTTCGTCTACATCCCGAAGGGCGTGCGCTGCCCCATGGAGCTGAGCAGCTATTTCCGCATCAACGCCCGCAATACGGGGCAGTTTGAGCGCACACTGATTATTGCCGACAACGACTCTTACGTGTCTTACCTGGAGGGTTGCACCGCACCGATGCGCGACGAGAACCAGCTCCATGCTGCTATCGTCGAAATCATCGTCAAAGACCGGGCCGAGGTAAAATACTCTACCGTGCAGAACTGGTATCCAGGCGACGAGCACGGCAAGGGCGGTGTGCTGAACCTCGTGACGAAGCGCGGCGACCTACGCGGTGTCCACTCCAAGTTGAGTTGGACACAGGTGGAGACGGGTTCCGCCATCACGTGGAAATATCCCTCCTGCATCCTGCGCGGCGATCATTCTGTAGCGGAGTTCTATAGCGTGGCCGTCACCAACAACTATCAAGAAGCCGACACCGGCACCAAGATGATCCACATGGGCAAGGACACCCGGAGCACCATCATCTCGAAGGGCATCTCTGCCGGCCATAGCCAAAACTCCTACCGCGGTCTGGTGCGTGCCACCTCCAATGCCGACAACGCCCGCAACTACAGCTCTTGCGACTCGCTGCTCCTGGGCAGCAACTGCGGTGCGCACACCTTCCCCTATATGGATGTCCACAACGACACGGCTGTCTTCGAACACGAGGCCACCACCTCGAAGATTTCGGAAGACCAGCTCTTCTACTGCAACCAGCGTGGCATTCCCACCGAACAGGCCGTAGGACTCATCGTCAACGGCTATGCCAAGGATGTCATCAAGAAGCTACCCATGGAATTTGCCGTCGAGGCGCAGAAACTGCTCAGCGTCTCGCTGGAAGGCACCGTGGGATAAGGCTCACCGTGTTGACAAGCATACGTTAAACCGATTATATATATAATATGTTAGAAGTCAAGAATCTGCATGCCAGTATCGCAGGCAAAGAAATATTGAAGGGGGTCAACCTGACCGTCAAGGACGGTGAGATACACGCCATCATGGGTCCGAACGGTTCGGGCAAATCCACCCTGAGTGCTGTCCTCGTGGGCAATCCGCTCTACGAGGTGACCAGCGGCGAGGCCGTCTTCAACGGCAAGAACCTGCTGGAGATGAAGCCCGAAGACCGGGCACACGAGGGCTTATTCCTCTCGTTTCAGTATCCAGTGGAGATTCCCGGTGTGTCGATGACCAACTTCATGAAGGCCGCCGTCAACGAGAAGCGCAAGTACCAAGGACTGGAACCTATGAATGCCGCCGACTTCCTCAAGCTGATGCGCGAGAAGCGCAAGATTGTGGAGCTGGATGCCAAGCTTGCCAACCGCTCCGTCAACGAGGGTTTCTCGGGTGGTGAGAAGAAACGCAACGAAATCTTCCAAATGGCCGTGCTGGAGCCCAAGCTCGCCATCCTTGACGAGACCGACTCGGGACTTGACGTGGATGCCATGCGCATCGTGGCCGATGGTGTGAACAAGTTACAGGCCCCGGAGACCTCATGCATCGTCATCACCCACTACGAGCGGTTGCTCGACATGATCAAGCCCAGCGTGGTTCACGTGCTCTACAACGGCCGAATCGTGAAGACCGCAGGGCCGGAGCTGGCCAAGGAGATTGAGGCACGCGGCTACGACTGGATTAAGGCAGAGGCAGACGGAAAGGAGTGACCTATGCACGTAGAGAAACAATACATAGACCTGTACCAGACGGCCGCAGAGACCCTGAAGGCACACAGTGCCGGCGTGCTCAATGCGGTGCGCGACACAGCCTTCGAGAATTTCCAACGGCTGGGCTTCCCCTCCCGCAAGGTGGAGCGGTACAGGTACACCGACATGAATGCGGTCTTCGAACCAGACTATGGCTTAAACCTTAACCGGCTCAACATTCCCGTTGACCCTTACAAGGCGTTCCGTTGTGACGTGCCGAACCTGAGCACCTCGCTCTATTTCGTGGTCAACGACGCTTTCTACAACAAGGCACTGCCCAAGGTGGAGCTGCCTGAAGGCGTCATTGTGGACTCGCTTGCCAAGGTGGCCGGTGAGCAACCAGAACTGGTGGCACGCTACTATGCCAAGCTCGCCAAGACCGACGAGGACAGCATTACCGCGCTTAACACCTTCCTGGCACAGGACGGTCTGTTCATCTACGTGCCCAAAAACATCCGGGTAGAACGCACCGTACAGGTCATCAACATCCTCCGTTCGGATGTCGACCTAATGGTGAACCGCCGCGTGCTCATCGTACTGGAGCAGGGCGCAGAGGCCAAGTTTCTCTTCTGCGACCATGCGGCCGACGACCGCCACTTTCTCGCCACGCAAGTCATTGAGGCTTTCGTGGGCGAGAATGCCAGTCTCGACCTCTATTGTCTGGAAGAGACCCACATCAAGAGCCGCCGCGTCAGCAATGTGTATGTGGAGCAGCAGGCCAACAGCCACTTGAACCACAATGTCATCACGCTGCACAACGGCATTACGCGCAACCGCCTCGACCTTGTCTTCAAGGGTGAGGGCGCGGAGTGTTCCTGCAACGGCTGCGTCATTGCCGACAAGAACCAGGTGGTGGACAACAACACGCTCATCGACCATCAGGCCGGCCATTGCACCAGTCATGAGCTGTACAAATACGTGCTCGACGGTGAGGCACGCGGTGCTTTTGCCGGACGCGTACTGGTGCGCAAGGATGCGCAGAAGACCGTTTCGCAGGAAACCAACCAAAACCTCTGCGCCACCAAAACCGCCCGTATGTTCACCCAGCCCATGCTGGAAATCTATGCCGACGACGTGAAATGTTCGCATGGCAGCACCGTCGGCCAGCTCAACGATGCCGCCCTCTTCTATATGCAGCAGCGCGGCGTAAGCCGGGAGGAGGCGAAGCTACTCCTCCAGTTTGCCTTTGCCAATGAGGTCATTGACCAGATGCAGCTGGAACCTCTGCACGACCGTCTGCACTACCTCATCGAGAAACGCTTCCGGGGCGAGCTGAGCAAGTGTGAGGGCTGCAAACTATGCAAATAGAAAAACGTCAGACCATGTACGACATCAACAAGATACGCGAAGACTTCCCCATCCTCTCGCGAACCGTCTACGGCAAGCCGCTGATCTACCTCGACAATGCCGCCACCACCCAGAAACCGCTCTGCGTGCTGGATGCCATGCGCGAGGAGTATCTCAACGTCAACGCCAATGTGCACCGTGGTGTCCACTACCTCTCGCAGCAGGCCACCGACCTACATGAGGCGGCGCGAGAGACTGTGCGCCAGTTTATCCACGCGTCCAAGACGGAAGAGATTATCTTCACCCGTGGCACTACGGAGAGTCTGAACCTCGTGGCTTCCTCGTTCTGCGACGCGTTTATGGGCGAGGGCGACGAGGTCATCGTCTCCACTATGGAGCACCACTCCAACATTGTGCCCTGGCAGTTGCAGGCCGCCAAGAAGGGCATTATCCTCCGCGTGATTCCCATCAGCGACAAAGGGGAAATCCTTCTTGATGACTTTGTCCGCCTGTTTACCGATCGCACCAAGATGGTGAGCATCGCCCAGGTGAGCAATGTCCTCGGCACGGTAAACCCCGTCAAAGAGATAGTCCGGATAGCCCACGGGCACGGCGTGCCCGTGATGGTGGATGGTGCACAGAGCACACCTCATTTCACGGTGGACGTTCAGGACTTGGACTGCGATTTCTTCGCCTTCAGCGGCCACAAGATGTACGGACCCACCGGCATCGGCGTGCTCTACGGCAAGGAGCAGTGGCTGGAACAGCTACCTCCCTATCAGGGCGGCGGCGAGATGATAGACCACGTGAGCTTCGAGAAGACCACGTTCGAACGCCTGCCATTCAAGTTTGAGGCCGGCACGCCCGACTACGTGGCCACCCACGGTCTGGCCAAGGCCATCGACTATGTCTCTGCGATCGGCATGGACAACATCGCCCGGCATGAGCAGGCACTCACCCGCTACTGCATGGAGCAAATGCGCACCATTGAGGGCATCCGGCTCTTCGGGGAACAGGAGGGCAAGGATGCCGTGGTCAGTTTCTTGGTGGACGACATCCATCACCTCGACATGGGCACCCTACTTGACCGACTCGGCATTGCCGTGCGCACTGGCCACCACTGCGCCCAGCCCCTTATGGATCGTCTCGGTGTCAGCGGCACCGTGCGTGCCTCGTTCGCCCTGTATAACACCAAGGAGGAAGTCGATGCACTGGTCAGCGGCATCCGCCGCGTCAGCAAGATGTTCTGATATGCTGGCCAGCCATTACTACCCGGGGAAGACGGAAGCCGGATGCGACGAGGCGGGGCGCGGCTGTCTGGCAGGGAGTGTCTACGCGGCCGCCGTCATCTTTCCCGAAGACTACCATAACGACCTGCTCAACGACTCGAAACAGTTGACAGACCGCCGCCGCAAACTGTTGCGCGAGGTCATCCAGCGCGACGCACTGGCGTGGGCCGTCGGCATCGTGACTGCCGAGGAGATAGACCGCATCAACATCCTCAACGCCTCGATACTGGCCATGCACCGCGCCCTCGACCAACTAACGCTCCGCCCCGAAGCCGTCATCGTGGACGGCAACCGCTTCAAACCCTACGGCACGCTCCCCTACACCACCATCGTCAAGGGCGACGGGAAATACCTGAGCATTGCCGCAGCCTCTATCCTGGCCAAGACCTACCGCGACGACTACATGGACGATCTAGCCGATGAGTTTCCACAGTACGACTGGCACTCTAACAAGGGCTACCCCACCCCCAAACACCGCGAGGCCATCCGCCGCTATGGTCTCACGCCCTACCACCGCAAGAGCTTCAACCTGTTGGGCGACGGTCAACTCTCACTCGACTTCAAAGACTAACAGAAGAGAGAGGCTCAAAGACTTTACTGGATGATGTCTTCAAACCGCATCAGATACGTGTCGTACTGCGTCTCGAACGGATGGAACGGCTCGGGTATGGCCTGCGGATGGGCGAAGAGACTTTGCAGCAATGTCGGGATGTGCCCTGCCGTTGTTCTGTAGAGCCAGAACTCTCCAGACATCGTGCCCACCTTGTCGGCAGTGACGGGGAAGGCCGTCCGAGCGAATTTCGGTCCCTGTCCGGCCACCGCCACGTTATAGGTTAACACGATGCCCCGGTCGGTCTGTTCGAAGCTGACGTTGCCCTGACGGCAGACAAGCAGAAGACCATTGCCATCCTTGTCCGTCAGCCACGCACAGTCCACACCCATACGGTTACCCTCCAGATAGAGGTCATCTTTCCGCAAGCTCCAGAATCCATAGCGGTCTGCTCGATAACGGCCGGGGCAGGTAGGCATGAGACCGTTGCCAATCCACTGCACACGGTCGATGCGCTGGTCAAGTAGCACGGCCAGACCAAGTTCGGAGAGGAAGGTGTCGGTGGAATCGGGAGTCAGCGAAAAGGAGACATGGGTGGCATAGCCCTCCACCTCGGTCCTGATGTCCGACCCCATGGCGGGAGTCCGCAGCAGATAACGTTCCAGCCGTTTGTCTGCGATTCTCAGTTGCTCGGCCAGTGTAGCCTTGCGTCCTGCCCGCACCATCCAGCCGCCCTGTACCACGGCCATCGGGTCACCTGTAGCCTCGGTCAGTCCCTCCAGCAGTCTGCCGGTTTGGTCTTTCGGATTGACAGGCAACGTCTGTCGGAAGAGCACCCGTCCCTGTGTATCGCTGATGGTGAGGTGCAGCAGACAGATGCGGTCAGGAGCCACCATCGACAACGGCAAAGCGATCGGATACTGCACCGAGGAGCGCGCCGGGCAGTCGGGCGAGAAAGCCCCCGAGGCCACAGTGTCGCGGTCGGCGGTCAGCACCCAACGGAACGTGACGTTATCCTTGAGGTTAATGAAGTCAAAACGGTTGCGGACGTGCAGGGTGACGGTTTCCGCCTCTTCCCCGACGCGGATCACGCTGTCGGTCACCGCCGCACAGGCATAGTTGTGCTGCAGCTCGTAGTAGTTGGGCAGTGGCGTGCGATCTGCATACAGCAGTCCGTCCGTGCCCTTGTTGCCACACATCTCGAAACCGCCATGCGGAGAAGTGAACACCCGCTCCTCATAGCCATACCGGTTCTTCAGTTCCTCGCGGAACGGCATGCCCTGGTCCACCCATTCCCAGACGCTGCCGCCAGCAATCCATGGCGTGCGCTCTATCAGCTCCCACTGGCGGTCGTGGTCTTCCAACGAGATGCCCAGCGTGTGGCAATATTCCGTGAAGATGACAGGGCGGTCACTGCGCTGATAGAAGTCGGCTATCTGTGCCGTGGTGGGATAGTGTGGCGCATAGATGTCGGCCACCTTCGGGAAATCGTAGTTGAACTTGCGGAAATAAGAACCCACCTGCGGATAGCAGATAAAGCGCGAGGAGTCCAGTTCCTGCTTGATATATGCACCTAAGTCCTGGCACATCGGTGTCAACGGGTTTTCGTTGCCCACGCTCCAGAGCAGCACCGAGGCGTGGTTCTTGTCGCGGCGGACGGTGGCCTGCGCCCGTTGCTGCAAAATCTCGTAGTAGGACGAGTCGGTCAGGTGCTTGTCACCATATCCAAAGGGCACCTCGTCGATGACATAGAAGCCCAACGAGTCTGCCAGTTCGTAGAAGCGCGGCTCGCGCGGGTAATGGGAGGTACGAATATAGTTGACAGAGGCTTCCTTCATCAGCCGCATGTCCTTCAGCGTGAGCGTATCGCCGATGACCTTCACCGTCCTCGGGTCTGTGGCATGGCAGGTGACACCGCGCAGTTTGATGGGTTTCCCATTCAATTTCAACACCTTGCTGTCGATGGTCAGTTCGCGGATGCCGAAACGGTGTTCAAAGGTCTGTATCACCCTGCCCTTTTGCAGGAGCTGTGTGCGCAGGGTGTAGAGGTAAGGGGTCTCGGCCGTCCACAGGTGAGGATTGTTGACACGGCAGTGTGCGCCACGTCCCACCACTTGCCGCCGTGCGTCAAGAATCTCATGGGTCACCGCCGTCTGCCGGTTACCATTGGTCACCTCGGTTTTCACCACAACCTCGCCCGTCATCTTCGTGGTGATGGTCAGGTCGCTGAGGTGCGTCCTGGGCACGGCAAACAGGGTCACGTCGCGAAAGATGCCGCAGGGTGCCCAGTCGTCGTTCGTATCGAAGTCGCTACCCTTCGCTTGGGTCACCACACGCAATGCCAACTGCTGCTCCTTGGCTTTGGTGAGATAGGGCGTGATGTCGAAGAGCGCCGTATTGTAGGCCGAAGCCCACGAACCGACCAATCGGCCGTTCACCCACAGGTCGTAGGCATAGAGCACACCGTCGAGGCGCAGTACCACGCGCTGGCCACGCCAAGAAGTTGGCACGGTGAAGGCGGTGCGATAATAGCCCGTCAGTGCCAAGGCCTTGTCGTAACTCGGTTTGCTGAAGCCATGCGCTTCCCAACATCCGGGCACGGGGATGGTGCCCCAGGTGGCATCAGCCGCAGGGACGGTCTTGTCATCGCTGATGCCGTCCACCACCTTCAGGCTCCACGTTCCATTCAGGCTTTTGGTCAGTGATGCGTCTGTCACGGGCAGGATGTGCTGGAAGGCATCGCGCACGGCGGCTTGTGCTCCAATGGCCATGGCGGCCCATAGTATCAAAAGGAGTTTTCTTTTCATATTTCTGTTCATTATTTTTAAGGGTTAATAGGAAGGGGCGACGGGAAACACATAGAACTGCCGTTCCTTGTCGGTATCGACCATCCACTGGTCCAGGACGACATGGTGATCCAGGGCGGTAATAGTCAGCCGATGGCGACCGGGGGTGAGCGTGACGGGCAGTGTCCTGACGGCCTGTCCGCGCAGTACGTTCTGCTTCCACCGCTCGGTGCGGAATCCTTCCTTGAGCGAGAACACCTGCGGCTGTCCACCGTCGATGCTGACGGAGAAACGGAGGTCGCCCTTGTCGTTAGGCTGTGTGGGAATCAGTGCGAGGCGCAACAGGGCCTCCGCACTACCCTGCCAGTCGAAACCGTAGCTGACAGACTGTCCCCTGGGCAGCGACACGGCAGCCATAGAGTGACCCAACGACTGGATGCGCTGTACGCCCTCACCGGCTTCGTCGTACTGGCAGGCGTTCCGCACCACGCAACTATCCTGACATTCCCCGACGGGGCGAACTGCCGCAGTGAGCGTGTCCTTATAGGCGGCCACCTCCCGTTCCGTCAGACAGACGGGCAGTGTCGGAGCGTAGAACACATAGAGGTCGCGGGGATTGTCAACCATCGAATGGTTCCATTTCCCGTCCGCCATCACACGGTTGTAATAATCCGTCAACCTGCGGATTTCCTGATAGGCATCCTGGCTCTTGGCACAAGCCGCATAGAGCAGCGTATCGCGTTGCCACCGTTCCGAGTCGTAGTTGGCCTTGGCGATACTCCGTGCGCGCTGGGCTTCCAGCATCTTCCGGCTCATGGCCGCCGCGCCCAGCACAGGGTATTTGACATGAGAGAAGAACGCATCCTGCCGTTCCGCCGGAATGGTGCGCTCCACGTCACGGAGTGCATCCGTCACCTGCCTCCAGTCGGCCAGATAGCGGTCCAGTTCACCGCCGAACGCTGTCAGACTGAACTCTGTGTCAGCCACGGGCGACCATCCTCTGTCGTACACCCGCTTGTCCAGTTCCACCTGGTTCCATCCCATGAACTCGGGCTTGCGGATGGCTGTCAGACGATAGAACTCCTGCATAACAGGCAGCAGCCGCTTGCCGGCCTCCGTACCGAACTCCCGACAGAGCCATTGCTCCTGGTGTTGATAGAGGGTGGACGGTGAGACGCTGTTGATGTTCCACGCCATGTCGAGAAACAGTTCCAGGTCGTATGCCGCTGTCTTCATGTCGTGCACGTTGACAATCCACAGTTTGCGGACATGATGGTCGTATGCTTCGCGCATCTCGTTGTAGACCAGGCCAGGCTGCGTCGTGGAGAGCCACATATAGTCGTGCGGCCTGCCCCAGTAGCTCAGGTGATAATACACACCAGCCCCACCACTACGCCGCTGTTGCAGACTGTCGGAGAGACGGGTCATGTAGCCGTAGTTGTCATCGCACCACGTCAGGGTCACATCGTCGGGAATCTGCAGACCGTTCTCCATCACCTGCAGCACCTCCTTGTAGGGCACGAACTGCTGGGGAATCTGCTCCACCCGTTTGTTGACGTAGCGGCGGAGTAAATCACGCTGGTCGTCAATGACCTGTTGCAGTGCAGCGGTCTGTGCATCCAGACTCTTCCCCACGCCCTCCATACCACTGTCGTGAATGCCACGCATCCCGATGGTGTAGATATTCTCGTAGCGTCCCGTCTCCTTCAACCGCTCTATCCAGTAGTGCTGCACGCCCTCCTTGTTGCTGATGTAGTTATAAGCTCCACGCACCGCTTTGTCCCATTCGCCCACATTGTTGCGCATCATCGGTTCGCAATGGCTGGTACCGACGGCAATGCCACAGGAGTCTGCCGCCTCCTTCGCCCCAGGAACGGTGAAGAAGGGGGCGGTCATGCCGTGCATGCCCGGCCAGACGGCATTGGCACGCAGACGCATCAGCAACTGGAAGATTCGCTTATAGGTCTTGGCACTGATCAGTCCGGGCTTGCCGGGCGAATAGGTACGCCAGCTCCACGGCTGCAGCGTCCAGTCCTCGTCGTTGAGGAAGATGCCACGATACTCCACCGACGGACTTTGCAGCGTCTCGAAGTCTTGCGATACGGCCAACCGTGTTCTCCGCATGGGTTTCGCGTCGGCCCACCATTTCCAGGGCGAGACACCAGCCAACCGCGACAGTTCCAGAAGGCCGTAGGCCGTTCCGCGGTCATCACTGCCGACCACGTAAAGCTGCCCCTTTGCCACTTTCAGACAAAAGGCATCCTTCTTCCGCGCAAGACTGTCCACGGGAATGCCGGCCGCAGCCAGCTCCCGTCGTGCGGTCTTGTCCCTGTCCAGTTGCACCACCCGTATGGTGGCCCGAGTGGCAGACACCCGCTGCAACCCCGCGCCCGTCACGTCGCGCAGGTCTTCGTCCAGCATATCCAATGCGGTCTTCACCACAGGAGTGGGTGCGCCACGCATGGCATAACGGACGAACCCGTTGCCATCGTACCATACGAACGACTCGTCCTGCACCACCTTCGCTGCCACCATTTCGTCAAACATCCGGTTTCCCAGCAGTGCTGCACCAGCCGCATCGAAATGGATTTGGTCTGCCTGCAAGGTTGCGTCGCCCACGTCGACAACATGAAAGTCGGGATCTTTCGCAGCCAAGCGGAAGAGAGTCTGTTCCAACTCGGGCACATAGTTGCGGCTTTTGTGGGAGAAGGTGCCACAGAACACCGGCAACCGCGCATATTTCTCCTGTCCCGTCTTCTCCACGAGATAGTTGCGGATGTAGCTAACAACCTCCCGAAGGTTATGCTCGAAGCGTCCGGCCTGACGGAAGTCGCTCTCGCCTTGATGCCAAAGCAGGCACTTGATGTCGTAGCCCTCCGGCAACGCCTTCAGATGATTGTCGATGCAAGCCCCGATATTCTCAGTAAATGCCTTCAGCAGCGACTTGCCGCCCTTGTCTGCGGCCCGGTTACGCGCCAACCATCCGGCCTCGGCGCTCCAGTACATCTGGTGGGTACTGCGGCACGTCGTGTCGATGGCCGTTCCGCCCAGTGACTCCTTGATGACGTAGAACGGCTTTTGCAGCAGTTGCTCCAGCCGGTGATAGACCACAGCATCGTACGCCCACTTTCCCGGGGTATCCTTGTGGTTGATGCGCGGATAGAACCGTTCAAACTGTCCTTTACCCGAATGGTATCCGCTACCGAAGCTCCACTGGCAATACTGGTAGCCCGTCCTGCGAATCTCCTCCGGCAGTTCCTCATTCAGCACCCGTCCGTCAGTATTGCTCTGCCCTGCGGTGAGAATCACCGTGGCAGGCTGTTTCCGCCCTTCGGCTCTGACAGCGACAACAGCGAGCAACAGTAGCACCGCACAACAAATGGTTTTCTTCATGTCTGTTCTCAGTTTTCAGCGTTTTGACAGCAAAGTTAGCCTTTTTTTCTTGAAAAACACCATTCGGAGGTCAATATCCGGGATTTTGGTCGGCCACACTCAGTTGGTCATTGGCATCAATAGCTCCTTGTGGAATAGGACGGAGCAACTTCTGTCCGATACATTGTGCTGCACGTCCTTTAATCTGTGGATTATACAGATTGTTGTACTCCACAAGTTTCTGCGTGCGGCGCAAGTCTATCCAACGCGAGCCTTGTCCAAAGAGTTCGCAGGCACGTTCCTTCAGAATGGCATCGATGTCGATAGACGTAAGCGCGGACAACCCTGCGCGCTGGCGCACCGTGTTCAGCCGCTCCAATGCCTTCTGCGTCTCTCCAGCCTTCAGATAGGCCTCAGCCGCATAGAGGTATATGTCGGGCAGCGTGATGATGTGGATGTCACGGTAGTCGGTCTTTGCCTCGTACTTGGCAATATTGGAGTCATCGAATTTCTTGACTGAGAATGTCGTTGTGATTTTCAGACCGTCCATGATGTTGGCCCGCAGATAGACGTTGCCCATGGCGCGGAAGGTACGGGTCTGGTCAGTATAGTTTTTGTTCTCCAGGTCGATGAGCGGACTGATGGTTGACGTGAACTGGCTGGATGAATCGAAGGCGACAGTGGAGCCTGGATTGTTATAGAGATTGCCATTCTCGTCATACGGGTTCACGAACGAATTGAAGAGGAAGGCGGTCTGGTAGGGGCTGTATGTGCTGTTCGAGCAGAAATCCTCCCTGACGGAGTAGGCCATGTTGACCGAGAGACCGGCCTCAAACACCTTTGACAGCTTTCCGTCGAATGCGCCCTTGATGTTGTAGCGGGAGTAGTCGTTGTGTTTGAAGACGCTCTCCTCGCCTTGATAACCGATGCCCAAGCGGTAGTTCACCTTGTCTGTAGCACCGTTGGCACTGATGAAGTGGTTCTGCTGCGAACCGGTGCGCGTCACATAGTCCTTCCAGTCGTAACCCTCCGAACCGGACAATACCATGTCCATCAGTTTGGAATCGCGGTAGCTGGTGCCGTTCGTCCTTTTGATGAAGGCCGTATTCAGGTCGTTGTCGGTGATGCGGTAGTGGGGGTGTCCGTCGGCATCCACACCCTTGCGGGAAGAGCCTTCGTAGGTCTGTCCGTCCAGTGTCGTGAAGCGGGCAAGGCGGTAGTCCATAAACTCCTGGGCATTCATGAAGTCAGGCATACGGGCCACGGAGCGGACGCCATAGTAGCCATCGTACGAGATGCTGACGCGCTGGGCTTTGTCTGCGCCCTTGCTGCCCTTTGTCGTGATCATGATGACACCAGCGGAAGCACGCGAACCGTAGATGGCCGTGGAGGAGGCATCTTTCAGGATGTCGATGCGCTCAATGTCCTCCGGATTCAGGAAATCCATGGACGAGCAGACCACACCATCGATGACGTAGAGCGGATCGGCCTGTTTGTTGATAGACGCTTGTCCACGTATCTGGATGTCGAAGCCGCCACCAGCACGGCTGTTTTTCTGGGTGATGCTGACACCTGGCACGGAGCCTTGCAGCGCATCGCTGATACTGGTTGCACCGCGCGCAACGAGTTTCTCGGCAGACACGGAGCCGACAGAACCAGTGAGGTCTGACTTCTTCATCGTTCCGTATCCGACCACGACCACCTCGTCCAGGGACTCGCTGTCTTCTTGCAGTGTCAGACTTAGGGCGGTCTTCCCTTTCACGCTGACGGTCAACGTTCGATACCCCACATACGACACCTGCAGGGTGGCATCGTCCGGCACATCGTTAAGTACAAAGTTGCCTTCCAAGTCGGTGGCAGTACCCTTGCCGCTCCCCTTAATCAGTACACTCGCACCGATGACGGGGTCACCGGCCTCATCAACAATACTTCCTTTGACGACTTTTGCCTGCTGCACCGCCTGAATATTGTGGGTGTCTGCATAGGCAAGAGGACTGTTGGACAGTAGTGTCACACACGCGATAGCGGCCAGGAAACCGCTATACGAACCTTTTGTTTTCCGTTGTTTCATTCGCATTGTCATGTTTTAAGCAGTGGTTAAAAATTCGCTGCAAAGGTAATGACAACGGCTATTAAAGAGGGTTGAGAAATATTCCCTTTTAGTGGAATGATGTTTCGGAGAACACTTTGAAACATCCGTCAACCGATGGGTGTCAGACCGACAATCAAACTACTGCTGCTCTACATATTCACTCGGAGAAACGCCGAATTCCTTTTTGAAGCAGACAGAGAAATACTTGGGGTCGGTAAACCCCACCTGATAGGCCAGGTCAGAAATGCGGGTCTTGGGGTTCTTGTCCAGGAACTGGCAGGAGGTTTTCAGGCGGATGTCACGGATGAAGGCCGTAGCGCTGAGTCCAGTGAGACCCTTGAGTTTCTTGAAGAGTGTGGTGCGGCTGGTGCCCATTTCCCTTACGAACTGCGGAATGTCGAAGTCCGCATCGCCGATGTGCTCATTGACACAACGGATGGCGCGCCGCAGGAAATCCTCGTCGGCATCGGTATAGTTGAGGTCGCGAACCTCAAACGAGATTTGTTTCCTTTGCTGCGGCTTTTCGCCGGAGACCTCTTGATGATCGACGACCAGTTGCAATTCGCCGTCGTTCATCTTGAAACGCAGCTTGTTGCGCAGCATCATGCGTCGTCGCAGTTCCCGGACCATGTAGCAGAGAACCAGAAGTGCAACCGCCGTATAGATCAGGTAAGCCCACCACGTCCGCCACAGGGGAGGTTCCACGACAACCGTGACAGACTTGACATCGCTCCACACGCCCTCCTCGTCAGTGGCTTTCAACTGGAAGGTGTAGGTTCCGGGGGGAATGTTCGTGTACGTGGCACTGCGGTTGGCAGCCGTCACATAATGCCAGTCCTGGCCGTAGCCTTCCAGCCGGTAGGCATAGCTGCAATGCTGCTGGTCGGTGTAGCAGAGGGCGGAGAAGCACAAAGTAAAATCGCTGACAGACGGCGGAATCACGATGTGCTCGTTCGTTCCGGCCATGTTTTCCCGTCGACCGTTCATCAACACTTGCGTGATGGCGGGCAGATGGTGGTTGTCGGACGGGACACTGTCGTTCGCCTGCACCACAACGCAGCCGCGCCCACAACCGAAATAGAGGCGGTCTCCCTGCCGGCACGCGGCATTCTGCTCGAAGAAATTGTCGGGCAGTCCGTCGGCTGTGGTAAAAGTCCGCTCACTGACCCTTTCAGACTTGCCGCTGCCGGAAAACACCAGCCGGGCCAGTCCCTGGTTGGTGCCCACCCAGAGGTGGCCGAACTTGTCTTCTTCTATGCTGTTCACCATGTCTCCAGGCAGATTGTATGACTGATGGACACTCCTGAAGCAATCGGTCGAAGCGTCATACAGGCACAGTCCACACCCCTCCGTGCCGGCCCACAGCCGCCCGCGACGGTCGATCTTAAGACTATGGACGGTGTTGATCGGACATTTCCCGTTGGCCATCCGATACACGTCACACCGCATCTGCGCCGGATTTCTCATGTTGCCAGAAAGATGGGCAATCCCGTTGTTGGGTGTCGCTATCCACAGGGTGCCATTGCTGCCCTCCACCACCGAGATGATTTCGCCCGTCAGGACGGAGGGACTGCCGGGGCATTGCTTCCAGCAAACCGTCTTCCCGTCAGCGTATCTCACCCCCAAGCCTTGGTAGGAAGCCACCCAGAGGTTACCTCTAACATCCTCCGTCGCCATATAGACAAGGTCGTGAGGGATGAAGCGGCTGCTTCCCGTGGTATATTGTTTCAAGACGGCGCCGTCCTTACATTCCAGCAGTCCCGCGTCGTGCGTGGCAATGTAGACATGGCTCGTCTGTTGGCTTTGAGAGATGTGGTAGGTGCGCTTGTCGGGCAGTAGCGTTGTGCTGTGGAGGAGCGGTCGGGCTGTCGCTGCCGACTGGTATCTGACACCGTAGCCCATACCAGTCCAAGTGCCACCGTTCCCCTCGACAAAGATGGACGACACCGCACCGTCAGTGCCGTCAGCACGATTGGTCAGAAACTGATTGCTGAAAATTCTTGGACGGATGGTGGCGGTTAGGATGCCAGCCCCCTTGGTGCTGATCCACATCTTCCCGTCCCTGTCTTGAAACACGTGACCCGTCTCGTGCCCGGGAAACACGTTGGCAGTCGCTTCGCCGGTATAGTTCAGGAAACGGTCTCCCTGCATCAGGCTCAGTCCGTTGCGCGTGCCCATCCAGAGCGTATGGCTCTCGCGGTCCTCGCAGATGTCATATACATAGTCGGAGACAATGGAGAACGGGTCGGTCGAGTGTACGTATGGGGTGGCCGTAACCTGCCGCTTGTCCGGCGAAAAGTTCAGCCGGAGCACGCCGTGGCCTGAGCTTCCTGCCCAGACATTCCCATGGGAGTCCGTGAAAACGGTCAGGAACTGCCTGATGCCGTTCACCGAAGGGTAATGCAGGAACCGGTTCGTCCGCGATTCCAAACGGTACAGCCCCTTCTCCCATGTGGCTACCAGCAGGTCGCCGTCGGCATCTTCACATACCGCCTGAATGTTGATGTTGACGGGCACGTCTCCTCCATAGCGTTTGCCGGTCATCAGTAGCACCGTATCCTGTTTCTCATCGTAATAGACCAGTCCACGGATGCAGGCCGCCACCATCCAGCCCTTACGGGTAATGCAGATGTCATTCACACGTTGCTTGCCCACGCCGGCAACGGGATATTTCCGTATGATGCCGGTCTTCAGGTGAAGGCGCGCCAGTCCCTCGTGTGTCCCAATCCACAGGTCTTGCCAGAAACCCGGCGCGATGCAGACAACATTGTTGCTCGGCAGCAGCGTAGGGTTTTCCGCATCCGACTTGAAGGGGCGCAACTCATAGCCGTCATAGCGGTACAGCCCGAAATAGGTGGCAATCCAGATAAACCCTTCCTCGTCCTGTGCGACTTGGTGCACCATACTATTCGGCAACCCTTCCGTCGTGGAGAACTGCCTAAACCGAACCACTCCCGTGTCGGCGAAAGCACCGACGGAAAGGGTCAGCAACAACCACATAATAACCTTCTGTTTCACGCTTGGCCTGCAAATATAGACAAAATCCGCGAGAAACCAGCCCATAGAGATAAAAAAGTGCACATTTTCAATGTAAGCCTGCGCTCAGCGTACCCAAGGTGTAGCCTCACATGAGTCGGCGAGTTCCCAAGGACTTGTCCCAATCAATGCTTATAGCTGCCTGCAGTATGGCACCATGCATCAGCCCGGCGATGCCCTGTATGTCGCACCGGAGCACAGGGTAAAGATTTGGTGACGATAACCTTCTTGGTTGCGGGGGACAACGCTCAGCGTTACGGGGGCTGAGTGACTGCGTTACACCTACCAAGTGACTGCGTTACACCAGTCAAGTGACGGCATTGGAGGGGGTGTCTCTATGAGATGCCCCTCAACCGTTTTGACCCGTCGTTTTTTGAATGATTGGTGCATCATAATTTGGTGGTTTCACGATAAAATCGTAATTTTGCAGCAAATCTCTTAAAAGACAGCCATATGAAATATCCTATAGGAGTACAGGACTTTGAAAAAATCATCGAGGATGGGTATGTGTATCTGGACAAGACCGGCTTGATCTATGATTTGGTGCACAAGGGTACCATATACTTTCTGTGTCGCCCGCGCCGATTCGGAAAGTCCTTGCTCGTATCTACCCTAAAATGCTATTTCGAGGGCAAGAAGGAATTGTTCAAGGGACTTGCCATGGAGGGGCTGGAGCAAGAATGGAAGCAATATCCTGTGTTCCATATTGATTTCAATGCCAAGAATTTCACGAAGGCCGGAGAATTGGAGAATACCTTGACGGGCTTTGTGGAAAGGCATGAAGCCGTGTATGGGAAGGATGCTTTTGCCACGACATTAGGAGATCGTTTTACCTCTGTCCTAAAGGCAGCTCATGAGAAGACCGGGCTTCGTGCGGTGGTGTTGATAGACGAGTACGACAAGCCTATGTTGGATGTGCTGGATCAGGAGCTTTACGTCACCATTGACGGGCAGCAGCGCAGGTTGGAGGATTGGAACCGTGAGGTACTGAAGGGATTCTACAGCGTCTTCAAGGCCGCCGACGCCGACCTGCAGTTTGTCCTGCTGACGGGTGTCACCAAGTTCTCGCAGGTGAGTGTGTTCAGCGGCTTCAACCAGCCCGACGACATCAGTATGGATGAGCGTTACGAGGCACTCTGCGGAATCACCCAAGCGGAGCTGTATGCGACCTTCGAGGAACCCATCCGGGCGATGGCCGCACGGTACAAGGTGTCGGAGGACGAGATGAAATATAAGCTGCAGCGCAAGTATGACGGCTATCATTTCAGTCCGAACATGCTCGACATCTATAATCCGTTTAGCATCCTGAATGCGCTGAGCAAGAGGATGCTGAGCGACTTCTGGTTTGCCACGGGCACACCGTCTTATCTGGTGCGCTTACTTTCCCATTCCCGGGAAAACATGAACGAACTGACGGGCAAGTACTATCCTGTCAGCAGCTTCGTAGACTACCGTGCGGATGTTGAGGCACCCCTGCCGATGATTTACCAGAGCGGCTATCTCACCATCAAGGACTGGAAGATGAACTTGAATTCTTATCTCCTTGATTTCCCGAATGACGAGGTGAAGAACGGTTTCTTGACCATGGTGGCAACGAATTACTTGAAGCCCAAAGAACCTACGGATGCTTTTGTGTTGCAGGTCGTGGAGACTATGGAAAAGGGCGACTGCGACAAGTTGGAGAAGCTGCTCACTTCCTTCTTCGCCAGCATCCCGTACAGCCAGCGTCGCAAGGACGACGAGCGGGAGAAGGAACGCTATTTCCAATACACCTTCTACCTCGTGCTGCGGATGATTAGTTGCTTCACGGTGTTTACGGAGAAGGAGCAGAGCGAGGGCTGGGTGGACTGCATCGTGGAAACCCCGAAGTTCGTCTACATCTTCGAGTTCAAGCGTGACGGTTCCGCCGATGATGCACTCGACCAAATTACAGCCAAGGGCTATGCCCGGGAATATGCCGCAGACGGCAGAACCGTCTACCAGATAGGCTGC
>CAVBXH010000028.1:0-29907 GCA_963599475.1 Acutalibacteraceae bacterium | reverse complement strand
CAGACATATCCTCAGCGTTGAGAGACCGAAGAACACCGTAGTCATCTGCTACGGCGAGAAACTATCCCGTCGGCCGCTTTATCTGTCAGAGCGAGTTGATTTCTTTGCCACAAGGCGGTACCAAATTGCCGATATTATCACTTGAGGTTACTGCATATCGTAGACCACTTGCATCAGTTTCTTGCCAATGGCATCGGCTGCTGCCATAGTGGCCGCTTCACTGTAGACGCGGATAATCGGCTCGGTGTTCGACTTGCGCAGATGAACCCACTGGTCGGGGAAGTCAATCTTCACACCGTCAATGTCGTTGACCTGTGCCGTGGCATCGTTGGAGAACATCTCCTTCACCTTGGCGAGAATGGCATCAACATCCGTCTCGGGCGTGAGGTCAATGCGGTTTTTAGCAATCTGATAGTCCGGGAACTGTGCACGCAGCTCACTGACCTTGCAGCCCTTCTCGGCCAGCGACGTCAGGAAGAGCGCAATGCCCACGAGCGCATCACGACCGTAGTGACACTCGGGATAAATGACTCCACCGTTGCCTTCGCCTCCGATGACGGCTCCTACCTCCTTCATCTTGGTAGTGACATTGACCTCACCCACGGCGGCGGCGGCATATTGTCCGCCATGACGCTGGGTGACATCACGCAGTGCCCGCGTGGAAGAGAGGTTAGAAACGGTATTGCCTGGGGTCTTCGACAGGACATAGTCGGCTACGCTGACCAGCGTGTACTCCTCGCCAAACATCCGTCCGTCTTCACAGATAAAGGCGAGTCTGTCGACATCGGGGTCTACGACAATGCCAAGGTCATACTTCCCAGTCTTCATCTCGTCCATAATGCCCTGAAGGTTCTTCTCCAAGGGTTCGGGGTTATGGGCGAAATCGCCCGTGGGGTCGCCATTGAGCATCGTGTATTGCACACCCAGTGCGTCAAGCAGTTTTGGAAGGATGATGCCGCCCACACTGTTGATGGCATCCACACAGACCTTAAAGCCCGCCTTGCGGACAGTCTCCTGGTCTACGAGTTCCAGACCGAGCACGTCTTCAATATGCCAATCGTCGGCCTCGTCGCAGTTGATATAATGTCCAAGATGATCCACGTCAGCATAGTGGAACTGGCCACCTTCGGTTATCCGCAACACCTCAGCACCGTCTGCCGCAGTAAGAAACTCGCCATCGCCGTTGAGCAATTTCAGCGCGTTCCACTGGCGCGGGTTGTGGGAGGCCGTGATGATGATGCCCCCGTCGGCACCGAGCTGGCTGACCGCCAGTTCCGTGGTCGGCGTAGTGGCCAGACCGATGTTGACCACATCGAAGCCCATGCCCATGAGTGTGCCGCACACCACGCTGTCTACCATCACGCCAGAGATGCGCGCATCGCGTCCTACTACAACGGTGGGACGATTGTGGTTGAAACTGGCGTTTTTCCCGTTGTCACCGCAGTTCTTTAGGAACTGTGCGTATGCCGTGGTAAACTTGACAATGTCGAGTGGGTTGAGCGTATCGCCCGTGGCACCTCCGATAGTTCCACGGATGCCTGAAATGGATTTGATAAGTGTCATACGTTTAATCTATATTTATTGATGTTAATAATCCCTTTGGTAAGTAATGACATAGAAGGCCGGATAGACCGACTGCGAGGCTGTCTGCGAACCCTGTGAATGGGGCACTATCAGCTTGACCTTGGCAATCTCGTCGCCCTCCTGCAGCGGTCGTCCCACATTGACATAGAGCAGCGGAACGAGCCATCCGGCAGGTACAGACGACGAACTATGGTAGAGCTGCATCAAGCCAGACACAAACGAAGCCTGAAAGGTGCTGCCGTTGCGCTGTACGGTCATCTTGTCCACGTATTGCGACACGTCCAGATACTGTCCGTTGATGTAGATGGTGCCCACCACGTCATTGCGGATCAGCAAGGAGTCGGTCTCGATGTTCGTTTCCGAGAAGCGGCAAAGCACATTGACGGTGCGTCCACTCTCTATCTGTTGTCCACACCCCTTGCGCACAATCTGCATGTATACCCCACTCTTGTCGAGCAGCACATACTGGTTCTTTTCAAGGTCGGTGGTCTGTCCCTGTGCTTCAAACTGTTTCTCGCTGATGACATTGATGGCGGAATCGACAAGGAACTTGCTGATGGCCTGCCTTTCCTTCTTTTTCAAGTCACTGTACGTTTCGTAATCGTTGCATGCTGCAAGAAGCGTCATGACCACGACTGCCAGCATCAGATAAGGTGTTTTCTTCATTATTCTTGTTGACATTGAGTTTTGCGCGGCAAAATTACGAATTATTCCACAATTATTGCCACGTTTAGACTACTTTAACTTGCCTTCATAGGCCACAAGAGCCTTTTCCACCACTTTTACGGCATTCTCCAAGGTGCCGTGCAGTTTTCCGCCCGACGCATTGAGGTGGCCACCGCCATTGAAGAAGTCGGCAGCCATACTGTTGCACGGGAAATCGTCCACGGACCTGAGACTCACATTGATGACATTGTCCTTGCCGGTGTCTTCGCGGAGCGAGATGGAGAGGCGCAGTCCTTTAATCTGCAACGGCATGTTGACGATGCCCTCCGCGTCGCCCTTCACAAAATGGAACTTTTTCTGGTCTTCACGGCTTAGCGTATAATAGGCCGCATGACGTTCGGCATCCACCACGAGGCGGTTGCAAAGCACATGGCCGACCAGTCGAAGGCGTGACTCACTGTAGTTGTGGTAGACGTTACGGTAGATTTTGTCCTTGTTGATGCGCTTTGTAAGGAGCTGGCTGATGATGAAATAGGTTTCTGGAGAGGAGGAGTTATAGGTAAAGCCGCCCGTATCGGTCATCATGCCACAGTAGACTGCGGCAGCGAAATGCCGTCCGAGCTGGTCAAACACCCCCATCTGCCATGCTATACGGAACACGAGTTCACAGGTGGACGACATCTCAGGATGGGACACGCTGACCGCGCATGGCACGTCCGGCGACGGATGGTGGTCGATGAGCACAAAGGGGGCCTGACAGCTCTTCAGCACATCTGCCATGGCTTCTGTCCGCGAAAACGTATTGAAATCCAGGCAAAACACCAAGTCTGCAATCTTCAACACCATGTCCACATAGTCGGTCCGCTTGTCGTAGCGCACGATTTTCTCGGTGTTCGGAAGCCACTGCAGATAATCGGGATACTGATCCGGCACAACAAGCAACGGTTCCTTTCCCATGAATTTCAGCACTTCCGCCCATCCAAGGATGGAGCCGATGGCATCGCCGTCCGGATTGACATGGCAGCACACCACAATATTCTCCGCGCCATCAATAAGGGAGCGCAGCTTGCTGCACTCCCCTTCTGTCATAATCTGCTTCAACATTCAAAACAGTTTGTTGGGGTAGACACCTTCGTCCACCAATTTCTGGATGCGTTTAACGGTATCTTCACGGTCGGCCGCATAGGTCACACCGAACCACTTCGAGGTGGTGTCGAGCACCTTGACGGTGGCTGTCTGCTCGTTAATCAGTTTGTTGACCATGAGCGGAATGAAGAACTCTGCTTTCAGGTTTTCCATGTTCTTTGGCTCAGACAGGAAAGCCTTGAACTCCTCTTCCGAATAGTGGAAGTAGTCGGGAGTGAATCCCCACATATTCATAGACACGGGAGTGTTGTCTGCCACCTCCACCCAGTTGCCGCTCTCGTCCTTGTAGCGAATGGGTTCTCCGGCATCACCGACACGGGAGCCATCTGCCGCACAGCGAACAATCTCGGTGCGCTCCACCACGGTGGTCAGGTGTCCTTCCGCATCCGTCGAACAAATGCCGCGTGCCACAGTACCGTTCTCACTCAGCGTGTTACCCACACGGAAACCAACCATCGCATACTGGTTTTTGGCACCCTCGGGCAGTTCGCTCAGGAATTTGCCGATAACCATAAAGGCATCACGGTTGTAGAAATCATCGCAGTTGATGACGCAAAACGGCTCTTTGATGACGTCCTTACCCATCAATACCGCGTGGTTCGTACCCCAAGGCTTCTGCCGTCCTTCCGGCACTGTGAAGCCCTCTGGCAGTGCATCCAGAGCCTGGAAACACAGTTCACAGGGCACCTTGTGCTGGTACTTGGCGAGAATCTGTGTGCGGAACTGCTCTTCAAAGTCCTTTCTGATGACCCATACAATCTTGCCGAACCCAGCCTGTATGGCATCGTAGATGCTATAGTCCATGATGGTCTCACCATTGGGTCCCAGTCCGTCAAGCTGCTTGAGACCTCCGTAGCGGCTGCCCATTCCGGCTGCCAAAAGAAATAATGTTGGTTTCATAGTTTTTATCTTAATATATGAAATATACTTATCCCGTGCAAAGTTACAAATTAGTAAGGGAAAAGCAAAAGGATTTAATAAAAAAATTGCTTGTCTCGCGACAAACAATTTTCGTTAACCTTAATAATCTAATACCATGAAAAACACACTGCAAATTTATGTAAATTTTAGAATGTCTGCAAGTTTTCCGTTAATATTTTGTTTGTTTTTAACTTTTAGTATACATTTCGCCACTCCATTTAAATGTCGTTAACGTTTTCTCACGCTTTTCATCTGCTTCTTTTTGTTCCTGTGTGGCTGGCGAATCCAGAGCCTGCGAGCGCGAAATCTGCAGGTCGTCAAGTTCCCCAGCCACAAACCGGGCTACGTACATGGTCTGCGGCAGTGCGATGAACCGTTCCGTTGGAAGCGGTTTCCATTGGACGGTGTAGAAATGCACCTCGCTCTCTGGGGCATCCTTGCCGAAGGTGGTCAACAGACAGAGAACGGTGTCGTTTTTCGTCCGGAGCATCCTCATATCATAGCGCAGGGCTTCGCTGACCTGCAGTGAGAAGGTGCTGTCGCTGAGCAACAGCAGTTCGCTTTGGCCATCCAAACTATTGGTGACGCGTGCCTGCATCTTTGACACGAGGAAATCGACCATATCCAGCTTATTGTTTTCAGTCAACTGCGGAACCAGCGTGTTTGGCATGGCAAGAAATACGTCTTTCGCCATACGCTGTGCCGATACGGCAAACGATGTCAATAGCAGAATGCCCAGGAGTACAGTCTTTTTCATATCTTCAAATCATATAGGTTGTTAACCACGTCCAGTACGAAGATCCTTGACCCGGACAGCCTTTCCTTCACCCTGAGGAAGTGACCCTTTCTTCACGAGACGCACACGGGGCGTAAGCAGTATTTCGTCCTTCAGCGCCCGTTGTATGTCCTTCGTCATGCGCTGGAGTTCGGGGTAGACATCGGTATTCAAACCATCAAGTTCCACCTCCACCGTCATTATATCGTTGTCGTTTTCGGTGTCCAGCGTAATGAGGTAGTTGCTGCCCAGGCCGGGATATTGAACAAGAATCTTTTCCACCTGCATGGGGAATACATTGACACCCTTGATGATGAACATGTCGTCGGTGCGTCCCTTGATACGGTCAATGCGCCGATGGGTACGTCCGCAGGGGCAGTCGCCGGGAATGATACGGGTCAAGTCATGAGTGCGATAGCGCAGAATGGGCATCATCGTGCGGTCGAGCGTGGTAAGCACCATTTCGCCCATCTCACCGTCAGGTACGGGTTCCAGGGTGTCAGGGTTTACGATTTCCACGATGTAGTTGTCCTCCCACAGGTGCATGCCGTTTTGTTCCTTACACTCAAAAGCCACTCCCGGTCCGTTCATCTCTGTCATTCCAAAGGAGTTGTAAGCCTTGACACCCAACAGCCGTTCTATCCGCCTACGCTGCTCCTCGGTATGTGGCTCTGCCCCGATGAACAGGGTATGCAGGTGGGTGCTGCGCGGGTCTATACCCTCCTCGTGGAACACCTCAGCGAGACGGATGGCGTAAGACGGAATGGCGTGGAGACACGTCGTGTCGAAATCGCGAATGAACATAATCTGTCGTTTGGAGTTGCCCGCAGCTGCAGGAATGGTCGTTGCTCCCAGCCGTTCCGCACCATATTGAAAGCCCAAACCGCCCGTAAACATACCATAGCCGCTGGAGTTTTGAAACACGTCCGTGTCCCTACAGCCTACCATATACATGTTTCGGGCAATCATATTGGCCCATGAGTCAATGTCATGGCGTGAGTAAGCTACAACGGTGGGATGCCCCGTCGTACCACTGGAGGAGTGGATGCGGATGGCATCCTTCATGTCCCCACCCACAAGACCAAAGGGATAGTTGTCGCGCAGGTTCTGCTTGGTGGTGAACGGCAGCTTTCTTACGTCGTCGACCGTCTTGATACTGTCTGCAGTAATGCCGCGTTCGCCGAGTACCCGCTTATAAAACGGAGACTGAAGACATATCGTTATCGTCTGGCGGAGCTTCTCTGCCTGTAATTGTTCCAACTGCGCCCGTGGCATGGTTTCCAGTTCGGCTTGCCAATATTGTTCGGTTTTCATCTTTTATGTAGTTTTATAGTTATCAACAAGTTTTGGACAGTTGAGCCATCATCACCGCAGCAAGTCCAGCGGTCTCGGTACGCAGACGACTCTGCCCCAAGTGTACGGACTGATAGCCGAGGGAAACGGCACGCTGCACCTCGTCCATGGCAAAGTCACCCTCGGGACCGACCAGTACAGTGACGGAGGCATCGGCCGACACACCCCGTAGTTCGTCAAACAGGAAGGTGCGTTCCACCTCATCATAACAGTGTGCAATGTATTTCGCACCAGGGCGTTCTGTAGCCATAAAGTGGTCGAACGGCATCATCGCGTTCAGCTGCGTCTGCCATGCCTTGCGGCTTTGCTTCATGGCTGAGACCACGATTTTCTCCATTCGCGGCAGTTTTATGGTGTGTCGCTCGGAGAAGCGGCAGTCCAGAAACGACACCTCGTCGACTCCCACCTCCACGGCCTTTTCCAATAGCCATTCCATGCGCTCGGCCATCTTGGTAGGGGCAATGGCCAGATGGATATGTCCCGGCCACGGACGCTGCTGCGGCAGTGTCTCAAGGATATGGTAGAGACAACTATGGTTGGACACCACGTCCACTTCTGCCTTGTAAAAGGTTCCCACGCCATCCATCAGCATCATCCCGTCACCGGGTTGCAGGCGCAGGACGCGAATGGCATGCAGTGCCTCGTCGGGAGGCAAGGCGTTGGCATCGCCAGCATGTGGCACGTGGAAATATCGTACTTCTTTCATTCCCGTTGTTGAAGATCAATGTTCCTTCGGTTTGAACAATAGGGCGAAAAGCAAGGCTACGGCCAAAGCATAGCCAGCAAATATCAGCCAGCACGCCTGCCAGTCGCCCATCAGGTAACCCTCCGCGTTGAAGGTGCAGAAACGGTTGATGATCTTACCAGCCAATAGGGTGCCCACGGTAGCTCCAAGTCCATTGGTCATCAGCATGAACAATCCCTGTGCCGAGGCACGCACCCTTGCGTCGCATTTCTGGTCGACAAACAGTCCTCCAGACACGTTGAAGAAGTCGAAGGCCACGCCATAGACCACGCACGACAGCACAAACAGGATGACACCGGGGAAGGCCGGATTGCCCAGTCCGAAGAATCCAAAGCGCAGCACCCAGGCCAACATGGCGATAAGCATGACCACCTTGATGCCGTAACGCTTCAGGAAGAAGGGTATCAACAGGATACAGAGTGCCTCAGAAACCTGAGAAATGGAGACCAGCAATGTGGCATTGTTGGCCGCGAAGGTGTCTGCCATGCCAGGATCTCCCTTGAACGACGTGATGAAAGGTGTTGCATAGCCGTTGGTCACCTGCAAGGACATGCCCAGCAAAGCCGAGAACACGAAGAAGAGTGCCATCTGTTTGCTCTTAAACAAATGGAAGGCATCCAGTCCCCACATCTCAGCGAAAGACTGGTTCTCCTTCTTCACCAGCGGACACGACGGCAAGGTGAGGCAATAGCAGAAAAGTACGATACTCATCAGTCCGGAGACCAGGAACTGGAAATGGGTATACTGAAACTTGAAACTGTTGTCGCCCAGTACGAAATGGAGCGAACCATTGTCCCATGCGGCACAGTTGACCAGCCACATCATCACGATGAATCCAACCGTTCCGAAGACGCGGATGGGCGGAAAATCCTTCACCGTGTCAAGTCCCTGACGCTTCAGCAGGGTGAACGCCGTGGTATTGGACAACGCCAAGGTAGGCATATAGAATGCCACACTAAAGGTGTAGACGGCCATGAACAGTCCCACATCCGGCCGGTCTGCGGTCTGTCCCATCCAGAACAGCACACACATGGCTGCACCGGCAAGAAGATGGCAATAGCCCAGAAGACGCTGCGGTTGGATATACTTGTCGGCCACTATTCCCATCACGGTCGGCATAAAGATGGATACGATGCCCTGAATGGCGTAGAACCACGAGATTTCCTCCCCCATTCCGGCTTTTCCCAGATAATTCCCCATCGAAGTGAGGTATGCACCCCAAACGGCAAACTCGATGAAGTTCATCAGTGCCAAACGTACTTTGATATTCATATTGCTATAGTTTTAGACGAGGGGGTTGTCGCCGTCCCAAAGCGTCGGCTGCCCTTGTTCGTCATTTCTTATTTCCAGACATTTTGGTATCCACTCGGTGAAGGGGTATTCCCGGTTTAACGGGAAGATTTCGCACACCACCCCGTGCCTTACCGTCACGACC
Source organism: Acutalibacteraceae bacterium (assembly GCA_963599475.1). Taxonomy (GTDB): domain Bacteria; phylum Bacteroidota; class Bacteroidia; order Bacteroidales; family Bacteroidaceae; genus Prevotella. The sequence continues at coordinate 21,282 of CAVBXH010000028.1, read as the reverse complement.
TGCCTCGTCAACCGGCAACGGTTGGGCAACCGCAGCTCGGGGCAGGCTATCCTTCTTGATTTCATCATTGATCCTTACGGGTTCTGCTGTTAAGGGTTTCTCCGCCGGATGCTCTTCTTTCTTCTGATGGAAGCGTATGAGCTGCAGATTATTGATGAACATCATACGACGCACATTACGATCCTGATGGTCGGAGGCCAGATAGACAAAACCTTTCATCTCCTTCAAACGTCCATCGCGGTTAGCTGGCACACGAATCTGGGAGCGTCCCGACATGGTGATGTGATAGACGGTTTGTATGATGCTGTCTCCCTCGTAGGCAGACAACAGGCAAACAACTGCATCACGGGAGCCAGCCTCGTAGATGTATTCAGCATTAAACTGGAACATGAAACTGTCACCTTTGTGGTAACTGGTGTCAGCCTTCAGCGTGAAGTCATAACGGTTGGCCGTCGGCAACGGCATCAGCAACACCTCCGAGGCTCCATTCCACACATTGGCTGTATCGCCCGTTGTCCCATAGGAAGAAAGTCCGAAGGAACCGCTGGTCACACCGAGCGTGGCTGCCTCGTTGTTCAACCGTTCACTGACATGTTCGTAGATGCCCTTCAACCGCTCTGCGTGCGTATAATAGTATACCAGCGAGGTGTCAAACTCTGCTTCCGTCACCGAATGTTTCCGCAAGGCGGCCAGAAAATAGGCGTTCTCTTCGTAGTCCTGTTCGCTTCGTAGTCCATCCCGTCCCATAGCCTGTGCCACATGATAGTCATACAGAATCTCTTCCATATCGTCAGGCTGGATGTAGTCCGATGGAACTGTGGGCTTACAGGAAAAAACAAGGGCCAAGAGTAAGGCTATCGGCAGGAGATGTCTCATATTCAACTCATTTTACTGCACACGTACTATTTCTGTCTCCATCTCATCGTTTTCTCTTGAATTCAATGGCACCGATCTCATTACGATAGAACAGCAACAACAGCACGGCACCCACCGAGATGGCGGCATCCGCAAAGTTGAATACCGGACTAAAGAATACGAAGGAATTTCCTCCTACTACGGGCATCCATTCCGGCCACGTGGTGACGATGAGCGGGAAATAGAACATATCCACCACCTTGCCCATCAAGAAGGGGGCATACCCTGTTCCGAAGGGCACGAAATACGAGACGTAATGGGCAGACGAGGCATTGAATATCAACCCGTAGAACATGGAGTCGATAATGTTGCCCGCCGCTCCGGCAAGTACCATAGACAGACAGACGATGTAGCCCCAGCCTGCCTTCCGCTTGACTAAACGGGTAATATACCACGACAGCAATGCGACGGCAACGATACGGAAAATGGACAACACGAGTTTGCTGCCAATCTCCATACCATAGGCCATTCCATTGTTTTCAATAAAGACGATCTTGAACCACGGGAAGATTTCTATCTGCTCATGAAGCGCCATATGGGTCTTGACCATCACCTTGATAAACTGGTCGATCAAGAGGATGGCCGCAACAATCAGTACAGCCATCCATCCGCGCTGCATCTTCAGTCTCCGTGCCATTGCCTTATTTTTTGCCAGCCATTTTCGACTCTACGCTCAAGGTCGCATGTGGAACAGCGCGCAAACGCTCTTTGGGTATGAGTTTTCCGGTTATCCGGTCTACGCCATACGTCTTGTTCTCAATGCGCATCAATGCGGCCTTCAGACCCTGTATAAACTTCTGCTGACGGGCTGCCAGCGAGATAATCTCTTCCTTTGACTGAGCCGCACTACCCTCTTCAAGCGCCTTATAGGTGGGAGACGTATCGTCGACATCGTTGGAGTCCTTATTCATCAGCACACGCATCATCTGCTCATAGTCTCGCTTGGCCAGTGCCAGTTTCTCATTGATAATCTGTCGGAACTCCTCCAGTTCCTCGTCCGTGTAACGTGTTTTCTCTGTTGCCATAAGTATTACATGAATTAAGATTTACGTACTTCGATATTCAGCTTAAAGCCGTCAAATTCCACTTCCGTTCCCTTGTTGGAACTTACCGTGATATCGTCGGCCAACACCTGCGTCTTGATATAATCTCCAAATGCAGCGATGGCCTGCTCTGCTTCGGCATTCGGCGACACCACAATGTGGATGCGGTCCGTGATTTCCAGTCCGCTGTCCTTGCGGATATTCTGCACACGGTTGATAATCTCGCGGGCAGTTCCTTCATTTTTCAGTGCGTCGGTCAGCGTTACCTCCAGGGCAACGGTCAGTGCTCCTTCATTGGCAACGAGCCATCCCGGAATATCCTCACTGATAATCTCCACATCTGCCAGTTCAATGGTGAGTGTCTGTCCCTCCAATTGAATGGCTACCGTCCCTTGACGTTCGAAAGCGGCAATCTGATCCTGTGAAAGCGCATCCATCTGTGTGGCGACACCCTTCATCAGTTTCCCGAACTTCTTGCCCATGGTACGATAGTTGCATTTCACCTTCTTGACCAGTATTCCGGCACCTTCCATGTAGTCCAGTTCTTTGACGTTGACCTCATTGAGAATCAAATCCTTCACCGCCTCGATGTGGTGCTTCTGGTCGTCGGTGGCAGGAATCATGATGCGCTGCAGGGGCTGGCGCACCTTGATGTTGACCTTGCGGCGCAATGCCAGCACCATGGAGGTGATCTGCTGAGCCATCTCCATGCGTGCCTCAAGGTCACTGTCTATCAACGTCTCGTCAACACGGGGGTAGGTGTCGAGGTGCACACTGTCTTTTTCGCTGCCAAGATCCCGATAAAGCTGGTCAGCATAGAAGGGTGCGAAGGGAGCCAACAACCGACTCACGGTCATCAGACACGTGTAGAGCGTCTCGTAGGCCGAACGCTTGTCATCACTCATTTCCTTACCCCAGAAACGCTTGCGGTTCAGACGCACATACCAGTTGGAAAGGTCGTTGTTCACGAAGGTATCTATCAAACGGCCAGCACGGGTGGGGTCATAGTTGTCCAGTTCTGCGGTCACCTTCTTGACCAAGGTGTTCAGACACGACAGAATCCAACGGTCAATCTCCGGGCGTTGCGCAGGGTCAATCCCGTTCTGTCCTGGTATGAAGTTGTCTACATTGGCATAGAGCGCAAAGAAACTGTACGTGTTGTAGAGCGTACCAAAGAATTTGCGACGCACCTCATCCACCCCTTCAGGGTCGAACTTCAGGTTGTCCCAAGGCTCGGAGTTCGTCATCATGTACAGGCGTACCGCATCCGTGCCGTATTTCTCAATCATGTCAAAGGGATTCACCACGTTGCCCACATGCTTGGACATCTTGTTGCCCTTGGCATCAAGCACGAGACCCGAGGAGATGACATTCTTGAAGGCCACCGAGTCGAAGATCATCGTGGCAATGGCATGGAGCGTGAAGAACCATCCGCGCGTCTGGTCCACGCCTTCGTTGATGAAATCGGCTGGAAACGCCATGTTCTTGTCAATGGCATCACGGTTCTCAAACGGATAATGTACCTGTGCATAGGGCATCGAACCGGAATCGAACCACACATCGATGAGGTCTGTTTCGCGCTTCATCGGCTTGCCGGATACACTGACCAGCACGATATAGTCGACATAGGGACGGTGGAGGTCTATCTTATCGTAGTTGTCCTGCGACATATCACCAGGAACGAATCCCTTGTCCTTCAGCGGATTCGACTTCATAAATCCGGCGTCTACCGATTTCTCTATCTCCTGGTAGAGTTCCTTCACGCTACCGATGCAGATTTCCTCGCCGTCTTCCGAACGCCAGATGGGCAATGGTGTTCCCCAAAAGCGTGAACGCGAGAGGTTCCAGTCGTTGAGGTTATCCAGCCAATTGCCAAAGCGTCCCGTTCCTGTCGACTCGGGTTTCCAGTTGATGGTTTTGTTCAGTTCGCTCATCCGCTCTTTGCAGGCCGAACTGCGGATAAACCAAGAGTCGAGTGGATAGTAGAGTACGGGCTTGTCTGTGCGCCAGCAGTGCGGGTAGCTGTGTACGTGCTTTTCTATCTTGAACGCTTTCCCTTCCGCTTTCAAATCCATACAGATACTGATGTCCAGCGTTTCGTCCTTGTCGGTAAGCGTCTCGTCGTAGGCGTTCTTCACGTAGCGTCCGCTGTACTTCCCCCACGCTTCACGGTTGACATACTGCGCAACAAAGTCTGCATCCAGGTCGTCCACAAGATAATATTTACCTTCAAGGTCGACCACGGGGCGTTCTGCGCCCTTCTTGTCGATGAGGATGATGGCCGGTACGCCAGCCTTCTTGGCCACAAAGGCATCGTCGGCACCAAAGTTCGGAGCAATATGTACGATACCGGTACCGTCCTCCGTTGTCACATAATCACCGAGGATTACCCGGAAAGCACCTTCGCCGACAGGCTTAATCATCGGCATCAACTGATCATAGTGGATGTCTACAAGTTCTGTGCCTTTATAATGACCGACGATGCGCCAAGGAATGACTTTATCGCCAGACTTATATGCCTCAAAATCAACATCCTTTCCTTCTTGTTTGAAGTAGGACTCCAAGCGTTCCTCTGCCAAAACCACCGTGACCGGAGCACCAGTATAGGGATTGAACGTCTCTACGGCCACATAGTCTATCTTTGGTCCCACGCAAAGAGCCGAGTTGGCTGCGAGTGTCCAGGGCGTAGTGGTCCATGCCAGGAAATAGAGGTCGCCCCACCCTTTCTGCCGAAGCGCGTCAACGATGGCATTTCCTTCTGGCTCATTCATCTTGAACATACAGGTGCAGGTGGTGTCCTTCACGTCACGATAGCACCCTGGCTGGTTCAATTCGTGCGACGAGAGTCCCGTACCAGCTGCCGGAGAATAGGGCTGGATGGTGTATCCCTTGTAGAGCAGGCCCTTCCGATAGAACTGCTGGAGCAACCACCACAGGGTTTCGATGTATTTGTTGTCATAGGTGATATAGGGATGGTCCAAATCCACGAAATAACCCATCCGTTCGGTGAGCTCCCGCCATTCGGCCGTGTACACCATCACGTTCTCCCGACACTTGCGGTTATAGTCTTCCGTGGAGATATACCGTTCACTCTCCTTGTTGTCAATATCGGCCTTGGTAATGCCGAGTTCCTTCTCCACGCCCAGCTCCACAGGCAGTCCGTGGGTGTCCCATCCTGCCTTGCGGTGCACCTGATAGCCCTGCATGGTCTTGTATCTGTTGAAGGTATCTTTGATGGAACGGGCAAGCACATGATGAATGCCCGGATGTCCGTTGGCAGAGGGAGGGCCCTCGAAGAATACGAATTGCGGGCATCCTTCCCGTTCATCGATGGACCGCAGGAAAATATTCTTGTCTTTCCACATCTGCAGGACGTCATTGTTTACCTGCGTCAAGTTCAAGCCACCGTACTCGGTGAATCTCTTTGCCATAGTTATAATCGTATTTTATTTGGTTACCTTTGTTATTATTGAGGTGCAAAGGTAACGTCTTTTTCTGAAATATCCAAAATTATTCGGCCGCATTACAGCAATTTCGCCAATCTTGCACGTAATTGTGGGGCTTCGCTTTTACGGATGGCCAATCGGATAACGCAGGTGTTGTCGTAGGTCTGCGAGACAATGCGCGGATTCATGTCTTTGACGATACGCATCACGTCGTTCATCTGGGGATAGGAAAAAGTGTAGCAGACCTCTTCTTCCACCTGACGGGTCACTATAGTGGCCTGTGCCAGGGCATCGGCTGCTGCCTCGCGATAAGCCACGATGAGACCGGATGTTCCGAGATTGACTCCTCCATAATAACGGACAACGACAACGAGGATGTCCGTCAGTCCGTTGGCATTGATTTGTCCCAAGATGGGTTTTCCTGCCGTGCTGCTCGGCTCTCCGTCGTCGTTCGTCCGGTAATCCGTGCGGTCAGCGCCGAGCATGTAGGCATAACAGACATGGCGCGCATCATAGTATTTCTTGCGGTAGTCGGCGAGCAGTTGCTTGACCTCCTCCTGCGTTTCCACATGATGCGCGAAAGCGAGGAACTTGCTCCGCTTCTCGGTGTAGTATCCCTCGCTTGTCGCTGTAATGGTATTGAACTCGTCTGTCATGTCACGCCCTTGGTGCATTGAAAGCTACTGGCAGATCCGTCTTTTTAGGACAGCTTGTGGATCACAAGTCCGGAACGCAGTTTCGGCTCAAACCATGTAGCTTTTGGTGGCATAATTTTCCCGTTGTCGGCGATGTTCATAATTTGCTGCATCGTCACGGGATAGAGAGCCAAGGCGGCACGCATCTCGCCGCTGTCCACACGACGTTTCAATTCTCCCAGTCCGCGTAGTCCGCCCACGAAATCAATGCGCTTGGAAGAGCGGAGGTCACCGATGTTGAGAATTTCGTCGAGAATCAGCCGACTGGAAATGTCGACGTCCAGCACACCGATAGCGTCATGGTTGTCGTAGGTTCCATCCTTTGCTGTCAGGGCGTACCAGTGTCCATCGAGATAGAGGGAGAACTCGTGCAGCTGTTGTGGCTTGTAAATCTCAGTACCCTTGTCTTCAACTTTGAAATTCACCTGCAGGGCAGCAAGAAACTCGTCCGAGGTCAACCCGTTGAGGTCTTTCACTACCCGATTGTAGTCAAGAATGGTGAGCTGACTGGCCTGAAAGCATACGGCCATGAAATAGTTATATTCCTCTGTACCGTTGTGGTTGGGGTTCTGCTTCTGTTTCTCGGCACCCACGAGTGCCGCAGCAGCCGAGCGGTGATGGCCGTCGGCAATATAGAGACTGGGCATCTTGGCAAACTCGGAGGTAATCGTTTGGATGTCAGCCTCGTCGCTGATGACCCAGAACTGGTGACGGAAACCGTCAACCGGAGCAACGAAGTCATATTCTGGTGCCGTGGCCGCATAGCGTGTAAGCAGTTCGTCGAGCACCTTGTTGTCAGGATAGGCAAAGAATACGGGTTCAATATTGGCATTGTTGACACGCACGTGTTTCATGCGATCCTCCTCTTTGTCCCGACGGGTCAGTTCATGCTTTTTGATATTCCCCTTGATATAGTCGTCTACATAGGCTCCTACCACCAGACCATACTGTGTCTTGCCATTCATGGTCTGTGCATAGATGTAATAGTGTTCGTCGGCATCTTGTACCAGCCAGCCTTTCTCCTGAAACATTTTGAAGTTCTCAGCTGCCTTTTCGTACACACGAGGGTCATACTCAGAGGTTCCCTCCGGGAAATCGATCTCCGGCTTAATGATATGATAAAGGCTTTTCTCGTTGTCACCTGCTTCGAGACGAGCCTCTTCTGAATCAAGCACATCATACGGACGGCTCTCCACCTGTTCCACTAATTCTCTCGGGGGACGTACACCCCTAAACGGTTTGATTGTTGCCATAGTTGTCTTTTTATGTGAGTGCAAACCACCGCAGCGTGTAGCCGTCAAGCCACAGGCCACGGTGGTTGATAGGAAGTGGACAGTACAATTACTTATTCACCTGGAACTTCGTGCAACCGTCCTTGAAGAAGGCGTTAATCTGCTTGGCGGCGGCAATACCGGCGTTGATATTGGCTTCTGCAGTTTGTGCCCCCATCTTCTTCGGGGTCGAGAAATAGCGGCCTTCAAACTGGCGGAAGTCAGCATCTGCCTCCGGCATGATGTCTGTCACATATTTCAAGTCGTCACGTTCTGCCATGAGCTTCAGCAGCTCCGGCTCGTTGATAACCTCTTTGCGGGCGGTATTGACCAGCACGCCTCCCTTTTTCATCTTGCCGACCAAGGCGTAGTTGATGCTCTGCTTAGTCTCGGGTGTTGCAGGGATATGCAGTGACACGACATCGCAGGTTTCAAACAGCACCTCCTGATTGGCTACGGCATGGACACCAGCCTGTTCGATGGTTTCTGCAGGACAGAACGCATCATAGGCATAGACCTCCATTCCAAAACCTTTGGCGATGCGGGCGACGTTGCGTCCCACGTTTCCGAAGGCCAGAATACCCAGTTTTTTGCCGAGCAGTTCCGATCCGCTCTTCCCGTTGTAGAACCCGCGAACCGCCATGACAAGCAGTCCGAACACCAGTTCTGCCACAGCATTGGCATTCTGTCCGGGCGTGTTCTCCGCCACGACATGATGGGCGGTAGCGGCAGCCAAGTCGATGTTGTCATAACCGGCACCGGCACGCACCACAATCTTCAGTTGCTTTGCCGCATCAAGCACCTCACCGTCCACCTTGTCAGAACGGATAATCATGGCGTCGGTATCCTTCACGGCATCCAGCAGTTGTGTCTTCTCCGTGTATTTCTCCAGCAACACGACTTCGTTGCCAGTAGCCTCCAATTCGGCCTTGATACCATTGACAGCGGCTGCTGCAAATGGTTTTTCTGTTGCTATCAGTACTTTCATATATGGGCGAATATTAGTGATTAGCTTCAAATTCCTTCATGCAAGCTACGAGTGCCTCGCATCCTTCGATGGTCTGGGCGTTGTAGCAGGAGGCACGGAAACCACCGACAGAACGGTGTCCCTTGATGCCAACCATACCCTTCGAGGTGGCGAAGTCCAGGAAGTCTTTCTCCAGTTCCTTGTACTCATCGGCCATCACGAAGCAGAGATTCATAAGCGATCGGTCTTCTTCGACGGCTGTTCCACGGAATAGTTTGTTGCGGTCAATCTCGCCGTAGACGATTTCTGCACGCTGGTGCGCCAACTTATCCATGGCTTCTACGCCACCGTTTTTCTTGATCCAACGGAGGGTTTCGAGGGCGCAGTAGATGGGCACCACAGGCGGTGTATTGAACATAGAACCCTTCTCCACGTGTGTTCTGTAGTCGAGCATGGTGGGTATCTCGCGGGGAGCTTTGCCCAGTTTCTCATCTTTCACTATCACGATGGTGACACCGGCCATGGCCAGATTCTTCTGCGCACCGGCATAGATGGCATCATATTTCTTGACGTCAATCGGTCTGCTGAAGATGTCGGACGACATATCGGCAATCATGGGGACAGCCACGTCCAAGTCCTTACGGATTTCAGTACCGTAGATGGTGTTGTTGGTGGTGATGTGCAGGTAGTCTACATCTGTGGGAACGCTCCATCCCTGGGGGATGAACGTATAGTTGGCATCAGCTGAAGAAGCCACTTCCACTACTTCGCCGAACAACTTGGCTTCCTTCATCGCCTTCTTGGCCCACACACCCGTGTTGAGATATGCAGCCTTCTTATGCAGGAAATTGAAGGGAATCATGCAGAATTCCAGCGAAGCACCACCGCCGAGGAAAATCACGGAATAGCCCTCGGGAATCTGCAACAACTCCTTGACGAGAGCGACAGCCTCATCCACAACGGGCTGAAAATCTTTAGCACGATGGCTGATCTCCATCAGAGAGAGACCGGAGCCGTTGAAGTCTAAACACTGTTGGGCGGTCTTTTCAATCACCTCGCGCGGAAGCATCGACGGACCTGCGTTAAAGTTGTACTTCTTCATTTTGATTGTGAATTTAAGTGTTAGTATTTATTTTATTCTTTTCTGTCACTATGTTGTTAAGACCCTGCGAAGTTACACTTTTTATTTGAGTTGAGCAAACTTTTATGCAAATTTAAAGCGTTTTTACTTCTTTTCTTACATTCTGCCATCAGAAAACTTCGGTCTCTATCTCACGGGCTCGAGTACCGTTTTGATGCCTTTAATCTTCTCCCCCAGTGTCTGCTGCAACACCTGTCGCACCTTGTCACGGCTTATGGCCACATAGGTATAGCGGTCGTTCACGTCGATCCTTCCAATGTCAGATGCCGTCAGCCCGCCTTTTTTACAGAGGAAGCCGACGATGTCGCCACGGCTGACCTTGTCTTTCTTTCCTTTACCGATGTAGAGGGTAGCCATCCGCGGCACAGGCACGTCATGGTGATCCGCATCTGGCACAAACGGTTTCACGTCGCCCTCCACGAAATCGGGCAGGGATTCTTCGGGACCGACGATAAAGAAGGCACGTCCCTGTGCATCCCAACGGGCTGTGCGTCCCACACGATGGACATAGCCATCGGCACTTTCTGGCAGATGGTAATGGATGATATTGGCAATATCCGGAATGTCAAGGCCACGGGAGGCCAAATCGGTACTTACCAATACGTTGGCCGAACCGTTGGAGAAGCGGTAAAGAGCCGCCTCGCGGTCTTTCTGCTCCAGACCGCCATGAAAGCGACTGGTCACGAATCCTTGCGCTACCAGATAGTCGTTCACCCGTTCCACGCTGTCTCGATAGTTGAGGAACACGATGCTACTGCTGTCTCCAAGGTTGAGCAACAGGTGACGCAGTGTTTCCAGCTTGTCCTTAACAGGACTTTTCACCTCATAGAGCGTCACGCGGTCTGAGGTGGGATGATCCAAAAAGGCCAGCGTCTGGCCCTTCGTCGGTGACACGAAATGCGGGATTTCCTCTGCCTCAGTGGCAGAGAGCAGTACGCGACGGCGAAGACCGGGAAGGGCGGCAAGCAGATGTTGCATCTCGTCCAGAAAGCCCATCTGGAGACACTTGTCAAACTCGTCTATGATCAGCCAACGCACGCCAAAGCGCGAGATGTTGCCTTTGTCAAGGTGGTCATTCAGACGGCCTGGTGTGCCGAAGACGACATGGGGGCGTACTTCCTTCAGCATCCGGTGCTCGTCCATGGTTGCACGACCACCGTAGCAACTGGCGGAACGGATGCCACAGCCCATGCTACGCAGCACGCGGTCAGACTGCGAAGCCAGTTCGCGTCCGGGCACTACCACCAACGCCTGTACTTGGTCGGAGGCGGCGTCAAGCATCTGCACCAAAGGCAGGAGATAGGCCAGCGTTTTTCCCGAACCAGTGGGCGACAGCACCACCACGTCCGTCTGTCCGTGGAGGAGCACCTCCCCCACTCGCTTCTGCATCTCGTTGGGCGTCTCAATGTGCAGCCTTTGGAATATTCCTTGTACGTCCATCATTCCCGAAAAAGAAAACGGGCGTGTCACGGAAAGACACGCCCGTTTCTATCTCATTAATTATTTCTTCTCTTCTTTCTTGTCTGCCTTCTTGAACGTGGACTTATAGTGTTTGTTCAGTCCGTTAATCACGTCCTTCGTGATGTCGAAACGCTTGGCAGCATACAGAATATTGTCGCCTTGCTTGGTCAGGATGATGTCATACTTCTTGTCCCTGTTGTAGGCAGTAAGGAAATGCTGCAGACTGTCACGCAACCCGTTGTTGTAGGTCTGGGTCTCGTTGGCCAGTTCGTTTTCCAACCGGGCCTGCAACTGTTGCAGGTCATTCTGCTGGCGCTGGATGGCCAACTGCTGGCTTTCAGCCTGTTCCCGACTGGCAAATCCGTTGTTGTTGAGTTTTTGCTGGAAGTTGTTCATGGCGTTCTGCAACTGCTGTCCCTTCTGGTTGAGGGTGTTGCGTGCGTTGGTGCTCTTCTTCTGAAGCACGAGTGTGAAATCCTTGCAGAAGTCATACTGGGTCATCAGCGAATCTACCTCAACATACGCAATCTTGAGTCCCGACTCACTACCTTTCGCTTCGTTTGCGGGCTGCTCGTCCATCTTGGGAGCAGCGTTGTTGCAGGAAACGAGTGCAACGACGGCTACGGCGGCCATAGTGCCGAAAATGTACTTTTTCATTGTTTTTTATTGTTATGTTTATTCTTTCTTTTGTCTTTCAGAAACTGCATAGCGGCTTTTCCGGCGCAGCTCGCGGTCTTGATCCATCACGCAGTGGATGCCACGCGATCTCATGGCCTTGCTGTCATGGATGTGCTGTGACCCGAAGCTACCATTCCGCCAAAATACCAGCTTTACGCACAAAAAAGTGACGCTGATAGCAATTATTAACGCTGTCAATAGCAGAATCTCAATCATTTTTCTTACTTTTGCGCTTGCAAAGTTAAGCAATAAATTCTGAAATCCACAATAATAAACATTAATAATGAATAAAAGTGAGTTAAAACCAGCAGTTGTCTTTCGCCAGTTCGCGAAAATCAACGAGATTCCACGTCCTTCGAAACGTGAAGAGAAAATGATTGCCTTCCTGACAGAATGGGGCAAGAGCCATGGGCTGGACACCCATGTCGACGAAACGGGAAACGTCATCATCCGCAAAGCGGCCTCCCCGGGCTATGAGAACCGTAAGACGGTCATCCTGCAGAGTCACATGGATATGGTGTGTGACAAACTGGTAGACGTGACTTTCGATTTCGACAAGGATGCCATCAAGACCCGCATCGACGGTGAGTGGCTGAGGGCTGAGGGCACAACGCTTGGTGCCGATGACGGCATCGGCTGTGCCATAGAACTGGCTCTCCTTGAAAGTGACGACATTGAACACGGCCCCATCGAGTGTGTCTTCACCCGCGATGAGGAAACGGGACTGACTGGTGCCCAAGGCATGAAGTCTGGCTTCATGACGGGCGACTACCTAATTAATCTCGACTCGGAAGACGAGGGCGAAATCTTTGTTTCGTGTGCCGGCGGACGCAACACCACCGCCAAGTTCACCGTCAACCAGGAGGAAGCACCCGAGGGCAGCTTCTTCCTCCGCGGCCAGTTGAAGGGTCTGGTAGGAGGCCACTCGGGCGACGACATCAACAAGAAACGCGCCAACGCCATCAAGTTGCTGGGACGCTTCCTTTATGCCGAGATGGCAAAATATGAAGGCATCCGCCTGGCACGGTTTGACTCTGGCAAACTACACAACGCCATTCCGCGCGACGGTTCGTTTGTGATTGCCGTGCCTCACGCCATCAAGGAAAATATCCGTGCCGACTGGAATGTGTTTGCCAGCGATGTGGAGGACGAGTTCCATGTGACGGACACCGCTATGGAGTGGCTGATGGAGTCTACCGATGCCGAACCGGTCATGGAGTCGCAGGTGGCTCACCGATTCATCAGTGCCATACAGGCGGTGGACAACGGTATCTATGCCATCTGTCAGGACGAGGCACTGGGCGGCATGGTGGAAACGTCCAGCAATCTGGCCAGCGTCGTGACATCTGCCGACGAAATAAACATCGTAACCTCCCAGCGTTCGAATGTCATGTCAAACCTTGACAATATGTGCAACACCGTCAGCGCAGCCTTCCAGTTGGCAGGAGCTGAGGTGCACACCAGCGATGGCTACCCCGCCTGGAAGATGCGTTCCGACAGCGACCTGCAGAAGATTGTCGTGGCATCCTACGAGAAGCTCTTCGGCAAGAAACCCGTGGTGCGCGGTATCCATGCCGGTCTGGAGTGCGGTCTGTTCTCCGAGCGCTATCCCAACCTCGATATGGTCAGCTTCGGCCCGACCCTACGCTTTGTCCACACCCCAGACGAGCGGTTGCTCATCCCCACCGTACAGATGGTATGGGATCATTTGCTGGACATTCTGAAGCAGATTCCCACCAAATAAGTTCACCACCGCAATCCCCTACTTCCTGTCAGGTCTTGACCACCCACGGCAGATCCGATAGGAAGCAGGGGATTGCTGTATGCTCAGATGCGCTCCACTTGTTTTACGCCCTTCACGTTGCCCAGTTTCTTCATCAGCGTTTCCAAGCGCGTCGTGTCGTCAATCATCACGGTCAGGTTACCGCTGAACAGGCCATCGTGCGCATCGATGTTGATGCCGCGCAATACGAGTTTTTCATCGCGTGAGATGATATTGGTCAGGTTGTTCACGATGCCAATGTCGTCGTTGCCGATGACGCGCAGCGTGATGCAGTATTGCGATGCCCCCTTGCCACTCCATGCCGCATCAATAATCCGATAGCCGAACCGCCGGTGCATCTCCGGGGCATTGGGACAATCTTCCCGGTGGATCTTAATGCCGCCATTCACCGTCACGAACCCGAACACCTTGTCGCCGTAAATCGGCTGACAGCAGCGCGCCAACTGGTAGTCCACCCCTTTCACATTGCGGTCTATGATGAGCACATCGGTCTTGGCCGTCTCATTTCCGGCACGGTTGTTGTCCAGCACGAAATGAGCCGCTGTCTGCGCCATGTTGTTCCCGGTCACCGGCTGCTCCCCGTGTTGCAGCTCCACATACTTATCTATGACGGTATTGACATCGATCTGTCCTTCCGCTATCTGGCGGTAGAAATCGCTGACCTCCTTGAAACCCAATTTCTTGATCAGATGCTGCATGATGGAGTCTTCCATCTCCAGCTTGCGGTTCTTGAACTTGCGTTCCAGCATCTCTTTCGCGAAGAGTCCTTCCTTGACCTGCGTCTCTTTCAGCGCCAGTCGTATCTTCGACTTGGCCCTGGAGGTCTTGACGATATTCAGCCATTCCTGTCGGGGCTTCTGGTTGGCCGAGGTGATGATTTCTATCTGGTCTCCGCTGTGCAGTTGCTGTCTGATGGTCACCGCCCGGTTGTTGACGCGTGCCCCCGTACAGGTATTGCCAATCTTGGAGTGGATATGGTAGGCAAAATCGAGCACCGTCGAGCCCTTGGGGAATTTGTAGAGGTCGCCCTTCGGAGTAAAGACGAACACCTCGTCTTCATAGAGGTCCATCTTGAACTGGTCCATCGCCTCCACGCCGTCACTGGTCTCCAGCATCTTTCTGACGTTGGTCAGCCATTCGTCAAGGCCGCCCTCTCCCTTCACGCCCTTGTAGCGCCAGTGGGCAGCCACACCACGCTCAGCCACCTCGTCCATGCGCTCGGTGCGTATCTGCACCTCCACCCATTTCTGCTCCGGTCCGAGCACGGTAATGTGGAGGCTCTCATAGCCGTTCGATTTCGGGACGCTCAACCAGTCGCGCAGCCGCTTGGGGTTAGGCTGGTACATATCAGTCACGATGGAATAGACCTGCCAGCAGTGCATCTTCTCCTTGTCGGGTGGTGAATCGAGGATGACGCGGATGGCAAAGAGGTCATAGACCCCTTCAAAGTCGCATTGCTGCTTCTTCATCTTCTGCCAGATGGAGTGTATCGACTTCGTGCGTCCTTTGATATGGAAGTGAAGGCCGGCCTCCTGCAGTTTCTCGCTGATGGGTTTGATGAAATCGGCAATATAGGCATCGCGCTTCGCCTTGGTCTCATTGAGCTTGTCTTTGATATGATAGTAGGCATCGTGCTCCAGATATTTCAGCGACAGGTCTTCCAACTCACTTTTGAGTTTATAGAGACCCAGCTTGTGTGCGAGCGGTGCATAGAGGTAGATGGCCTCCTGGCTGACCTTGTGTTGCAGTTCCGTGTTTTCCACGTCGCGTATTTGCCGC
Source organism: Acutalibacteraceae bacterium (assembly GCA_963599475.1). GTDB lineage: Bacteria > Bacteroidota > Bacteroidia > Bacteroidales > Bacteroidaceae > Prevotella. Next base: position 6,103 of record CAVBXH010000028.1, on the reverse strand, counting down.
ATGAGGTTGACCCTGTCTGCAATCATGATGAGGATGACGCGCATGTCTTCAGCGAATGAGAGCAGGAGGTTGCGGAAGTTTTCCGTCTCTATCACGGGGTTCTTCTGGTACAGTTCCTTGATGCGCTGCAGACCGTGAAGGATGCGGAACACGGCCGTTCCAAACTCCTTTTCGGTTTCTTCCAGCGTGATGATGCCACACTCCACACAGGGATTCAGAAGCACTGCCAGCACGGCATCGCGCTTGAGGCCGGTCTCCTCCACGATGAGTTTGGCGGTTTGGAACGCCAGCACCACGGGATTCAGACCAAACACGTCACGACGGAACTGTTCCGATTCTGTCAACTGCCTGATGCGGTGTTGCATCTTCTCCTCGTCGCCTTCCAAGAGCGACGGCTCGACTTCCTGTCGCAGTTGCTTGCGAATGGCTTGTATGTCTTCTTTCTCTTGTCTGGTAAAGTCAAATATTCCTCCCATACGTATAGCCTTTTTACTGGTTCTGACGTTTCTTTTTCTTCCATTTCAACGCTGGAATCTTGATGGTTTGTCCCTTTTCCAGCTCTTGGTTGGCTTCCAGTCCGTTGTACACCTCCAAGTAGCACACCATATCCTCGCTGCCGAACTCACGCTTTGCAATGCGCTTGAGGTTGTCACCCGGCCGCGCCTTCACTTCGCGTTCCATGCCTACGATTTTATAGGCGCCCAACCGCACACGTGCATCCATGGCCGCGTATTTTTCCAACGTGTCTTGGACTGCCGTGTCCCGCTTCGCCACGAGCGTATCGACCTTGACGGTGTCTCTGGCCAGTGTATCCACCTTGACGGGAGCCGGTTGCTCCACACGGTTGTTTTTCTGTGGTATGCGCTGGTCTGCGTGTTGACGGATGCCATACAGATAGCCGCCGACGGCCGATGCGGCCATCAGCACCGCCACCAACAGCACCACCAACAGCACCACGCCTGCGTTGCGGAGTCTGTGCGTTTCGTCGCTTTCGTCTGTTTCGTCTGCATCATCCGTTTCGTCTGTCTCGTCTGTATCTGTTGGCTCAGGTTGCGCTTCTACTACCGTTTCAGAGGGGGCTTCCATGGGCTCGGGTTGCTCTTCTGCAACCGTTTCGGTCTGTTCCGTAGGGGCTTTTTCTTCAGCAGGAGCATCGCTTTTCATATCAGCAAACTCCACATCATCGTTGAGCGCCACGGTTTCAAACTGTGAAAACGGTCGGTTCACCAGTTCCTTCATCACATTGTCTGGGGTGAAGGCCACCTTGTCGTGACTGTTGATCAACACCCGTTCTCCCGTCCTTACGTTGATGCTCTCGCGCGACTCAACCTGAATCTTCTTGAACGTGCCGAGCCCCTTCACCTTGACGAGTCCCTCTGCATTGATTCGATCCTGTATCACGTCGAACATGGCTGTGGCAAACGCCACGGCTTCCTTCTGGGTCATGCCGTTCTCACCGACCAGCACCTGTGCGATATTGTTGAGTGTCAGTTTACTCATGGCAGGTCTTTTTTCAGTTTGTCTTTCCAGGTCTGTGCAGGCTTGAAGGTCAGTACCAGTTTCGGCGGCACGAGCATGCGCGCCCCCGTGGCGGGATGGACCATGATGCGCTCCATTTTCTTCTTCGGTTCGAAGAGTCCAAAGTTCGGCACCGACACGCTATCGTCTTCCTCGAAAGCGTCGCCCATGGCTGTCACCATGCGGCTCACGAGCCGTTGTGTCGTGCGCTGGTCGTAGCCCGTGCGCTCCGCCAGCATACTGATAAATTCCTTGTTGTTCATTGTCGTGTCGTTGCATATAGGTCAAACTCCTCCGCTCCCGTCACGCGCACCTCATAGAAGACGCCGATGGTCAGCGTGCCGTCACTCTTGGGGATGAGCACCTCCGGGTCTACTTCCGGCGAACAGAACTCGCTGCGTGCCACATACCAGTCGCCCTCCATTCTGTCCACGATGACGCGGAGCGTCTTCCCCACCTTCTCGGCCTCTATCTCAGCACTGATGTGTTGCTGAAGGCGCATCAAGCGATCCAGTCGCGTTTGTTTTACATCGGCAGGCACGTCGTCCTCGTAGTGCCGGGCGGAATAGGTGCCGTCCTCTTCCGAATAGGCAAAGGCACCCATGCGCTCGAAGCGTGCCCATCGGGTGAAGTCGAGCAGTTGTTGGAAGTCCTCATCGGTCTCACCGGGGAAGCCCACCATCAGCGTGGTGCGCAGGTGTATGCCCGGCACCTCCCGTCGCATCCGCCGTATCAGTTCGTAGGTCTCTTCCTTGCTGACGTGCCGGTGCATGCGGTCCAGCATATGGTCGCTGATGTGCTGCAGGGCGATGTCGAGGTAGTTGCATACATTCTGCTTCTCGCGCATGACGCGCAGCAAGTCCCATGGGAAATGGGCGGGATAGGCATAGTGCAACCGTATCCACTCCACACCCTTGATGTCGGCCATGCGCTCCACGAGTTCCGCGAGGTGCTGTCGTCCGTCGAGGTCCACACCATAGTAGGTCAGCTCTTGGGCGATGACCTGAAACTCCTTCACGCCCTGCCCCACCAGCCATTCCACCTCACGGAGGATTTCCTCCATGGGACGGCTCTTGTGGTGTCCGGTGATGATGGGTATGGCGCAATAGGCACAGTTTCTGTCGCATCCCTCGGCAATCTTCAGATAGGCATAGTGCTTCGGGGTGGTCAGGTGGCGGTGTGCCTCGTCCGGCAGGGTTTCCTCCAGGTCTGCCAACAGCTGCCTGTAGTTGAACTTCCCATACCATCCGTCCACCTCGGGAATCTCGGCCTCCAAGTCTGCCAGATAGCGTTCCGAGAGACAGCCCATCACGTAGAGACGCTGGAGGCGGCCTTCCGTCTTGGCCTGTGCCAACTGCAGGATGGTATCGATGCTCTCCTGCTTGGCATCTTCGATGAAGCCGCAGGTATTGACCACCACGATGTCGCCCTGTGGCTGTTCGCTGTCGTGGGTCACCTGATAGCCTTTCGCCTCGAAGAGTCCGATGAGGTTCTCGCTGTCCACCAGGTTTTTGGAGCACCCCATCGTGATGAAATCAATAGTTTTCTTCTTATTCATTCTTGAACAGTGAGTCTACGAACTGACGTTTGTTAAACAACTGGAGGTCGGTCATCTTCTCGCCCAGTCCGATGTATTTCACGGGCACCTTCAACTGGTCGCTGATGCCAATGACGACGCCACCCTTCGCCGTTCCGTCGAGCTTGGTGACGGCCAGCGAGGAAATCTGCGTGACGGCGGCAAACTGTTTGGCCTGCTCAAAGGCATTCTGCCCCGTGGAGCCGTCGAGCACGAGGAGCACTTCGTCGGGGGCTTCAGACACCACCTTCTTCACCACATCCTTGATTTTCTTCAACTCGTTCATCAGTCCCACCTTGTTGTGCAACCGCCCTGCCGTGTCGATGAGCACCACGTCTGCCCCATTGGCCTTGGCCGAGCTGACGGTGTCGAAGGCCACGCTGGCCGGGTCGCTACCCATCTGCTGCTTCACCACCGTTGCTCCGGCGCGCTCGCCCCAGATGCAGAGCTGTTCGACGGCAGCGGCACGGAAGGTATCGGCAGCACCGAGATACACCTTCTTTCCGGCCTGACCGAACTGCCAGGCGAGCTTGCCGATGGTGGTGGTCTTGCCCACGCCGTTCACGCCTACCACGAGCATCACATAGGGCTTGTGGTCTGTGGGCAACTCCCAGCTATCGTTGTCGCCGGTATTGTTTTCGGAGAGCAAAGCGGCGATTTCATCACGCAGTATGCCGTTGAGTTCACTCGTCCCGACATACTTATCGCGCGCCACCCGTTCCTCAATGCGTCCAATGATTTTCAGGGTGGTGTCAACGCCCACATCGCTGGTGACCAGCACCTCCTCCAGGTCGTCCAGCACATCGTCGTCCACCTTGGATTTACCGGCCACGGCACGTGACAATTTGTCAAACACGCTGGTCTTGGTTTTCTGCAGACCCTTGTCCAAGGTCTCCTTCTTTTCTCTATTAAAGATACCGAATATTCCCATTGTCTTCCTTTTTACTCCTTGCAAAGGTAGTGCAAACCGAGCAAAAAACCAAATTTTGGAGCAGCGAATGCAGAGAAAAGCTTGTTTTTCTTTTTATCGAAGACGACACCGTCCCAGTCAAATAATAGCGACATGGATGGCTGTTGTTTCCAAAAGATTTTGTAATTTTGCAGCGGCATAAGGTGTCTGACATTCCAAAATGCTCCATATTCTATGTCTATGTGCAACATCCATTCCTCCGAAGAATCCATTGCAATCAGGGAAGGCCAGCGGATTTACGTGGCCATCGACCTGAAGTCTATGTATGCCTCGGTGGAATGTGTGAAGCGGGGACTGAATCCGCTGACTACCAACCTCGTCGTGGCCGACACCAGCAGGACGGAGAAAACCATCTGTCTGGCCGTGACTCCCTCGCTGAAGCAGTACGGCATCGGCGGCAGGGCGCGCCTGTTTGAGGTGGTGCAGCGAGTGAGGGAGGTGAACAACGAACGGCGGATGCGGTTGCCTGGGCATCGGTTCACGGGGAAGTCCGCGTCGGACACGGAGCTGCAGGCTCATCCAGACTGGGAGGTGGACTACATCACCGCACCGCCACACATGAGCAACTATATGGCCGTCAGCAAGCAGATTTGCAATATCTACCTGAAATACATTGCCCCAGAAGACATCCACGTCTATTCGGTTGACGAGGTGTTCATGGACGTGACCGCCTATCTGCGCACCTACAAGATGACGGCGCGCGAACTGACCATAACAATGATACGCGACGTACTGTCCCAGACGGGCATCACGGCAACAGCAGGCATCGGCACCAACCTGTACCTCTGCAAGGTGGCCATGGACATCAAGGCCAAGCAGATGCCGGCCGACAAGGAGGGCGTTCGCATCGCGGCATTGGACGAGCAGTCCTATCGGCAGGAGTTGTGGGACTACCAGCCCATCACCAAGTTCTGGCGCGTGGGGCGCGGCATCGCCAAAAAACTGGAACGCTACGGCGTAGACACCATGGGCAAGCTGGCACGGCTGTCGACGCAGAACGAAGAACTGCTGTACCGCCTGTTCGGCGTGAATGCCGAGCTGTTGATAGACCACGCCTGGGGCTGGGAGTCGTGTACCATCGACGTGGTGAAAGCCTATCGGCCCGAAAGCAACTCGTTCAGTAGCGGACAGGTGCTCCATGAACCCTACGACACGAAGAAGGCACGCGTGGTGATACAGGAGATGGCGGAGGGGATGGCCCTCCATCTGGTGTCGAAGCGGCTGGTCACCGACCAACTGGTACTGACCGTCGGCTATGACACCACGTGTCTGACACGACCGGACATCAAGGCGAAATACCACGGTGAAGTCACCGTCGACCGCTACGGCAGACCGACTCCCAAGCATGCTCACGGCACATTCAACTTCGCAGTGGCCACTTCCTCCTCGCGACTTTTGATGGACGGCGCAGCGGAACTGTATGACCGCATCGTCCACCCCGACCTATTGGTGCGCCGCATGAACCTCGTCACGAACCATGTGGTGGCGGAATCGGCTGTGGGAAAACAGGAGCAAGTGCCCCAGCAACTGGACCTCTTCACCGACTACGAGGCGCAGACCCGACAGCGACAGGCGGAAAAGACCAAGCGCGATAAGGAGCGCCGCATCCAAGAGGTGCAACTGGCCATCAAGCAACGGTTTGGCAAGAATGCCATTCTACGTGGACTGAACTTTGAGGAAGGGGCAACGGCCAAAGACCGCAACACCCAGATAGGAGGACATCAAGCATAAGTACACCATGGGCAACTACGACGACATCATCCACCTTCCGCATCACGTCTCCAGCCGCCATCCACGGATGTCGATGCAAAACCGCGCCGCACAGTTCGCACCCTTCGCGGCACTGGCAGACCAGGAAGCAACACCACCCGAATCCGCCAAAGACAATCCGCCAGACCCTATTCGGTAAATGGTCTGAATACGCAAATAGTTGTCCTACGGAAGAGGGAGTGCGGCAGCAAACTCTTAACGCCCACTTCTCAACTGAGCAGCAAAGGAGCAGCGTCATCCGATGCGCAGTAGATGTACAGTATATGTGC
>CAVBXH010000027.1:0-30165 GCA_963599475.1 Acutalibacteraceae bacterium | reverse complement strand
GGAGGAGTTTTACAAACATTATTCGTAATTTTGCTCCCGTCTTGCACTTGCTGGTTGACTCTGCCAAGAGACGAAATGGCAATGCTTCCAATAAATATTTCCCCATTTGTTTGTGGTTGTTAAAGTAAACTTGTATTTTTGTAATCCATATGGTGATTAAGATACTAACTGGGATGGAATTTCCAAAACAGATAAACAACATCAACGAGTGTGTGGCTGACTACCTGAACATCTAGCATATTGTATGAAAAGGGCGTGTAAAAGTTGCACGCTCATATTTTATTTATTAAACTCCATTAAACAATGAAAAAGAATTTTTTCATGGCAGTAATCTGCCTGTTGACTGCAAGTTGCAGCAACGAAAGTGAATTGAACCAGAGTGACGAACAGCAGTACGCACAGGTGTGCGTGAATGTCAGCGGAATCAACATGTCTGTGGAGGAGTTTCCAGACACGCGAGCGGATGCGGCGGCAGCAGACTACAGCAGTGTGGCGGCCATCGACTTGGCGTTCTTCACCTCTGACGGCACACTGGCCTACAAGTACACCCAGTGGCGCAGTGACAAGACGACGTATGAGACCTTCGGAAAGTTCTCGTGTAAATTGCTTTTCGGCACATACAACATGGTGGTCATTGCCCGTGGTGGAAAAACGACTGACGTTTTTAATCTGACCAGTCCGACCGAAGCGTCCTACACCAGCGAGTTTGCCCGAGAGACATTCGCGGCTACTCAGAAAATTGAAGTCAACTCGACCGATGCACTCAACATCTCCGCGACACTCCACCGCATTATGGCCAAGCTCCACATCTGTTCGAAAGATACGCTTCCAACGGTCGTCACGCATATCCGCACCACTTATTCCGCTGGTAGCAAGAGTTTCAATCCAACCACAGGGGCTGCCGCTGACGACAACGGTTTCTCGGTGAAAAATGCGGACTATTCGATAGAAGGCAAACTGGATATTGCCAACTATGCCTTCCTCACTGCCGATGAGCAGACAGTAAATATCAAGCTGGAGGTCTTGGATGAAAGTGAAAATGTGTTGAACATCAAAACCATTGAGGACGTGCCGTTGAAGCGCAACCGCATTACGACCCTCTCCGGCTCGCTCTTCACAGCCGATGCCTCCACCTTCTCCATACGGCTAAGCACAGACTGGGAAACGGGACAGACCGTAACGTTCTAACCGAGGATGGATAACCATGAAGAAAAGCATGTTTTCTTGGTGTGCCGTGCTCTTGACGCTCTGTACACTCACCACTTGTGAAAGGCTGATTCTGACGGATGACGCGCAGGTTGACGGCAACTTCATCGTCAGCGTGTTGCAACTGGAAAAAACGCCGTTCGACAGCCGCACCCGCACCGAAGCGGTGGAAGCCTGCACGCGCATGAACTTCGCCGTGTACGACACTGACGGCACCCGCCTTAAACAGGTCAACCAGATTGCTGGCGACAAGAACTTCGGGACGGCGGGCTTTCAGCTCGAAGAGGGCACTTATCTGGTCGTGATAGTAGGCCACAGCAGCGGCGGAAACCCCACCATGACCGACCCTACGTGCATCAAGTTCACCAACTCCCAAGGCTTCTCGGACACGTTCCTCTACACCACCACGTTTACCGTTGCCGACGAACCCGTCTACCAATCGGTCACGCTCAACCGCATCGTGTCCCTCTGCCGTTTCATCATCACCGATGCCGTTCCTTCGGAGGTCAAGACGATACGATTTTACTACACGGGGGGCAGCGGTGCCTTCGATGCCAACACTGGCTTTGGATGTGTCAACAGCAAACAGGACGTGAAGTTCGATGTCAGCAACGGTCTGAAACAGTTTGACCTCTACACCTTCCTGCACGACACGGAGGGCACCGTCCACTTGGCCGTGACCGCGCTTGACAGCAGTGGCAGCGAACTATACAACCGAGTGTTTGACGTGCCGATGCAGCAGAACTACATCACGTGGGTTAACTGCGCGTTCTTCACAGGCTCCGGTGCCTCATCGTTCACCACCACAGGTGTCAATGTCAATACCGACTGGGCAGGTGAGACCTACGTAACCTTCTGAACCTATTTTTTCGGCATTATTGCCAGAAAAAACTCTTTTGCCCTTTGGAACACCGTTTTCCAAGGGGCAAAAATCAGTGCATTGTAATCACGAACGCAATCCCGTTCGCAGGAACGGAAACTCGTCAATGCCCGACGGAAAACGGTCAATAGTGTTTCTTGGACCGATTTCCGGCGGTGAATGACGGATAAAAGGTCGTGGAAAAAACGGTGAATCCCTAACTTTGCAGTCGGATTTTTACAATCACTAAACATTAATCACTAATAACGTATGAAACTTAAAATGAAGAAAACTAAGTTTACTGCATTGTTGTTGTGTGTGGGATTCTCCGTCATTGCCCCCGTCCATGTATATGGTATGGATGGAACGGCAACGGAAGCCATGCAACAGAACCAGAAAATCACAGGTCATGTCACTGACGAGAACGGCGAACCCGTCATCGGTGCCACCGTAAAAATCGTGGGAACTGCCCAAGGCACGGTCACCGACATGGACGGCCATTTCACCCTTGATGCCCCTTCGAAGGTGACACTGGAAATCTCTTACATCGGTTACCTCTCGCAGAAAGTGGTCACTACACCCGGAAAGACCGTGAAGGTGGTGCTCCAGGAAGACGCAACGAATTTGGACGAGTTGGTCGTTGTGGGTTTTGCCACCCAAAAGAAAGTCAATCTGACGGGGTCAGTCGGTGTGGCCACTTCCAAGGATATTGACTCACGTCCTGTCACTTCTGCAGTTCAGGCTTTGCAGGGGCTGGTGCCAGGCTTGAAAATTACCACAACAACGGGTGAGTTGAATTCCACTATGCAGATTAACGTCCGTGGTGAGGGAACCATCGGCGACGGTTCCAGCGGCAGCCCACTCATCCTGATTGACGGGATGGAGGGGGATCTGAACACCGTCAACCCGCAGGATATTGAGAACATTTCCGTCTTAAAAGATGCGGCTGCCTCCTCCATTTATGGTTCCCGTGCACCGTTCGGTGTGATTCTTGTGACCACAAAAAATGGGCAGAAAGGTAAAATGCAGGTGAACTATAACAACAGTTTTCGAATCTCCACACCCATCAACCTTCCGGACATGATGGACTCCTACACCTTTGCTGTGATGCTGAACCAGGCACAGATTAACAGTGGTGCCTCTCAATATTTCAGCGATGAGACCTTGAAGAAGATGCTGGACTATCAGGCAGGCAAGTTGAGTGGTTCTGGTCTGGACGTCTCAGCCACGAATTCTAATGCGTGGGCCGACCAGTGGTCTCAGGGCTATGCCAATACAGATGTCTATGATGTCTATTACAAAAGCCATACTTTCTCTCAGGAGCATAACGTGAGCATTTCGGGCGGAAATGACCGGGTCACTTACTATACATCGGCCAACTACCTGAAACAGGACGGTATGCTGAATTTCGGTTCTGACGGTCTGAAACGCTTCAATGTAACTGGCAAAATACAGGCAAAAGTGACCGACTGGTTGACGCTGAATTACAGCAACCGCTTTACGCATAACAATGTATGGGTGCCGTCAACGGGAATGGGATACAACTATTTTGGCCGTCAGAACTGGCCAAACCTTCCCATCTACGACTCCAACGGCTACCTTTATCAGGACAAGGCCCGCCAGTTTGAATACGGTGGCAGCAATAACACCATGAGCGACAGAAACTATCAGCAGGGTTCTCTCGTCATTGAGCCTGTCAAGAATTGGATTACCAGAGCCGAAATCAATTACAGCCAGCTCAGCCAGGAGAACCGAACAGCATCCCTTCCCACCTATATACACCGTCCAGACGGTACTGAGGCAAAAGATACGCAAAGTTCCAGCCTGCAGCAGTCTGAGACAAAAGAAAAGTATTTTAATGTGAACATCTACAGCGAATACTCATGCTCCATCAACGATGCCCATAATTTCAAGATGATGGCCGGTTATCAGTCTGAAGAGATGAAACAGAGTTATTTCTCTGCCAAGAAATATGGTCTCTTGCTTACGGATATGCAAGAACTTGACCTAACAAACGGTCTTGGTGGCAAAGGGCAGGCCGTTGATCCATCCATCTCTGGCTATGACAACGAATGGAGTACGGTAGGCTTCTTTGGTCGTCTGAACTACGACTATATGGGACGCTATCTAATAGAGGGGAACCTTCGGTATGACGGCAGTTCACGCTTCCGCTGTGGCAGCCGTTGGGTACTCTCCCCGTCAGTGTCTTTAGGATGGCACATCGCGCAGGAGAAATTTTGGGAGTCCTTGCAGGGCACTGTCAACCAGTTGAAACTCCGCCTTTCTTACGGACAACTGGCTAACCAAAACACGTCGGCCTGGTATCCTACCTACCGCACGATGAGTATCAGCGCCTTAAGCGGAAACTGGCTGACGACAAGCGGAACAAAGCCTAACATCTCCACTATTGGTGCGCTTGTCAGTTCGTCCTTGACTTGGGAAACCGTACGCTCTTGGAACGTTGGTCTTGACTGGGGGTTGTTTAACAACCGACTGACAGGCTCGTTTGACCTGTACCGCCGCAAGACCCTTGACATGGTTGGGCCAGCTCCAGAACTGCCCGCCACATTGGGCATTTCTTCTCCGAAGACCAACAACACCGACCTTCACACCAATGGCTGGGAAATGCAGGTACGCTGGCGTGATCACACGCACTCTGGTCTGAACTATGGCGTAACTCTCTCCCTCTCCGACCAAGAGACCTACATTGACCGCTATCCGGGCAACTTGACCAATTCCATTGGCAGCAATGCCAACACCAAAAACTATCTGGCCGGCCATAAGATTGGCGAAATTTGGGGCTACAGGACTATCGGCATTGCCAAGAGCGATGAAGAGATGAACGCCCATCTGGCCTCTCTCCCCAACGGCGGACAGAGTGCTTTGGGCAGTCAGTGGGCTGCCGGTGACATCATGTATGAGGATGTCAATGGCGACGGAAAGATTGACGGAGGAGCACGGACGGTTGACGACCATGGTGACCTTGTGCTGCTGGGCGATGCCAATCCCCACTATTTTGTTAGTCTCGACTTGAATGCCGACTGGAAAGGATTCGACTTCCGTGCCTTCTTTCAGGGGGTGTTGAAACATGATTTTTGGCCGGGTGGCGACTCCAGTACATCCAACGAGACTGCCGGTGGCTATTTCTGGGGTGTCCGTGGAAACCGTTCCATGTGGCATATCCGTGGCTATGCAGAGCATCAGGACTATTTCCGTGCCGAGGCTGTCGGCTTGGAGGGCTATGAGATTCCTGCCAATATAGATTCCTATTTTCCCCGTCCTTTGGTCAGCTTGTCAGGGTATGCCAACGGCAAGAACCAGTATGTGCAGAGCCGTTATATGCAGAATGCGCGCTATATCCGTCTGAAGAATTTGCAACTGGGCTACACCCTGCCTGTCAACCTAACCAAAAAGGTGGGTATAGAGAAGTGCCGCTTCTTCGTTTCGGGCGAGAATCTGCTTACCTTTACTCCGTTATTCTCCATTTTCGACCCTGAGACCTGCGACGGTGGTATCGGCGGCAATGCCTATCCGCTCTCCAGCACTTGGTCGTTTGGTTTAAGTGTCACATTCTAAAATATACCCAGCAATGAAAAAAAATATTATATATACAGCCCTTTTCGTCACCCTGTCCATGCTGACAACCTCCTGTGACGATTTCCTTGACCGCGCCCCCCTGTCATCGGTATCTCCTGAGGAATATTTTCAAGATGACTCCCAGCTACGCGCCTATGCCGACAAAATGTATGATGCCATTCTGCCCGACAATGCAGGCAACTCCTATGGTCTGTATGGACGCGATGTGGATACCGACAATCAAATCCTTAAGGATACACCTCCAGACCGCTTTGCCGACGGAGAGTGGAAAGTCGGTCAGACAGATGGCTCCTACTGGAATTTTGAGAACATCTACCGCTGCAACTATTTTTTCTCACAAGTGAGCGAGAAGTATGGAGCAGACATCAACGGCTCTGCCAACACCATCAGTGGTAGCCTTTCCACGGTCAAGCATATCATCGGTGAGATGCACGTGCTAAGAGCCTTGGAGTATTTCAAACGTTATCAATATTTCGGCGACTTCCCTATTATCACGAAACCTCTGCCCGATGAACTCGCTACACTGACGGAAGCCAGCAAGCGCTCGCCCCGCAATGAAGTGGCTCGTTTTATCATTGCAGACCTTGACAGTGCCATTACGCTTCTGTCTGATGCCACTTTGGCTACTACATATATCAACAAGGACGTGGCCTTGCTCATAAAATCGCGCGTGGCTCTTCACGAAGGAACTTGGCTGAAGTATTTCAAGGGAACGGCATTCGTTCCCAACGGTGAGGGATGGCCCGGAAGGGAAAAGGACTATAATACTGGTTACCAGTATCCTTCTGGAAGCATCGACAATGAAATCAACTGGTTTCTTGACCAAGCTATTGATGCTTCCAGTCAGGTGGCGGAGAAATATAAGGGCCTGCTGACAGAGAATACGGGCCTGCTCCAGCAGAGCAGCAGTGCGGCTGTCAACCCCTTCTATGATATGTACACGACCGTTGACCTTTCCAATTGTCCTGAAGTGATGCTTTGGCGCCGCTATGCCACAGGTATTAAGACACATGGTATTGCCGTAGCGGCAAATGTCGACAACGCAGGCATTGGTGTAACTCGCAGTTTCGTGCAGAACTTCCTGATGGCTGACGGTACACCGGTCTATACCCACGGCACTTATGCTGACGGTGATGGCTACTATATGGGGGACAAGGAGATTGCCAATGTCAGGGTCAACCGTGATTCCCGTCTTTCACTTTTCTTGGAAGAACCTGGCCAGACCGAGATTTTCAATGGAACCACCACTCTCAATATCTTCTACACGACCCCACGTCCCGACATTCTTGGCATCCAATACGGGCAGCCTACAGGTTATACGCTCCGTAAAGCCTCACCATTTGACGTCGCACAGTACCTTATCATCAACAGTGCCTATATGGGTGTTCCCTGCTATCGCTCTGTAGAAGCCCTGCTGAACTATATGGAGGCCAGCTATGAGCGTACAGGATCATTGAACAGTAAAGCCCGCGAATACTGGCAGATTATCCGTTGTCGTGCCAAGGTGAGCGACGACATCGACCGGACTATCGCATCTACCGATATGAGCAAGGAAGCGGAGAACGACCTTGCGGCTTATTCCGGCGGACAACTGTTGACCGACAAGACACTCTACAACATCCGCCGTGAGCGGCGCTGTGAGTTCATTGCCGAAGGATTGCGATATGCCGACCTTTGCCGTTGGCGTTCGTTGGACCAGCTCAGTACAACTCCATATATCCCTGAGGGCATTCATCTCTGGAACACTCCGATGCAGGACTGGTATACGGGTTATGTTTCTGACGGTTCTGAAAAAGCAAACATTTCTTCACCTCAAGCCAGTGAGTATGTGCGTCCCTATCAGAAGCGTCCTGCCCAGAAATGCTACAATGGCTTCACGTGGCATATGGCTCACTATCTGTATCCGATTGCCATCAAGCACCTGCAGCTGACCGCCTCCGACGGCGCAACTGTTTCAGAGTCTCCCATTTATCAGAACCCATATTGGCCGACAACGGCCAATACCGCAGCAGAAAAGTGAAAATCATGTTAGTTTAGGTTAGTATTGATAGAGGAGGGGGCTGGAGCGTCATGATGCCTGCCCCCTCTTTACCGACAAATGATGAAAAGACAGATATTATTTAGTTTAGGATTGTTGCTATGGCAGGCAATAGCCGCGCAGGAAATCATAAGGGTTGATATTTCTCGTCGGGGGGCTGATGTCTCGAAGACCATGTTTGGCGCATTCTTTGAGGAAATCAACCATGCTGGTGATGGAGGCTTGTATGCCGAGCTGGTCATGAACCGCAGTTTTGAGGACGGCATCTTGCCTGAAGGATTCTCTGTGCGGAAGGAAATCCTTGTTCCTCCTGCCGTCAAGAACCACGAGACGGGCGAGGTGAAGCATGTTGATGACCGTAAAATGCATTGGAATTCAGACACGCTTCCTGGATGGCAACTTCTTCCAGCGGAAAAAGCAACAATGCGACTGGTTACAGACAGTCCTTGTTTTGCGACGGCACCGCATAGCCTACAAATATCCGTGGCAGACTCTGCTGTTTTGGAGAATCTGGGCTTTTGGGGCATGAATTTCGTGGAAGGCGCAGACTACAGGCTTCGTACCATCATACGCAATAGCAAAGACTTTGAAGGTAGCATATCTGTCAGACTGACCACCCAAGACGGCCAGGTGATTGCAGCGCAATCCTTGGAACAAGGAACAGACTGGCAGGATGCGAACTGTTTACTGACAGCCAAAGGTACAGATACTCATGGCAAACTTCAAGTCGTGATTAAAGGCAAAGGAATAGTATGGCTGGATTATGTATCCCTGTTTCCTGTTGACACTTACAAGAAAAGGGAAAACGGGATGCGACGTGATATTGCAGAAATGATTGCAGGGTTGCATCCCTCGTTTGTGCGTTGGCCCGGTGGTACGATTGTGGGTGGCATCACGCTTAGCACCCGCATGGACTGGAAACAGATGCTGGACGACCCAGCATCGCGTTCTGGCCAAATCGTTACTTGGGGCTACCGTAATTCATACGGTCTAGGCTATCATGAAATGCTGCAATTCTCAGAGGATATTGGGGCTGATTTTATGTTTGTCTGCAATGTAGGTATGGCCGATATGTATCGAATGGCCGACGCCTGTTCTGAAGATTCTATCCAGTATTTCATCGACGATTGCCTCAATGCCATTGAATATGCTATTGGCGATACTTCCACCTTCTGGGGTGCCCGCCGGGCAGCAGCAGGCCATCCGCAACCTTTCTCTTTGAAATATGTAGAATTGGGCAACGAACATTGCGGTAAGGAGTATGAACGACGTTTCCCAATGTTCTATAAGGCCATAAAGCAGCACTACCCTCAAATACAACTAATTCGTAACGAGCAAAACTTCCGTGGCGATGGTGTTGTGCAAGAAGGAGGTGGCGAGGACGCAACCAAAATCACAAATGAAAAGCAAGCAAGTTGTCAACCTTGTGAGCTGATAGATCCTCATTTCTATGGTTCTGTCCAGTCCATGTGTATGGACAGTCACCTCTTCGACCATCATCCCCGTGGACAATATAAAGTATATGTTGGCGAGTATGCTTGCATTACGGGTGTTGGCAATGGCAATATGATTGGAGCATTGGCCGAGGCGGCTTTCCTCTGTGGTATGGAACGTAACGGTGACCTTGTGACAATGACCTCATACGCTCCGCTATTGGAGAATGTTAATAATCGGCGCTGGCCTGTCAACCTCATTCGTTTCAACTCGTCGCAAGTGATTGGCCGCAGTTCCTACTATGTGCAGAAAATGGCAGCCGAGAATCGTCCCGACTATAACGTATGGAACAGCCTTTCACAATCATCAGACAGTCTGCATTTCCTGTCATCTGGCATTGATAAAACCACTGGTGAACTGATTCTGAAAGTGGTTAATTGCTCGTCAGATACTTATGTTCCATTACTATTCATAGATGGAACTAAACAGATAGCAGATACAGGAACCATTACCATATTAACAAGCCAAGAAGGCAAAGATGAAAACACTTTCGATGAACCTTGTAAGATCTTTCCTATCAAGCAAACATACAAGGGGATGGACAGGAAATTTCGCTATGATTTCCCCTCGCATTCTTATTCCGTGTTAAGGATACCTCTAAAATAGTATAAACTTTTAGTCTATTAGAAAAAGAATTGATTAAATCTACAACAAAGTTACTCAGACAAATGAAGATGAAGAAATTGTTTGTTTTCTTTTGCCTTCAGGCAATAGTAGGGAGGATGATGGCCCAAAGTATCAATATAACCGACTGGCTGATGAAAACCGACGGTACACAGTATGCGTGGGTGACAGAGAAATACCAGTGGGGGAGTGGTTACCTCATAGAGGATGGGGTGCACCAGGACTGGGGCACCGATGGACAAGTTGGTGGTATCGCTGTCTATAGAGACAGGCATATCGACGGTGATGATATCGTGGAGACTTTTACTTTCACGAACACCTCGAAGAAAAACGTACGTCTGAGCGGCATAGGTATCTACACCCCCTTCAACGACAATTATCCTGATGCAGCTACTTGTATGACGAGCCGTTGCAATGTTCATGTATGGCCAGGCGACAAGTATGCATACATCAATGCACTGCGGATGAACGGACAAGGGACGCACTTGGGACTGATGGTAACCGAAGGGGCCATTTCCGATTACGACATTTGGGAGCGTAGCCGCGAGAAGGGCATGTCAAACTTTCGTGGCGTGATGGCACTTTGCCCTCCAGATATGACATTGAAGCCCCGCAAGAGCTATCGGCTGACGTGGCGCATCTTCTCGCACAACGGCAATGACTTCGAGACTCAACTGTTGAAGCGCGGTGGGATGGTCGTGAAGAGCGACCGCTATGTCTACGAGCTTGGGCAGACAGCCAAGATGACTTTCCGGGCCGCCAAGAAATGCAAAACCGTTCTACGGAAGATTGACCGTACGGGCGAAATTAGGGTGTCTGAGGGCGGCACATACGCCTTGCTCTATGGAGTCTCTTCTGAACAGGGACTGATGGAGAAACGCATCCAGTTCATTCTCGACCACCAGCAGATGAACGCCCCCAATGACCCACGCCTCGGAGCATTGATGATTTACGACAATGAGGGCGACAGCATCCTGACTGATTGCCAGAATCGCAACGACCTTGACGAGGGACGCGAACGGGTGGGTATGGGTGTGTTGTTGGCCGAATACTGCCGTCAGCACCCCGATGCACGGATACAGGAGGCATTGGTGCGTTATGCCCTGTTTATCCGCGAGAAACTGCAAGAGACCGACTATACCACCAACTCATGCCTGACTCACAAGTGGAGCAACCGAGGCTACAATTATGCATGGGTGGCCGACTTCTATTTCCGCATGGCGTTGCTGACGGGCAATCGTCAGTATGCTCTTGACGGCTATGGCACACTCCGCGCCCTGTATCGAATGTTCGGACACGGATTCTACTGCATCGACTATCCCGTGACTATAGGGTTGGAGACTTTGAAAAAATTTGGACTTGACTCCGAACACGACTTCCTGCTTTATGATTTCAAGCAGACTGCCGACGTTTTTCTGAAGAATGGGCTGAACTTCCCCAAGTCGGAGGTGAACTACGAACAGTCTATCATAGCCCCAGCCGTGCAACTGCTCTGCGAGGTGGGACTCGTGACGGGAGAACAGAAATATATCGATGGTGCCAGCCGGATGATGCCCGCCTTGGAGGCTTTCAATGGTCGGCAGCCGAGTTATCGTATGAACGACATTGCCATACGTCACTGGGATGGCTACTGGTTTGGGAAAAAGCGCACGTGGGGCGATGTGTTCCCCCACTACTGGAGTTCCGTTACCGCTGCCGCTTTCCACTACTATGCTAAGGCTACGGGCGATACCCGGTATCAGCTTCGTGCGGAGAACATTGTGCGAAACAACTTGTGCCAGTTCTTTGAAGACGGACGGGCCACCTGTGCCTTCATCAATCCCCGGCAAGTGAATGGCGAGACGGCACACTATGCCGATGCCTATGCCAACGACCAGGACTGGGCTCTCATGTTTTACCTATTAGTCAACGAATAAGATGTATAGATTTATCTGTTTGATGAGTGCTGCCATGGCTTTTCTTTCCATGTGGGGTCAGACCATCGTCAACGGCGTGCCCTGGCACGACCAGAACAACAACCCCGTGAATGCCCATGGCGCCGGCATCATCCGCGACGGTGGACGCTACTGGCTCTTCGGCGAGTATAAGAGTGACACGTCGAATGCCTTTCCGGGCTTCGGTTGCTATTCTTCGGACGATTTAGTGAACTGGACTTTCGAGCGCGTGGTGCTGCCCGTGCAAAAGGACGGCATATTAGGGCCGAATCGGGTGGGGGAGCGCGTGAAGGTGATGCGCTGCCCGAAAACGGGGGAGTATGTGCTCTTTGCCCACGCCGACGACATGGGGTATAAAGACCCGCACACGGCCATAGCCACCTGCAACACCGTCAACGGCGACTATCAGTTGAGGGGGACGCTGCAGTACAAAGGGCAGCCCATCAAACGGTGGGACATTGGCGTCTTTCAGGACGACGACGGCACGGGCTACCTCCTCGTACACCACGGCCCCATCTACCGGCTGAGCGACGACTACCTCAGCGTGGACACGATGATTGCCAATGTGAAGGGTATGGGCGAGTCGCCCGCCCTGTTCAAGAAGAATGGCATCTACTATCTCCTGACCTCCAATCTGACAAGTTGGGAGCGCAACGACAACTACTATTTCACGGCTACCAATATTGCTGGACCATGGAAGCGGCAGGGATTGTTTTGCCCGGAGGGCACGCTGACCTGGAACTCGCAGGCCACGTTTGTGCTGACGCTGCCGGACGGCACACCGATGTATATGGGCGACCGCTGGTCGTACCCCCATCAAGGCTCATGTGCCACGTATGTATGGTTACCGATGCAGGTGGACGACGAGTGGCTCACCATTCCCGAATATTGGCAGGCATGGAATCCACAGATGGTGCGCCCTGTGGACATCCTGAAAGAAGCCAAGGGACGTAAGGCGTTGACGCTGCATTCCAACCAGCCGGGCAAGACGGTGCGGCTGAAGTTCAAAGGCACTTATGTGGCTCTGACCGGAAGGACAGACAGCCACGGTGGCTACGCCCGGGTGTCGGTGACGGACGGCAAAGGTCGGGTGGTGTATTCTTCCTTGGTAGATTTCTATAGTAAGGTGGAGCAGGACGGCATCCGCGTGGTAACTCCCAAACTGCCCTACGGAAGGTACACGCTGAGCGTGGAGGTGACGGGAGAACGGTCGAACTGGAGCGACAAGCGCAGAAACCAGTACGGCACGGACGATTGTCGCGTGCAGACCGACAGCGTCTATGTCTTTTAGATTTAATACACAAAAAAACGGATTTTTCAAATATTATCATTAACTTTGCAGTCATGAAAGCAATGGGAGATTTTTTTTGCAGGAATACAGCTAAGACGCTACTCCTCGCCACAGGACTGTTGGCCTCCGCCTCGCTGACGGCCAAGGATTTCGTATGGTACGACGGCACACACGCCGTCACCTATTATTACAAGGAGAAAAGTGTAGATCCCGTGGTGAAGATGGCCGCCGGGATGTTTGCCGATGACATGAAGGCCGTGACAGGCATGAGGGCCGTACAGGCCGACAAGGAACAGATGGCGGTCATCCGCGTGGTGCAGCTGGACCAGACAACAGCCGCTGTCCGCAAGACCTTGGCAAAGCAGGGAGTCCCCGTTGCCGCACTGCAACAGAAGACCGACGGCTTCTATATTGCCGTTCGGGACGGCCAAATCCTCGTGGCAGGGACGAACGGACGTGGCGCGGCCTACGGTCTGCTGGAGCTGTCCAGAAAGGCCGGCGTGAACCCGTGGATATGGTGGGGCGATGTAGTGCCCGAGCGGCGAGATAGCCTCACGATGGACGACGGCTTCACCACCCTGCAAGGGGCTTCGGTGGAGTATCGCGGCGTCTTCATCAACGACGAGGACTGGAGCCTGCGCCCTTGGAGCCGGAACTTCAGCGGTGATGCCTACAAGCGCATCTTCCAACTGCTCATGCGACTCAGAGCCAATGCTGTGTGGCCGGCCATGCACGAGGGAACTGCCTCCTTCTTCACCATTCCCGGGGCGAAGGACGTGGCTGACAGCTGCGGCATCGCCGTCGGATCGTCCCACTGCGAACCCCTGCTACGCAGCAATACGGGCGAATGGGATGTGGCTAAGCGCGGACGCTTCAACCACATCACCAACAAGGCAGCGGTGCAGCAGTACTGGGCGGAGCGGCTCGACGAGGTGAAAGGCTCGAAGGGCGGCAATATGCTCACCATTGGCATGCGTGGCATCCACGACGGTAGCATGGAGGGCGTACACACCATGCAGGAGAAGTTCGACGGTCTGCAGCAGGTCATCAACGACCAGCAGAAACTGATACGCAAGCACCTCGGCGATCCCCGCAAACAGACGCAGGTGTTTATTCCCTACAAGGAGGTGCTCGATATCTATAACATGGGACTGAAAGTGCCCGACTACGTCACGCTGATGTGGTGCGACGACAACTACGGCTACCTCACGCGCCTGCCCGATGCCCGTGAGCAGCAGCGCAGTGGCGGTGGCGGCATTTATTACCACCTAAGCTACTGGGGACGGCCCCACGACCACCTCTGGCTCACCACCACGCAGCCGGGCTTGATTTACAGCGAGATGAAGGCGGCCTACGCCCACCAGGTGCGCAAGATATGGATTGCCAACGTCCACGACCCAAAGGTGGCTGGCTACGACCTGGAACTCTTCCTCGACATGGCGTGGGACATCCACAGCGTGGAGGCGAACACCATCGAGGCACACTACCGGGCGTGGCTCTGCCGCCAGTTTGGTGTGCAGGCCGGCCAGATCCTCTTCCCGGTCATGAGGGAGTTCTACCGCCTCTGCGGCGAGCGCCGCCCGGAGTTCATGGGGTGGACACAGGTGGAGCTGGACAAACAGAAATATCCCCGCGGGCTGAGTCCTGTCACCGGTTCGGAGTTCTCCGCCACCGCCTTCGGCAACGAACGCGAACGCTATCTGGAACGTTACGCCGCCATAGCCTCCAAGGTGAAGGATGCCGCCTCACTGGTGCGCCCCGAGCTGCAGGATGCCTATTTCGCGGCTATCCAATACCCTGTGCTGGCCGCAGAGGCTCATGCTCGGAAACTGCTACGCAACAGTACGGCCGCCTATCAGGAGATACAACAGTTGACCGAGAGATACAACAAACGGTTGGCTAACGGTAAGTGGGACGGACTGATGGACATGCAGCCGCGCCGCTTGCCCGTGTTCGACGCACCGAGCCTGCCGCAAGTGAAGGCTGTGGATACGCTGGCCGTGCACCCACTGCGGCAGGACAGTGCGATAGCCCGCAACGCCTGCGACTGGCACCACGCGTCGGTCACGGTGACACCTGTGGAAATGCTGGGACACAGCATGAATGCTGTGCCGCTGCCGAAGGGTGCCACGCTGACCTATGCCTTCGACACCGAGAAGGAGAGCGATGCCGTGCTCCGCGTGGCCTTGATTCCCACGCAGCCCAACGACAAGGGCGACCTGCGCTTCTCGGTCAGCGTGGACGGTGCGGCACCCACGGTATTCAGCTTGAAAGAACCCTTCCGTTCGGAGCGTTGGAAGTTGAATGTGCTGCGCGGACAGGCTTTGCGCGAGCTGAAGCTGGAGGGCCTGAAGAAGGGCAGCCACACCCTCGCTATCCAAGCCCTCGACGACCACATCGTACTGGACCAGTGGATGGTGGACTACGACGTAAACCGGAAATTCTACCTGTTTCCGATAGAATGAGGTGTATTTGTTTAGTGACGGAAGGCTTTAGGCCTTCAATACGTCAGACGGGGTGCATCCGAACTCCCGCTTGAAGCTTTCCCTGAAGTTGCCAAGATTGTTGAATCCAGCCATCGTGGCAACTTCAGACACGCTGTATTCCTTGCTTTGCAGCAGCCTCATGCTGTGTCGGAGCTTGGCTTTCTTGATGTATTCGTTGGGACTCATTTCCGTAAGAGCCTTCACTTTGCGGTAGAACGTGGACTGGCTCATGGCCATCTTGTCGGTCATGAAGGCCATGTTGAGGTCGTCGGTGGTGATGTGGTCTGCGATAAGCTTGTTGAACTTGTCCATAAACTGCTGGTCCAGCGGGTTGAGGGGCAGGGCCGGGACTTCAGTCTCTACGGTGTGCTCCCGAGTGAGGTATTCCACCAGTCGGTGGCGACTGGCCAGCAGGTTCTTGACGCGACTGTGCAGGAGCTTGGCACTGAAGGGCTTTGTCAGATAGGAGTCTGCGCCGCTGTCGTATCCCTTCTCCTGGTCGTTGAGGCTCGTCTTGGCCGTCAGCAGGATGATAGGGATGTGGCTGGTACGGATGTCCGCTTTCAGTTGCTGGGTCATCTCGATGCCATCCATCTCCGGCATCATGATGTCGCTGACGATGAGGTCGGGAATCTGGGCGAATGCCAAGTCGCGGCCTTCCCGGCCATTGTCGGCCTGCAGCAGGCGGTAGTCCTCGCGCAAGGATTCTGCAATATACCGCCGGATGTCGCTGTTGTCTTCTACTATCAGCAGCAACGGACGTTCGCCTGCCTCCGGGGGTGTTGCTGTCGTGGCATCGTTTTCCTCCACTGAAACCGTTTCGTCGGTGGACAGCACGTCCGCAGTTTGCTCGTCGTCCTTGTGCAGGGCATTGGGGTAGGTATTGTCGGTGTGGAGCGTGAAGGTGAACTTGCTGCCCTGACCCTTGCTGCTCTCCACTTGCAGATCCGCTTCGTGCAGGGCGGCCAGCGACCTGACCAAGGCCAGCCCGATGCCCGTGCCCGACGCCTGGTGCTTGCCGTTTTCCTTATAGTACCGGTCAAAGATGTGCGGCAGAGCCTTTGGATCGATGCCGTAGCCCGTGTCGGCCACACTGATGGTCACCCGTTCGGCGTCGGTCATGTACACGGAGAGGGTGATACTGCCGTTGGGTGTGTATTTGATGGCATTCGACATGAGGTTGTTGATGACGGTGTCGATGACCTCGGAGTCAAAATAGAGGTCGGGGAGGTCGGGTTGCACATGGACGAAGATGCTGACGTTCGTGTTGTGGTTGAGGTCTTGGAAGCGCGTGCCAATCTCCTTAGCCCATGCCCCTAAGTCGGCACGGGCCACGGTCAGTGTTCGGTTTTGGGTCTGCGTCTTCCGGAACTCCAGAATGTCGTTGATGAGACTTAGCAAGCGTTCGGCACTGGCATGAATGCTACTGATCTTCTTCTGCACCGGGGCTGGCAGTTCCTTGTCTTCTGCCAAGTCTTCCAATGGTCCCATGATGAGGGTGAGCGGGGTGCGCAACTCATGGGTGATATTGGTGAAGAAGCGCAGGCGTTCCTCGTTCAACTCCTGTTTCTGGCGGCTTTCCCATTGTGTCTGCTTCAAGGAGTTGCGCAGCATGAGTCCTTTCTTGTAGGAGTTGAAGACATACCAGCCAATGCCCAACAGGACAGATAGATAAAACAGCTTCGCCCACCAGGTCAGCCACAGCGGCGGACTGACGCGGATGGTTAGTTCCTGCGTGCTGGCTTCATTCCAGTCCTGGTTCTTCAGCTTGGCACGCAGGATGAAGGTGTAGCTGCCTGGGGCAAGGTTGCGGAAGGTCACCTCGTTGTCTCCTTCCGTTTCATACCATTGGTTGTCCAGCCCCTTCATCATATAGGAATACTCCACGTCGCCTTCCTTGGCAAAGTTTTTGGTGGTGAAGTTGATTTTGAACGTATTGTCGTCGTATGTCAGACGGATGGTGCCATGCTCATCCGGCGAGATGATGGGGTTGCGGTTTCCACCGGACAGTCTTCCTACGCGTTCACAATCGATGATTTCCACGGATGAAACGGTATCGTTGACGGTCATCTGCTGTGGGTCGAAATAGCAGATGCCACCTGGAGAACCAAAATAGACAGTACCGTCGGACGACACGACAGCGGAGGCTTCAACGAAGTTTCCGGTAGGGATTCCGCTCTGATAGTCATAGTTGTAGAACCGCTGCTTATGGACATCGAAACAGGCAATGCCGGAGAACATACTCACCCAAATGTTGCCCTGCCGATCTTGACAGACGGCGCAGATATGGCTGTCCTTGATGCCCTGGCGTTCATCATAGATCGTCAGTGCCGTGGGCTTCAGCGGGTCGGGGATGTAGACCAATCCCTTGAAAGTGGCCAGCCATATGCCGCCGTCGGTGTCCTTGATGATGTGGTTGACGGAATTGCTCTTCAGCAACTGGTTGTCCTTCAAGCGGGCGACGAGCCGTTTTCGTCGGTCAAACACGTAAACGCCCTTTGCAATGGTGCCGACCCACAACTGTCCGTGGTTGTCCTCCGTAATGGAATAGATGATGGTGGAAGAACGGTCTCCCATTTGTTTGTTCATCTCTTTCTCTTCCTTTTCTCTGCCGTGTTCCACCGAGTAGAGTCCGGATTCACTGCCAATCCACATCTTGCCCTGTGCATCTTCATACAAGGCATGGATGTCCAGGAATCTGGCGCAGTCGAGACGGATGAACCTGTTGCTCTTGGGGTCGAATTTCAAGACACCGTTGTCGTTGGTACCAATCCAGATGCAACCGTCTTTGTCTTCCTCAAACACATAGACGGTGGCCGAAGAGTTGGACAGGTGAGCGGAAAAGTCCCAGGACTGTATGGCTTGTCCCTCCTTGTATCGGCTGATGACATTGTCCTGGCCAATCCAAAGGTAGCCCTGCCGGTCACAAAACAGGCCGATGGTATTGACCACGGGCTTGCCCTGGTAAGAAAGCGTGTGGAAACCGGAGGAGGATCTGGGTATGAAGTCAATGCCGGAGCTATAGTGGGCAATCCAAATGTTTCCGAAGGTGTCTTGTATGATTCTCCTCGTATTATTGGACGACAGCCTGCCGTTTTCTCTGGTGAGCTGCGAAAAAGACAAGGCATCGGTGTCTGGATATTTGTACTGCTTGAGGTCCAGCACGCTGATGCCGCCAATGTCCGAGGCTATCCACAGAGTGTTGTCGTCCATCTCCATAATCTGGTAGATGTTGTCGCCGGCCAAGGAAGTGGTGCTGTTCGGGGTGTGTCTGAAGACCCTGAACGTCCCGGCAGCGGCATCGAACAGTCCCAAGCCTAAATTGGTGCCGATCCATACGTTCCTGGCGTGGTCGATGAAGACCGAACGGACATTGTTTCCGGGCAGGCTTTGCGGATCATTGGACTGATGACAGAAATACCTTGCTTTCCTGGTGTTGAGGTTATAGACGTACATCCCGTCCATTCTTGAACCGATATAAAGGTGGCCGTTTCCGTCGTCAACAACCGTTCTGATGCCGTTTTTAATGTTCGGGAAGAGCTTGCTGCCGAGGGTATAAAACTGGTGCGTCTTGGGGTCGTAATGTTGGATGTCCCCACTGTGATAGGCGATCCAGACTCCGCCGTCTTTGGCCTCGTTGATGTCGGCCACACTGTGTTGTAGAAATCCTTCTTCATTCTGGAAATACCGGAAACTTTGGGTGTCGCAGTTGAACAGATCTACATGTCCATTCTTGAAGTGAATCCAGATGGAGTTGGCCGCCCTGTCGTAGTATAGGCCCACATGGTCGTTGCTGTCGATAGCGGAATTGTGGGTCTTGAACACCGTACATTTGTTGCCTGCAATGCGGTTGAGCCCCGACTCTGTGGCCGCCCAAAGGAAGCCCTGCCGGTCTATTACCATGTCGTTGACAAACCCGTTGGACAGTCCTTCTTTCAACCCAATATTTTTGAACGGGTCAGCGCCGTCAGCATATCCACAGCAAGCACACAGCAGCATCCAAAACAGTGACAGGCATCTTCTCATACATCTATTTTTTTTGATTTCAGATGCAAAGGTACAATGTTTTTTTCTTTCCTGCAATAGTTTGGTCGTTTCACGAAAAAGTAGTATCTTTGTCACTTGATTAAACACAAAAATATCAGTAAACAATGAAACAATCAGCAATGAAAGTTTTTGCCATGAGCGTCATGCTGCTTATGGGAATGACGGCCGGCGCACAGACGGTCAGCGACGTGTTGAACAGTGTATTGGGACAGACGGGGAAAAGCTCCAGTTCCAGTTCCAGCCTCCTCTCCAGCATCACCTCCATCTTCTCCAGCACGAAACAAGCCTCCACGCAGAATATCGTGGGCACGTGGGCGTACAGTGAACCTGCCATTGTCCTCAAGTCGGACAACGTGCTGTCCAGTGCCGCCGCCAAGATCGCCGCCAACAAGGCGGAGAGCATGCTCCAGACGAAGCTGGCCGCTGTCGGCATCAAGGCCGGATCGCCCACCATGACCTTCAACGAGGACGGCACCTTTACCACCACCTTCAAGGGAAAGACCTACAAGGGGACGTGGACCGTCCAGGACTCCAAGCTCCAGCTGACCGCGCTGGGCGTGAAGGCCGTCAGCATCACCACGCAACTCGACGGCAGTGAGATGAAGTTTGTGGCCAATTCCACCAAGCTCCTCAACCTCTTCAAGGTCATCGGTGTCAAGTCGGGCAATACCAAACTGAACACCATCGTCAGCCTGATGAAGAACGTCAACGGCATGGAAGCCGGCGTGACCATGGTCAAGAAATGACCCCGAAAACCGACGCAATGTGTTAAAAAAACGAAAGCTACGGTAGAAAAACCGCGCAACAGGCCGCTGTACGGAAAAAAAACAGTACCTTTGCAGCCGCTATTACGAGATAGTAGCACGAAATTCAATTATTTAACAAACAAAGTAATCCAAAAATGGCAACAAAAATCAGACTGCAGCGTCACGGCCGTAAGCACTACGCTTTCTACAGCATCGTGATTGCTGACGCAAGAGCACCACGTGATGGTAAATTTACTGAGAAGATTGGTACGTACAACCCCAACACCAATCCTGCCACAGTAGATCTGAATTTCAACCGCGCACTCTACTGGGTGGAGGTCGGCGCACAGCCTACCGACACCGTCCGCAACATCCTTAGCGGAGAAGGCGTTTACCTGATGAAGCACCTCCGTGGAGGCGTGAAGAAGGGCGCATTCGACGAGGCTGCCGCACAGAAGAAGTTCGACGCATGGAAGGCTGACAAGCAGAAGGGTCTCGACAAGGTTCGCGACGACGAGGCTAAGGCCAAGAAGGCTGCCGCAGAAAAGGAACTCGCTCAGGAGAAAAAGCTGAACGAGGAAATGGCCAAGAAGGTGGCTGAGAAGAAGGCTGCCGAGTTGAAGGCCGCTGAGGAAGCCAAAGCCGCCGAGGAGGCTGCCAAGGCTGCAGAAGAGGCTGCAAAGGCCGCTGAAGCCGAGGCTGCCGCTGCTCCCGCAGAGGCACCCGCTGAAGCACCCGCTGAGGCATAAACTCCTGTCACAGTACACGAAACATGGGGGAGGACGGATAACCAAAGGATTCCGTCCTCCCTCTTTCTTTTTTTCTCAGAAACCGATGCACATCCTCGAACTGCCGTCGTTTTTTCCGCCCTATGGAGGCGCGTTCTGTCTGGAACAGGCCAAGGCCCTGCAAAGGCAGGGCCACGAGGTCCGTATTGTCAGTCGCCTGCAACTGGGCATTCGTTGCGGATGGAGAGACTATCTGCTGCGCCCCTTTGCAACGACGGTGGGGCAGATGGAGGGCATCGAGGTGTGGCGCAACTACCAGCGCGGCATTCCCCGGGTGATTCGCCCCAACGTGGATCGATGGCTGAAGGGCGTGGAGCAGTTGGCAGAAGCCTATCGGCGGCAGCACGGTCGTCCGGACATCATCCATGCCCACGGCGTGAAGTGGGCAGGACGTGCCGCCATGAAGCTGTCGGAAGGCTGGAGCATTCCCTTCGTCATTACCGAACACCTCTCGTCCATGCTCTATGCGCAGGAACTGGGCGACGGCACTGCGCCCACTTGGCAGACACCACTGCTGCGCGAAGCCCTAAAACGGGCCGCCTGCGTGGTGACCGTGGCCGACGAACAGGTGGGCGACCTTGCCCCATATTTCGGCACGGACTATGTCCACCAAACCATCTCCAACATCGTGGACACCGACTTCTTCTACCCCATAGTGCGACAGCGCACCGACACGTTTCGCTACTGTGCCATTGGGCATTTTTCGCCCATCAAGGGCTATGACCTTCTGGCAGAAGCTTTCCGGATGCTGCAGCGACAAGGGGTGAAGGCCAGTCTGACGCTGGTAGGACAGGGTACAGACAAGGCCGCCTGCCGCCGTCTGTTCGCAGACCTTACGGATGTCTGCTTCCTCGGAGCGACGGACAAGGAAGGCGTGCGCCAGGTGCTGTACGCTAGCGATGCCTTAGTGTTGCCCACGCGGAGCGAGGCGCAACCGTTGGTGCTGTTGGAGGCCATGAGTACGGGAATGCCCGTGGTCACCACGGATGCCGTGCCGCAGCAGGTGCGGCAGTTCCACGGCTGTCTGACCGTGCCGAAGGAGCAACCGTCCCTGCTGGCCGATGCCATGCAGCGCGTGGCGCAGGAGTCCTTCTCCCCACAACAGACCGCAAAGGAAATCGCCCGCAACTGTTCCCCTTCCGTAGTGGGAAAACAGTTGGAGCGATTGTTCCTTAGCGTCGTATAGTGTCCGCCACCCCTACAATGGGGCAGCGATCTATTGCATCCGATTCTATTGTGCGCGGAGCGCAGCCAGCGACTCCTTCAGTGCGGCAATCTTCTCTTCCGAGTCGTGCTGTTTTTTGCGCTCCATGGCTACGACCGCCTCGGGCGCGTTGGCCACGAAACGCTCGTTGGAGAGCTTTTTCATCACGCCAGTCAAGAAGCCTTCCAAGTGTTTCAGCTGTGCTTCCTGCTTCTCAATCTCGGCGGCAAGGTCTATCATGCCTCCCAGCGGCACGGCAAACTCGTCGGTGCCCACCATGAAGGAGGCTGCCGTCGCGTCTTTCTCCGCCACCACGAGGATGTCGCTGACGTTGGCCATCTTGGCCACCACGTCGGCATAGGCTGCGAAGCGGTTGTTGCCCACTACCTGTAGCGTGAGGGCCTCCTTCTGTGCGATGTTCCGCTGGTTGCGTACCATACGCACGCCGGACACCACGGCCTTCACCTGCTCGATATGTTCGGACAAAGCCTGCTCCTCGGCTGTGGGAGCCTCCAGATGCAGGCTCTCGCGCATGATGCTCTCCCCGTCCTTGCGCTCGTAGAGTGCCTGCCAGAGTTCCTCGGTGATGAACGGCATGAAGGGATGAAGCATCTTCAACAACACGTCGAAGAAGCGCAGTGTGGCCGCGTAGGTTTCGCGGTCGATGGGCTGCTGCTCACCGTTGACGTAGGCCGGCTTCACCATCTCCAGATACCAACTGGAGAACTCGTCCCAGAAGAGCTTGTAGACGGCCATTAGGGCTTCGGAGATGCGATATTTTCCAAACAAGTCCTGCAACTCGCCGTTCACCTCCTTCAGCTTCGCTTCAAACCACGCCGTGGCGATGCGGCAGGCTTCCGGCAGGACAACGTCGCCCACCTGCCAACCCTTGACGAGGCGGAAGGCGTTCCATATCTTGTTGTTGAAGTTGCGGCCTTGCTCGCAGAGGGCATCGTCGAAGAGAATGTCGTTGCCGGCGGGGGCCGACAGCATCATGCCCATACGCACACCGTCGGCACCGTATTTCTCAATCAGCTCGATGGGGTCGGGGCTGTTGCCCAGCGACTTCGACATCTTCCGTCCCAGTTTGTCGCGCACGATGCCAGTGAAATAGACGTGCTTGAAAGGCATTTTCCCCACGTATTCATAGCCAGCCATAATCATGCGGGCCACCCAGAAGAAGATGATGTCGGGACCAGTCACGAGGTCGCTGGTCGGGTAGTAGTAGCGCATCTCTTCGTTGTCCGGCCGGTTGATGCCGTCGAACAACGAGATGGGCCACAGCCACGACGAGAACCACGTGTCGAGTGCATCCTCGTCCTGCTGCAGGTCGGCATCGGTCACTGTGGCGTCCTTCTCCTGTGCCAGGATCAGCGCCTGCTCGCGCGTCTCGGCCACCACGAAGTCGCCGTTATCATTGTAGTAGTAGGCCGGGATGCGGTGTCCCCACCAAAGCTGGCGCGAGATGCACCAGTCTTGAATGTTCTCCAGCCAGTTCTTGTAGGTGTTCTTGTATTTCTCCGGGTAGAACTTGATGTCATCGTCCATGACAGGCGACAGGGCGAGGTCGGCAAAGTGCTGCATACGCAGGAACCACTGCAGGGAGAGGCGCGGCTCAATGGCCGTGTCGGGGTTGCGCTCCGAGTAACCCACCTTGTTGGTGTAGTCCTCAATGCGCTCCATCAGTCCAGCCTCCTGTAGGTCTTTGGCAATCTGCTTGCGGCAGTCGAAGCGATCCATGCCCACGTAGAGCGGCGACTGCTCCGAAATGGTGCCGTCGGCATTGAAGATGTCGATGGTTTCGAGGTTGTGCGTCTTGCCCAGCATATAGTCGTTGGTGTCGTGGGCGGGGGTCACTTTGAGGCAACCCGTTCCGAACTCGATGTCCACGTAGCGGTCTTCGATGACGGGAATCACGCGACCCACCAGCGGCACGATGACCTTACGGCCTTTCAGCCACTGGTTCTTCGGGTCTTTCGGGTTGATGCACATGGCGGTGTCGCCCATGATGGTCTCCGGGCGCGTCGTGGCCACCACGGCATAGTAGCCCTTGCTGTCTTTATGGATGACGTTGCCGGCCTCCGTGAGTGTCTGTTCGTCGTCGAGAGCGGACAGTCCGTCCACGTAGTATTTCAGATGGAACAGGTGGCTCTGCTCCTCCCGGTAGACCACCTCCTCGGTGGACAGTGCCGTGAGTGCCTTCGGGTCCCAGTTGACCATGCGCAGTCCGCGGTAGATGAGTCCCTTGTTGTAGAGGTCTACAAAGACCTTAATGACGCTCTTTGAACGCGTCTCGTCCATGGTGAACGCGGTGCGATCCCAGTCGCAGGAGGCTCCCAGTCTGCGCAGTTGCTTGAGGATGATGCCACCGTGCTCGTCCGTCCATGCCCAGGCGTGCTTCAGAAATTCCTCGCGCGTCAGGTCGTGCTTCTTGATGCCCTGTTCCGCCAGCTTCTTCACCACCTTGGCCTCAGTGGCGATGGAGGCATGGTCTGTGCCGGGCACCCAGCAGGCGTTCTTCCCCTCCATGCGTGCGCGTCGCACCAGAATGTCCTGAATGGTGTTGTTCAGCATGTGGCCCATGTGGAGCACGCCCGTCACGTTGGGCGGAGGAATGACGATGGTGTAGGGGTCGCGCCCATCGGGCTTCGAAGCGAACAACTTATGGTCCAGCCAATACTGATACCATTTGGACTCGACCGCTTTCGGGTCGTATTTACTTGCTAATTCCATACGTAATTTGATAAGTCTTATTAATTAAGGTGCAAAGGTACGATTAAGCGAGCGAAAAACCAAATTTATTTGAGTTTTTCCAAGCGGGAGTACCTTCGGTCGGAGACCA
This sequence comes from Acutalibacteraceae bacterium, assembly GCA_963599475.1. Taxonomy (GTDB): domain Bacteria; phylum Bacteroidota; class Bacteroidia; order Bacteroidales; family Bacteroidaceae; genus Prevotella. The sequence goes on along the minus strand of CAVBXH010000027.1, from coordinate 5,009 downwards.
AAGGTACGATTAAGCGAGCGAAAAACCAAATTTATTTGAGTTTTTCCAAACGAGAGTACCTTCGGTCGGAGACCAAAGGTACGAGTAAGTGAGCGAAATGCAAAGGAAAACTCGTTGTTCTTTTTTACAAATTCCACATATAGTTCAGCATACGGATGGCCGATGCGGAGCGGAATACATGGTCACGGAAGGCCACGATGCCCTCGCGCGAGAGCGCATCCTCAAACGAGTTGACCAGAAAGTCCGCTTCCAACAGGATGCGATGATCCATGGCGGTGACATCGGTGTACGTATGGTGATGGGCTATGAGCCAGCAAATCCTTTCGGTCTGCTCCGTCGTAAATCCCTCAACCTCAGCCAGCACCTTGCGTGCCTCGTCAGGTCCCAGTTCTTCCTGATGCTTTCCATTACAGTTGCCATACTTCGCTTCTGCCGCATGGATGCCCACGTCGTGCAGGATGGCAGCAGCCTCAAGCACAAAGCGTTCGTCCTCGTCCATTCCCTCTGCAATGGCAATCATCTGGGCAAAGTCGTGTACCTTCACCAGATGCTGGATGCGTCGGGCATCCCCCCGGTCATATTTTACCATGGCTTGCAAGAGTGCAGCAAGTATCTTTCGTGTATTCATTGTTGGTTTTCCTTTCCGATGATAATCCTACTTCGTGTGACAAGCATCCCTAACGAGACAAAGGCAATGCCCTCATGGCGTTGAGCACGGCCAGTACCGTCACGCCGACATCGGCAAATACGGCCATCCACATGGTGCCAAGGCCTACTGCGGCAAGGATGAGAACTGCCACCTTCACACCGATGGCGAACGTCACATTCTCGTGGGCGATACGGATGGTGCGACGGGCTATCCTGACGGCAAGGGCTATCTTCCTGGGATCATCGTCCATCAACACCACATCGGCGGCTTCGATGGCCGCATCGCTGCCTAAGCCTCCCATGGCGATGCCGATGTCGGCACGCTTCAGCACCGGTGCATCGTTGATGCCGTCGCCGACGTAGGCCAAGGTCTTGCCTTTAGGCTTGTCGGCCAGTAGACGCTCCACTTCCGCCACCTTGTCGGTGGGCAGCAGTTCTGTCCGACACTCATCCAAGCCCAACTTGCGGGCCACTTCCTCGCCAACCTCACGGCGGTCGCCCGTCAGCATCACGGTTTTCTCCACCCCCAGTGCCTTGAGCCGGGAGATGGCCTCGGCACTGCCTTCCCTGATGCTGTCGTTGATGACGATGTGGCCAGCATACCTGCCGTCGATGGCCACATGGACGATGGTGCCCGTCTTGTGGCAGTCGTGCCACTGAACCCCGATGCGATCCATCATCTTTCTGTTGCCTACGCAAACCACCTTGCCGTTTACCTTGGCACGGATGCCGTGGCCTGCCATTTCCTCCACATCGGTCACCTCGCAACCGTCCGTTGCCTCGTCGGGGAAGGCCTGGCGGAGGGCTGCACCGATGGGGTGGGTGGTGAAATGCTCGACGTGGGCTGCCAGGTGCAGGAGAATCTTCTCTGCGTCAGCACACTCGCCCGGATGGGTCTTTACGGCTTCATGCTCCGACTCGCAATGGTCTCCAGTATGGACCACCTCAACGGCAAACTCGCCGTGGGTCAGTGTTCCCGTCTTGTCGAACACCACCGTGCCCACTTTGGCCAGTGCATCCATATAGTTGCTTCCCTTGACGAGGATGCCGTTGCGGGAGGCTCCGCCGATGCCGCCAAAGAAGGTCAACGGTACGCTGATGACCAAGGCGCAGGGACAAGACACGATCAGGAATATCAACGCCCTGTTCAGCCACAGGGGGAAGTTGTCGCCGAAGCTGCCGTTGCCAAAGAAGGAAGGGGCTATGCCCAAGACACCTGCCAGGGAAGGAATGACGGCCAAGGCGACAGCGGCAAAGACAACAACAGGGGTATAGACTCGGGCGAAACGGGTGATGAAGGCCTCGCTCTTCGACTTGTTTTCGTCGGCATGCTCCACCAAGGCAATGATTTTCGCAACGGTGCTGTCGCCAAACCGCTTTGTGGTGCGCACCCTGATGACCCCCGTCAGGTTGATGCAGCCCGAGAGGACCTCGTCGCCCTCGTTCAAGTCGCGTGGCACGCTTTCTCCGGTCAGCGCCAGGGTGTTCAAAGCCGAACAGCCTTCCACAACCACGCCGTCGAGCGGCACTTTCTCTCCGGGCTTCACCACGATGGTCTCGCCCACCTCTACGGCATCGGGCGCAACGGTCTCCGCCTTGCCGTTTCTCTCCACACAGGCCACATCGGGGCGGATGTCCATCAGGTGTGAGATGCTAGCCCGGCTCCTCCCCTCGGCATATTCCTCGAAGAGTTCGCCCACTTGGAAGAAGAGCATCACGAAGACGGCCTCCGGAAACTCGGTGTCTGCCCCAGGGAAGAAACCGATGCAGAGGGCGCCGATGGTGGCAATGGCCATCAGAAAGTGCTCGTTGAACATGTCGCCCTTGACAATGCCCTCGGCCGCCTCGCCCAGCGTCTTGTGTCCTATCAACAGATAAGGCAGGAGATAAACCAGCAGGAGTTGCCAAGTGACAAGGTCGCAGTTTTTCTCCACCCAGACGGCTGCTGCCAAGAGCAGGGCGGTCGCCGCGATGAGAAGGATTCTCGCCTTCAGTCCGCCTTCCTCGTGATGATGGTGATGGTCGTGATGTTTCATTGCTGCCATAATCGATCTTTCTTTTGACGGTGCAAAGGTACAAACAAAACCCTACAACCGCGCTGCAAATACACGGGTTTTCTGTTTTTTTGCAACCCGGTTGCAGGAATGCTCCAGACGGCTTCGCACGCCTGTAGCTGTTTTTTTTACGGGCAAAAGTTTTGTGGCTCCTGTAAAAAGTAGTAATTTTGCGGTCGTAAACAAAAAGAACAACCTATGCAGCATGTATGTGTTTTTACGGGGGCACGCCCCAATTTCGTGAAGGTGGCCCCCATCACTCGGGCGATTGGAAAGACGGAAGGCATGGCCTATCAGTTGGTGTACGCCGGATGCAAGGACGACCCATCCCTTGAGGGCAGCCTGTTCGACGACCTCCAGATGCCGCGTCCCGATGTCTACCTCGGCGTGGACTGCGAGAACCTCAATGAGTTGACGGGTAGGGTGATGGCCGAGTTTGAAAGCTACCTCGAACAGCATCCCACCGACACCGTCATCGTCGTGGACGACCTCGCCTCGACCATGGCCGCCGCCATCGTGACGAAGAAGCGGGGACTGCGCCTGGCCCACCTCGTGGCCGGCACGCGTTCGTTCGACATCAGCATGCCTAAGGAAATCAACCGCCTGGTAATTGACGGACTGAGCGACCTGCTGTTCACGGCAGGCATCAGCAGCAACAGCATCGCCACGCGCGAGGGTGCCGACATGCAGAAAATCTATCTGGTGGGCAACATCCTCATGGACTCCCTGCGCGCCAACTGCGACCGCTGGGTGCGCCCCCAGTGTCTCGAAGGCACGGCCGACGGCGACTACCTCGTGCTGACCGTCAACCGCAAGGCACTGCTGGCCGATGCCGACAGGCTACGGGCACTGCTGTCCACCGTCTGCGACGCGTGCGCTGGTATGCGGATTATCGCGCCGTTGCGCGGCAGGGCACAGGAGACCATTGAAGCCATGTCGCTCCCCATCGTCACCGTTCCCTCTCTGTCCTATCTGGAGTTCGGCTATCTGGCCGCCCACGCCAAAGGCGTAGTGACCGACTCCGGCAACGTGGCCGAGGAAGCCACCTTCAACCACGTGCCCTGCATCACGCTGAACAGCTATACGGAACACATCGAGACGGTGAAGACGGGCACCAACGTCCTCGTGGGCGAGGACTGCCACCAGCTGCGCGATGCCCTCAACCAGCTGATGGCCGGAGACTGGAAACACGGAGGACTGCCCGACCGCTGGGACGGGCGCACTGCCGAGCGCATCGTGCAGATACTCCTCGAACAATAAAAATAAAAAGAACAGGCACGCACGAGAAACAACGTTATGAACACAGAGAAAGGAAACCGGAACGGTGCCGTAACAACGAAGACCTACCGCGTGGCAACGCCTGTTCCAAAAAGTGCTGGGCATGATTCCGCAGTTGATACACTCGGCTGCAAGCGTAGACCGCATCGAGGAGGTGGAACAACTGGAGCAGGAATGTCCTGTCCCAACGGTTGCTGCACACGACCTTCACGGGGGTATGGGCATCAGCATGGAACATGTGTCGTACGGTTATCCGCAGGGAACCGCCCCTGTGCTTTCCGACTTCAGTCACGACTTCCGACCGGGAACCTCCACGGCCTTGCTGGGAGAAACGGGACAGGGAAAGACCACCGTGCTGCGTCTCATCTGCGGCATCCTCACGTCACAGCAGGGAATGGTGTCGCTCTATGATGCCCGGGGACGGCGAGTGACAGGCGCGGCCATGCGGCAACACATCGTCTATATCTCACAGGGCAACACCCTGCTGGACGGAACAATACGTGAGAACCTGCTGCTGGCCAACCCCAACGCAACGGACGATGCGCTGCGTCGGGCACTGCATACCGCTGTGGCCGATTTCGTGTTCCAGCTTCCGCAGGGTATGGATACTGTCATCGGAGAACATGCAGCCCGCCTGAGCGAGGGGCAGGCGCAACGCATAGCCATCGCAAGGGGCTTGCTGCGTGAAGGAACTGTCATGCTACTGGACGAAATTAGTTCGGCACTGGATGTTGAAACGGAGACAACCCTGTTCCAGCGACTGACGGAAAGTTTCCCGGAACGCACCATTGTCTGCGTCACGCACCGCCCAGAAGCCGCAAAGTCCTGTCAGTACGCCATACAGCTTACTCGCTGACTCTCAATTTAGGGCGTCGTTGGTACAATAGTACCAAGAGAATTCCTGCTTATCTTTGCGCAGATATTGGAAAGAAAGGGGACATAATGACAGAGCATTGGATTTGGTAGGGAGCAGGTTCGGATCTCCCAGTGAGCAGCAAAGGAGCAGCGTCATCCGATGCGCAGTAGATG
>CAVBXH010000026.1:0-30209 GCA_963599475.1 Acutalibacteraceae bacterium | reverse complement strand
TTTTATTGAGAAACTGTTATTTTTACGGCACTTTTATGGGGTGGGAAACTTTAGAATAGTAATTTTGCAAACGATATATAAGGAGTAAAAACAATGAGACTACCAATCAACATAGGAGTCGTCTTTCCTGAAGGGCGGGACAAGATGGCACTGAATACTAACGGAGATAAAGTGCAGACAATACTAGGAATGTCACTAAAGGAATGATTTGAGATTATGGCAGGACTATTTGGGAAAACATGGTGGGGCAGTGAGTGGCTGAAGTCGCTCACGCACATAGACTATGCGAACCGCATACCGCGAGGCTCTGCGTACGCAAAGAAAGGGGCTGTGAGGAATATCGACATTAGTGGGAATGTCATCACGGCAAGGGTGAACGGCAGTAGGCCGACACCTTACAAGGTGACGATAAGGGTACCTTTGTTCAAGAAGGAGCAGACGGAACTGTTGATGAAGAAATTGCTGGAACAGCCTGCACTTATCTCGAAGCTACTGAACAGGGAACTCGACCCAGAGGTATTCCAAGTGGCCAAGCGCATTGGGCTGAATCTCTTTCCTCAGCGGTGGAGTGACCTTGACATGAACTGCTCGTGCCCGGACTGGGCTGTGCCGTGCAAGCACTTGGCAGCGGTCATCTACATGATGAGCAGAGAGATTGACAACGACCCGTTCCTGATATTTTCGATGCATGGTGTGGATTTGCTCGACGAGTTGAAGAAGCGGAATGTTGAGATTGAGAAGGAACTGGTGATGGACGTACCTAAGTTTGCCTCGCTATTAGTTAGGAGAATGCCAAAAGAAATGGGCAACGACCTTTTCGAATTCCATCGTGTAGACTCCTCAAGGTTGCGAGATATTGCGGAGCCTTTGGCAAACCTGCTGACTCCAAGTCCGGCATTTTGCTCACATGGCGATTTTCAACTGACCTATAAGAAAGAGGTGGTGCGGATGGCAAGGAATGCCCGTCGCATCCTTGCCGGGAAGGCAACGCTCGAAATGGGACTATCTGGAGATATCAAACGCAGTGACGAGGTGAGATTTGAAATCGACGGTGACATGATTGTTCGTCAGTCATATATCTTTGATGAAAAGACAAAAGACCACAATCGCCTCTTGCCTTCTGGCGATGATTTCATAGCTGCAATCTATCGGTTGCCGTCAGACTATCTGGCAGACTACAGCCCATCGGTTGCCGCGATGCATCAGGCCCTGTTCTGTGCACTTCACTTGATTGCCAATGGAGCCATAGTGCCGCAGATAGTAAAATTGTCTGGAATCTCAGCATACGCCATACGATGGTTGCCAGCGATGATTGATGACGAGGTGGCGCAGATGATGTGCTCTTTAGAGCGCATTATGCCCCAAACCCTAATGGAGGCACGATTGCCAAGGCGCAAACTTGCAGTAGCACTGAAGAACCAAACAGAGCATATTGTCTCATACCTGTTAGAGCGATTGATACTCAGGCTGTCGGCTTCTGCAGGAGGCGATACTTACAGGGAATTGTTTTTCAAGAATCAGCCGAAAGGCTTCGATGGAATCGGTGAGAAAGCAACGCCTGGGGCCATTCGCTCATGGCTCGACCGCTTCTTCCTGTCGCAGCGGCAGTACACTCCTTCGTTGCTGGTTTCGGAGAACGAGTTTGGAGAGTTTGCGCTTGACGTGGCTATTGACCGCAATGGGGAGGCTGTGTTGCTGAGAGACATCCTTCGCGACGAGAAGATGGCTTCGCAACGATTTACGATTCTGAAGGAACTCTCGTTGTTGTCGTCGCTCGTCCGAGGGTTGGAGATGTATATCAACCGTGATGGCATTACCCCGATTGTGTTTACCGTCGCAGAGTTCACGTCGTTCCTGTTCGATGCCATTCCTGCCATTCGGCTATTAGGCGTAAAAGTGCTGCTGCCTAAGTCGCTGCAGGAGATAATCCGTCCAAAGGTGAGCATGAAACTGTCAAAGAAGCAGACCGACGGTAAGAGCTACCTACGGCTCGACGAGATGTTGCAGTTCGACTGGCAGGTGGCACTGGGCAGTGAGGTGGTGAGCAGCAGCGAGTTCTCGAAACTCATCAGCAGGGCCCGAGGACTGATTAAGTTCCGTCAGCAGTATATCTACGTCAACGAACTGGATATTGAGCGTCTGCGGAAGGCCTTTGAGAACGAGCGTCCGATGACCGCCACACAGATGCTGCAGGCAGCACTCACGGAAAGCTACGACCGCGCACCCATTATCCTGTCAGACGAAGTTCGTCAGCTGATACGACAACTAACGGAGCAGGCCGACATTCCTGTGCCATCAAGCATACAAGCCACCTTGCGCCCCTATCAAGAGCGAGGCTATTCGTGGATGTACCGCAACTTCCGCATCGGCTTCGGCAGCATCATTGCCGACGATATGGGACTTGGCAAGACGCTGCAGGTCATCACGCTTCTGCAGAAGATGAAAGACGAGGGTGCGTTGACCTCCAAACAGCCTGCATTGATAGTCGTGCCTACGGGTCTTATCACCAACTGGCAGGCAGAACTGCGTCGCTTTGCCCCGTCGCTCACCGTCTTTACCTATCATGGACAAGGGCGAAACTTAAAGGAATTCAAGGACACGGATATTTTCCTGACAACCTACGGCGTGCTGCGTTCAGATGTTACCAAACTGAAAAAGCTGCCGTGGCTCACCGTCATCATCGACGAGGCACAGAACATCAAGAATGCCGATACAGCCCAGAGCAAGGCCGTTCGTTCCATTCCAGCCAAGCTACACATCGCCATGAGCGGTACGCCCGTTGAGAACCGACTATCTGAGTTCTGGAGCATCATGGACTTCGCCAATCAAGGCTATCTCGGCTCGGCCAAGGGCTTCAAGGAAGAGTTTGCCAATCCCATTCAGCGGCAGGGCGACCAACGGGTGGCCGACCGTTTTCGCAGAATCACCGCTCCCTTCCTGTTGCGCCGTCTGAAGTCGGACAAGACCATCATCAGTGACCTACCCGACAAGATTGAGCAAAACGAGCTGGCGCTGTTGACAGAACGCCAGGCGGCACTCTACCACGAAACGCTCGAACAGGCGATGCAGGCCATCGAGGGCATCGAGACCACCGACCAGAAGTCGCTTTTTGTGCGCCAGGGACTGGTGCTCCAGATGATTCTTGCCCTCAAGCAAATCTGCAACCATCCAGCTTTGTTCCTGAAAAACGGTGATTTCAATCCAGAACACTCTGGCAAGACGGAAATGTTGCTTTCGCTGTTGGAGAGCATCATGGAAAGTGGCCAGAAAGTGCTTGTGTTTACGCAGTTCAAGGAAATGGGCGACATGCTTCAGCGGATGATAGAGCAAAGACTTGGAGAAAGGCCGCTCTTCCTGCATGGCGGCTGTAGCATCAAGGAGCGTCAGGCGATGGTCGACCGTTTCCAGACTAACACCCGTGGCGACCAGATTTTCCTGTTGTCGTTGAAAGCCGCAGGAACAGGCTTGAATCTCACCGCTGCCAGTCATGTCATCCATTACGACCTGTGGTGGAATCCTGCCGTTGAAGCGCAGGCCACCGACCGTGCCTACCGCATCGGTCAGCACCAGAACGTGGTGGTACACCGCTTCATCACGCAGAACACCTTCGAAGAGCGCATTGACCAAATGATTCAGGACAAACGACACTTGGCAGACATGACCGTTGCCAGCGGCGAGAGTTGGATCGGCAAGCTGAGCAACAGTGAACTTAGGGAGATATTCAGATAAAAAACTCCCTACTTTCGCGGGGAGTTTCTTGAAATCTGACTTTCGTATATTATTTCTTACGTTTGTAGTAAGCGGGAAATCCATATATGGTGACTCGTAGAATCTTCTTCCCCTTCTTCAGGTGTGTATATTGTGGATTGAAGAGGGCTGCGCAGTTGTTGTGCATGACGGCTTCTGTCAATGCTAGTTCTTCCGCTTGGCGAAGACTGAGCTTGTGGAGCTTGATTTTTCCTTCCGTTGTTGACACGTCAATGGTGTATGTAATGGCATCTTTAGCCAAATCCATTGTTAGCTCGTTATAGCTTTCAATCTTTGCCTTTACTGTATTTGATGCATTGCGAGTTCTGGAACCTGTACGCATCGTGCTGCATGATGACAACATCAGAAAAACTATTGCAATGGCTGCAAAAGGGATAATTTTTGTTCTCATATTCCGTTGTTTTTAGAAATTTAGATGTAAGCCCAATCCTAAAGCTTTATTTCGACCGAAGCCATTATTCAACAAGTCTATGTTGGCATAAAGCGATGAATTCTTGCTGTCTGTGATTTCAAACTGCATGATAGGCACGGCAGTGTCTGCATAGTATTTGGCTTTGTTGCTCTGGCTTTTAGCGGCAAGCCAAAAACCTCCTCCCCATAGGAGACCAGTTCCAACTAATATACCACCATAGGTGCACATCTCTTCGGTGGAGTTGTTGAATAGTGGTATGCTTGCAGCCAAAAGAATGCCTCCGCCGATAAACGCTATTTTCCTGAGTTTCTTGGCGTTTCTTAATGCAGGCTGAACGATGGAAGTGCTCAGTAATTCTGAGTCGGATGCACGAAATTGGTCTTGCGTAGATGTGGCATTTTTAAACGTTGTATCAAGTGTCAAGGAAGGAGTTATAGTCTCTCTTTCACCATTCTCATAATTGATGTAGTTCACCTCATTTTTACCAATCGTGTAGGTTGGCCCATTTAGATTAGAGAATTTCTTGTACTTGATTTCTGAGCCTGTAATTTCTGTCACCTTTGAAGTGATGGTGCTGCCGTCTTTCTTGACGATGACATCCTGTGCATGGGCAATGAAGGAGAACATTGCGAGCACGATAACTGATAGGAGTTTGATAGTTCTCATAAATGTTTCTTTTTGTGCCATTCGACCCCTAAATGACTTTTTCTTAATTCTGTTATGCCATACACAAAAAAAACGCGGAGCCAGCACTGTCGCTCGTCCCACGGTGTAAAGGCTCTCGCATTGCCCTGTCTGTCGGAACGAGCAACGAGCAAGAGCCCCACGTAGATGAATGTATATTCATCCCCCTTCTTCAACAAAGGCCAATAAGCCTGCGCTGACAGGAGAATATATGACAATCATCCCACGAGGGCGTCTCCGTTGCTTTGTTCTTGACAGACAGTTTGGGAATTTGCGAGATTCTTACGCCGTCAAAACCAAAGCGTACAGTTACGCCTTTATGTATATGTGTCCATCAAAGGTTAAGTCTTGACAGGCTCTCCTATGCTTGGACGCTGCAAAGTTACATATTTTTATTCTATTTCCGCAAGATTCCGCCCGTTTTTATTTGCACAGACAGTTTTTCCACCCTAGGCATACAACAATGACATGAACAAGGTGTCAAACGAATAATTTACGGATGTCCATTGTTAGGAAGTCCTCGGCGCTGATGCCTCCATCGCCTACGATGAAGGTCTGGTCGGGGTGGAACAGGTTTCTGAATGTCGTCAGTCCCTTCGTATTCTTGGCCGCGTTGCTCTTTACCTCAATGGCAATGAGATGACCTTTCTTGCGTAGTATGAAGTCCACCTCGTCGTTGCGATCACGCCAATAGAACACGTCAAAGCGGTGGACAAACGACTGGCTTACCAACCACGCACCAATGGATGACTCGAAGATACGCCCCCATTCGCCACGATCCATTATGGACTGCTCGAAGGTTCGTGGGTTGTAGGCCGTCTTTAGGGCATTGTTATACACCTGAAACTTAGGGATGCTGGCGCGGCGTCGCGCCGTGTCGATGCTGTATTTCTGCAGTCCGCACAGCAGTCCGCTCTCGTCGAGCAGGTTGACATAGCCTGTCAGCGTCACCGTGTTGCCGGCATCCTGCAACGAACCAAGCATCTTGGTCAGCGAGAGCAGTTCACCGGAGTAGGCCGCACCCAGTTCGAAGGTCTGGCGCAACAGGGCAGGCTTACCGATGGGGGTGTCCATCAGTATGTCCTTGTTGATGGTGGCATCGATGATTGCCGACTGGATGTATTGCTCCCAGCGGTCGCTGTCGTGTATGAAATCGGCAGCACCGGGGTAGCCGCCATAGTACATATACTGGTCGAGCGAGAAGCCGAAACACTCCTTCATCTCACTGTAGCTCCAGTGGGTCATGCGGATTTCCTCGAAGCGACCGCCCAAAGACTCCGACAGTCCCTTCTCCAACAGCACACGGCTACTGCCCAGCAACAGTACTTTGATGTTGCGGTCGTGAAAGGTATCATCATCCCATTCTTTCTTGACCACTTCGCTCCAGTTGGCAATCTTCTGTATCTCGTCGATAATCAGGATGATACCTTTGTAACCCTTGGAGGTCATCAGACCGCGCACTGCCGCCCACAAGTCAGACACCCAGCTGCCGTTCGTGGCCGGAACATGATCAGCCGAGAAGAACTGAAAGGGTACGGACAGACCCTGAAGCACTTGCTTGACTACGGTGGATTTGCCCACCTGTCGCGGTCCCATCAGCACTTGAATAAACTTTCTTGGCTCTTCAAGTCTGTTTTTAACAATTTGATATTCAGCTCTTTTATACATTGACTTACATTTTACTCAATACGGAAATGTAATTTACTCAGTTGCAAAATTACGAAAAATATTCGATAGAAACGTTTTTTCTATACATTTTTGTAGAACAAATCTTCACTGGCATCGGTGAGATCGGACTGTGGTCAGAAAAAAAATCCCCTCCAACACGTGAAGGGGATGTGAGGCAGTGTTGCCTGCATGTCTATTTTTTCTTGCCTGCCGATGGCGTGCATTAGTAGGCGGCGTTCTGCGGGTCGAAATTGGTCCAGCCGCTCATCCAGTTGCTCGTGCCATCGAAGGCGCCGATGTAGCTGACGGTGTCGAAGCCCGTCCAACCAGTGAAGGAGGCTGCGCCAAGCAGGGGACTGCCGGCCACGGGTGTGTAGCCATCGCTACCCACGAGCGTGCTCCAGGAGTCGAAGTACTTGTTGCTCTGCTCGGAGAAGAAGAAGGTGTTGCTGTATGACTTTTGGTTCTCGTCGAGGACCGTCTTGTTGGCGGCATCGTAGAGGTAGTCGGTGTAGACCTTGTTGGCATCGGTGCCCACGGCATCCATGCCGGCGAAGTAAACGTTCTGGAGCTTGAGCAGGCCATCCTTGGCAGCCTGTACCGTGCCGCCCTTCTCGCCGTCGATGATCAGACCGATGGGCCAGCCGAGGGCTACGGAGTTGATGCAGTTGAGGCGCGACGAGCGGCGGATCTGCATGGCAGCCTGGAACTTGCCGAGGGCCGAACCGTTGTTGGGATTGTAGTCGCCGGCTGTGATGTAGTCGGTGGTGTTTTGGAACTTGCTGTCCAGCACCTTGGGACCCACGAAGGTGATGTTGCTGAAGGTGGCAGTGGTGAAAGGCTCTACCGTGGCACCGTCGGCGCAGTTGTCGCTCTCGAAGCCGTTGCTCTGTGAGGTGTCGGCAATCTTGCTGTCGCGGAGGGCGAGACCGTACTGCACCTTGCCCGAGAAGCCGTTGTCGGTGTCGAAGTCATCGTCCCAGCCCTTGTAGGCTACGAGGTACTTACAGCTGACCGTGCCGCCGAACCACTCGAAGGAGTCGTCGTTGGAGTAGGACACCTGCACGTGGTCCACCTGCGTGGCAGATCCTACAGAACCGAAGGTCAGGCCGTTGATCTCCTTGTCCTTTTGGAAGGGATAGCCAGCAAACTCAATGCGCACATAGCTCAACACGCCCGAGTTGTCGGCATCATCCGTGCCGCCGTGCTTGGTGCGCGGACCGCCCTCGATCTGCTGCTCCGTCTGGTTGTTGCGGGCCTTGCCGCAGAGGATGATGCCACCCCAGTCGCCGGGCTTACGGCTGCCGGCAGCCTCCTCCGAGGTGAAGACGATGGGCGCGGAGGCCGTACCCTGTGCGATGAGCTTTCCGCCGCGCTCAGCGATGAGGGCGGCCTTGGTCTGCTTGTCGCCCTTGATAACAGTGCCCGGCTCGATGGTCAGCGTGGCACCGTTGGCGATATATACCCATCCCTTCAGGAGATACGTACCCTTTTTCAGTGTCTGCGTGCCAGTGAACACAAACTCCTGGTCGCCGTTGCCAATCTGTGTGCCGCTGGCGTTCTCCGTGCCGTCCTCGCTGAAGAGGAGGTGGTCGCAGGCCTTCAGCCCCCCGTCGGTCGACCACTTGTAGGTCTCGGTGGAAGGTGTCGGTTCGTCGTTGTCACTTCCGCAGCTGCTCAACATGGAGGCCACTGCGAGGATGCCCATGCATCCGAATAAATACATCTTTTTCATCATTTTGTTGATTTGTTTAATGAAATAAACCGTTATGTGTGTGTTTAATGTTTCAGAACTTGTAGATGACCTGCAGGCCGATGTTTCTGCCCGGCTTATAGCAGCGGGCGACCTCCTCCACCTGCTTCTGGCTGCCGTCACTGTAGGTCACATCGGCAAACTGCTTGTAGTAGACGCGCTCGGCCAGCAGGTCTCTCACGTTCACCTTCAGCTCCAGGTGGTCGCCAAACTTCTTGGCGAAGGAGAGGTCGATGGTGTTGCGCGGCATCTCGTAGCTGTGGGGCACGCGGGCGTTGGCGTCGTCGCCTGTTGTCCCCTCGCTTCTGCCCACACCGATGATGCGCTTGCCGATGCGGTTGTAGAGCAGGGCGATGTCCATCTTCAGCGGATCGTTCTTGTAGAAGATGCCGGTGTTGATGAGATAGGGCGATTGTCCCTGCATGGGGCGGTTCTCCTCCTTGGTGCCCGGCTCAAACTGCACCTTGCTCTTGATGAGCGCGCCATTGAACGACCAGCTGAAGTCCTTCAGTCCGAGGAAGTCGAGGTTCTTGCGAATGTCCAGCTCCACGCCGAAGTTGTTGGCACTTCTGGCGTTCATGTACGAATAGACGAGGTCGGTGCCGCCTGCCACGGTGTAGGTCCACTCGATGGGTGCATCAAAATGCTTGTAGAAGAGAGCCAGCGAGACGGTCTCGCCGCGCGACGGATACCACTCATAGCGCAGGTCGATGTTGTCGATGTAGCAGCTCTGCAGCTCCGTGTTACCCTGCACATTGCTGGCCAGGTCGAAGTCGTAGTAGACGGACGACGACACCTCGCGGAACTCCGGGCGGTTGATGCTGCGGCCGTACGACAGACGCGTCTGGTGACGGTCGTTGAACCGGTAGGTGGCGTTGACGGACGGGAAGATGTCGTCGGTCTTATAGTGGCGGCTTGACTCGCTCTTTTCGTAGTCGCGAGTGTTGGAGATAAGCTCCATGTCGTTGTGTTCGAAGCGGACACCGGCGTGGATGCCGAGCTTGCCAAAGGGGAGAGACATCGCCAGATACCCTGCGCCCAAAGTGTTGTGTCCGCGATAGTTGTTGCGCATCTGCTTCTCCTCCAGCAGGTACAGCTTGTCGTAGCCCATGTTTGCCTCGTCGGAGATCAGCGTGGGGATGTCGCTGTGGCGGAAACCGGCCGGCATATTGTTGTCGGACACGTTCCAGTTGTAGATGAAGTTGCGAGTAACGTACTCGCGGGTGCGGTATTCGCCGTAGGCTCCCACCAGCAGGTCAGGCTCGAAGGAGCCGAAGCGGAAGTGGTGCTTGTCGTTGATGCCGAGGGAGAGGATGTGTTCGTCGAGCTGTGTCCACTCGCGCGAGATGTCGTTGCCAGTGCTCAGGGCATAGACGTCCGACTCAAGTGCGTCGTCGATGAGGTATCTGCGGCGGTCGGGCAGATGGCGATTGGCATACGCATAGCCGATGCTCCAGTCCAGGTCGTCGTTGGCAAAGGTGTGCTTGCCGGTCAGCTGGCCGTTGTAGGTGGTGCGACTGCGGTAGTAGTACTCTGCGCTACGCTCCAGGTTCGACTGCGCGCTCACGCCGTCGCGCCAGGTGTAGCGACTGGTGGCCAGCTGGTTGAAGATGTTCTTGAACTGATACTTGTGCTGGCCGTCCCGGGAGAGGAAGGTGAGGTTGAACATCGCACCGAGGCGCACGTTGTTGTTGTACTGGTCGTCCGTGGAGTGGCGGAGGTAGTTCGGCTTGTCGTTCACCGCGTCATAGATGCCGAAGAGGTTGTTCTCCATGCCCGTGTACGTGCGGTACTCGTTGGTGTAGTTGAGGGCGGCGAGCATGCCCAGCGTCCTGCCGTCGAGGTTCCAGCGGCGGCTGAGACTGGCGGCGAGCTTCATGTCGCCCACGGGCGTCCTCCGTTTCACCGTCCAGTCGTTGTTCAGACCGTTGCCCAAGAGCGAGGTGGCATAGTCCGCCACTTTATTTCCGTTGGCATTGAGCTGTGGGGCGAGCTGTGCGTTGATGCCGCCGTCCATTTCCCTCATGCCGTTGTCGAAGCCGAGAAAATCGGTGGCAGAGCCTTTCGAATAGGCAAAGTCTTTGAAGACCGTGCTGGTATTCCAGTTGCCACCGACGGATATTGAGAGTGTGTTTTCTGATGGTATCTCCTTGGTGTTGACAATGATGAAGCCGCCCGAGTAGTCGGCAGGATATTCTGCTGACGGACTCTTCACGATGGTCAGATTGTCTATCTGCGAGCTGGGAATGACGTCGAAGGAGAAGGCGCGGGAGTCGGCCTCCGAGCTGGGCACAGCCCCTCCGTTCACCCATACGTTGTTGTAGCGTTGCGACAGGCCGCGCACCATCACGAACTTGTCGTCGATGAGACTCACACCCGGCACGCGGCGTATCACCTCGCCGGCATTGGTGTCCTGCGTGCGACTGATTTCCTGTGCCGACACGTTGCTCACGATGACGGGACTGGCCTTGGCATACTGTACCATGGCCGCATCCGTGTTGCGACGCTCCACGGCAGTGACCGTCACCTCCTGCAACTGCTGTTCGTCGGGCAACATGGCGATGTCCACTTGGGTGTCCTGCGCCCGGATGCCCTCCCTCTTCTGCGTCTTGTAGCCGATGTAGTCTACATATAAGGTGTAGGTCTTGTCCTTCTTCAGTCCGTTGAACTGGAAGTTGCCGTCCACGTCGGTGACGGCCTTGATGCCGTCGGTCTTCGTGCCGTTGTTCTCTACGGCAGTGACCACGGCACCGATGAGTGTCTCTTTGGTGTTCTTGTCTGTGACAACACCCTTAATCTGCTGTGCCAGCGACGGCAAACTCACCATCGCAAGCAGTCCGAATACAATAATTCCCCTTTTTACTTTCATACCGAATACATTTATTATGTTTTCGGTTGCAAAGGTAAGGGGATATTGTTACACGACGGTTGCAACAGGATTAAGAGGCATTGACGAAACCGTGACAAAACGGTTACGCCGCCTACCCTATTGACTGTCCATCAGTCGATGAAGCGGCGGGTGAGGCCGTCGTAGTGGTCGATGCGGCGGTCGCGGAGGAAAGGCCACCAGCGCCGCACCTGTTCCGATCGTTGCAGGTCGATGTCCACGAGGGCTGTGGCCTCGCTGTCGCGGGGTGCTTCGTAGAGCAGCTCGCCCTGCGGCCCTGCTACGAAGGAAGAGCCCCAGAACTGTATGCCGCCGGTCTGCCTGCTGGGGTCGTCCTCATGGCCGGTGCGGTTGACGGTCACCACGGGCAGACCGTTGGCTACGGCATGGCCGCGCTGCACCGTCTGCCAGGCCATGCGCTGTCGTTCCTGTTCGTCGGGCGTGTCGCTACTCTCGTAGCCGATGGCGGTGGGATAGATCAGCATGTCGGCACCCTGCAAGGCCATCAGTCGTGCAGCCTCGGGATACCACTGATCCCAGCACACCAGCACGCCCAAGCGGCCTACGGAGGTCTGGATGGAACGGAAGCCCAGGTCGCCCGGCGTGAAGTAGAACTTCTCGTAGTAGGCGGGGTCGTCGGGGATGTGCATCTTGCGGTATTTCCCGGCAATCGTGCCGTCCTTCTCCAACACCACCGCCGTGTTGTGGTACAGTCCCGGTGCGCGCCGTTCAAACAGCGAGGTGACGATGACCACGCCCAGATCGCGCGCCAGTGCACCGAAGAAGTCGGTGGAAGGTCCAGGGATAGGTTCGGCCAGGTTGAAGCAGTCCACGTTCTCGGTCTGACAGAAGTAGAGCGCGTTGTGGAGTTCCTGCATGACGATGAGTTCCGCGCCCTGACGGGCCAGCGATCGGATGCTGTCGGCCAGACGGTGACGATTGTCCTGCGTGTCGGCCGTGTTGTGCTGTTGAATGAGTCCTGTTTTCATCTTAGTAGTATTGCATGGTGCAGCAATGGAGCGAACCGTGCTGACGGATGACGGCACGGCAGTCGATGCCGATGATGGTTCTGTCGGGGAACGCCTCACCGATGGTGCGCATGGCCTCGGCGTCAAGGTCAGGCTGCGCATAGGTGGGCACGAGGACGGCTCCGTTAATCACCAGATAGTTGGCATAGGTGGCAGGCAACCGTTCATCGTCCTCACGAATGGGGCGCGGCATAGGCAGGCGTAGCAGACGGTATGGCCGTCCGTCCATGGTGCGGAGCTGCTGCAGTTCCTGTTCCATCAGCAACAGGTCGGGATGCTCCGCGTCTGCTCCTATATATAATAAGGTGTCGTTGGGGGCGATGCGCACCAGCGTGTCAATGTGGCCGTCGGTGTCGTCGCCCATCAGTGTTCCGTGATGGAGCCACACGATGCGGTCAGCCCCCAGCCACGCCTTCAGCCGCTGCTCTATCTCCGCCTGCGTCAGGGGTTGGTTGCGGTGGGGCGCCAACAGACAGGAGGTGGTGGTGAACACCGTGCCGCGGCCGTCGCTCTCGATGCTTCCGCCCTCGAGCACGAAGTCGAGGTGAGGCTCATAAACCCCTTCCACCATGTGCCGCTCGTAGATTTGGCGGTTGATGTCGTTGTCGAGGTCGGCGGCGAACTTCTCGCCCCATCCGTTGAACTTGAAGTCGAGCAGGATGAGCTGTCCGTCCTCCTCCACGGTGATGAAGCCGTGGTCGCGCGCCCAGGTGTCGTTGTGGGGAATGTCATCGACCACCAGCACCGTCTCGCGTTGCGCTATCTCGCGCCGCATCTCTTCATAGACGGCAGTGATTTCCGGCAGTATGGGTGCCCAGTCCGTGTCCTTGTTCGGCCACGTCAACTGCACCGCGCGCTGCGGTTCCCATTCTGCCAGCATTCGTCTCTTGCGCTTCTCCATGGATGATGGATGTTTATTGTGCGGGGGCGGAAGAACCCTGCGTGCCCGACGGTTTCCGGCGGTGTCTGTTGCGGCGCGACTTGCCGCCGCCCTTGGCGATCTTTTCCGTCTTGTCGCCCTGAGCTGTCTGTTGGTTTTTGTCGCCCTGTGCCGTTTTCTGGTTTCTGGATGTCTTGCGTCCTCTGTCCGGTCTGCGGTTGTTGCCGCGCCCACCACGTCCGCGCGTACTCTTCCGTGGTGCATGGGGATTGTATTCCGGCCCCTCGCCCAGTTCCTCGGGGAGTGGGTTCTTGACGACCGTCTTCTCCAGGAAACGCTCGATGTCGGCAAAGGCGCGCATGTCGTTTTCCGACACGAAGGTGATGGCCACGCCGTCGCGCTGTGCCCTCGCCGTGCGTCCGATGCGGTGGACGTAGTCTTCGGCATCGTGGGGCACGTCGTAGTTGATGACTATCAGGATGTCGTCGATGTCGATGCCGCGCGCCACGATGTCGGTGGCCACGAGCACGTCGACCTGTCCGGCCTTGAAACGGTACATCACGTCGTCGCGCTCCTGCTGGCTGAGGTCGCTGTGCATCGGTGCGCAGTTGATGTGCATACGTTTCAGTTCGCGCGTGATGTCCTTCACCTTGTCTTTCTTGCCCGAGAAGATGATGACGCGCTGCAACTCGCCGGCCTTGAAGAGGTGGCGGATGATGTTGATTTTCTGCGGCTCATAGCACACGTAGGCCGACTGCTGTATTTTCTCTGCCGGCTTGGAGACGGCAATCTTCACCTCGACGGGGTCGGTCAGCAGGGTGCGCGCCAACTGTTGTATCTTCTCCGGCATGGTGGCCGAGAACATGATGGTCTGGTGGCCTTCGGGCAGCAGCTTGGCAATCTGCAGGATGTCGTCGGAGAATCCCATGTCGAGCATGCGGTCGGCCTCGTCCAGGATGAAGAAGGAGAGGTGCGAGAGGTCGATGTGTCCCATGCGCAGGTGGGACAGCAACCGTCCGGGCGTGGCAATGACCACGTCGGCACCCATCTTCAGTCCCTTGGTCTCCTGATCGAAGCGCGACCCGTCGTTGCCGCCGTAGACGGCCACACTCGATACGCCGTCGAGATAATAGCCGAAGCCCTGCATGGCCTGGTCGATCTGTTGCGCCAGTTCACGGGTGGGCGACATCACGATGCAGTTGACGGCATCGCGCGGATAGCCGCCGTCGTCGAGCAGGCTCAGCACGGGCAACAGGTAGGCCGCCGTCTTTCCGGTGCCGGTCTGTGCCACGCCGATGAGGTCGCGTCCGTCGAGAATCTGGGGGATACACTGTTCCTGGATGGGGGTCATCTCCTCGAAGCGCATGTCATAGAGGGCGTCGAGGATGTTGTCGTTGAGGTATGTTTCTTCAAATGTCACGGTTTCTTCAGTTTATTATTCGTTGATTAGTTGGGCGCATGCCTGTAGCAATAATAGGCAATGAACGCATAGAGGATATTGGGAATCCAGGCCGCCAGTGCCGGTGGTGTCTCGGCATTGATGGCAAAGGTGGCGCAGACGGTCTGCAACAGGATGTAGGAGAAGGAGAGAGCGAGACCGATGCCGAGGTAGAGCCCCATGCCGCCTTTCCGCTTCCGGGACGAGAGCGACACACCGATGACGGTGAGGATGAACGAGGCGAACGAGGCGGCGATGCGCTTGTGGTACTCCACCTCATACTGCACCACGTTGCTGGAGCCACGCGACTGCTGCTTGGAGATGTACTGCTTGAGCTCGGGCGACGTGAAGGTCTCCTGCTGTCCCTTGGAGAAGACGAGGTCCATGGGTTCCATTTGGATGAGCGTGTCCAGCTCTGCCCCACTCTTTATCTCTTCGCGCAGTCCCTTCAGCGTGCGGATCTTGTAGCTCCGCGCCTTCCAGTGGTAGCGCGAGTCGGAGATGGTGTCGTACTGGATGACGTTGGCCGTCATGTGGCTCACCATCTTCTTGTTCTCGAACTTGTAGAGCGAGAAGCCGAAGCCCGTCTTGTGGATGTCGTCGTACTGCGCGATATAGGCCACCACGCCCTTGTCGACCATCAGCTGGATGTTGCTGGCGGAGGTGTTCTTCTTGTTGTTCTTGTAGAGCGACTCGAAGTTGTGGCGCACCACGGTGCCCTTCGGGATGATGTACGCCCCCAGCCAGAAGTTGAGTACAGCGATGAGGGCGGCGGAGATGAGGTAAGGGCGCAATAGCCGCTTGAAACTCATGCCGCAGGCCAGCATGGCGATGATCTCCGAGTTGCCGGCCAACTTCGAGGTGAAGAAGATGACGGCAATAAAGACGAACAACGGGGAGAACAGGTTGGCGAAATAGGGAATGAAGTTGGCGTAGTAGTCGAACACAATGGCTCGCAACGGCGCATGGTAGTTGGTGAACTTGTTCAGGTTCTCGTTGACATCGAACACGATGGAGATGGAGATAATCAGGATGATCGAGTAGATGTAGGTGCCGATGAACTTCCGGATGATGTACCAGTCCATGCGCTTGACATGATGGAATGGGTTGCACTGCCGCATCCACCGCAGCCTGTGCCACGGCAACCGCCCCAACCACCGCAGCAGGGGATGCAACAGGAGGAGCAGGCGCAACCAGATGCGCCGGACACGTGCCGCTATGTTTTTCCGTCTTTTCTTCATTGTCCAGTCTCTCTCTGTATGGTTCTGTTATCGTCTGCGTCCGAGGTTGTCCATCACCGACCGCTTCCACTGCACGAAGTCGCCTTGCTCGATGTGCTGGCGCGCGTCGCCCACCAACCGAAGATAGAAGGCGAGGTTGTGGATGCTGGCAATCTGCAGCGCCAGCAGCTCCTGCGCCTTGAACAGGTGGTGGAGGTAGGCTTTGGTGTGGATGCGGTCTATCTCACAGCCGTCGGGGTCGATGGGCGAGAAGTCGGCCTCCCATTTCTTGTTGCGCAGGTTCATCGTGCCCTCGTAGGTGAACAGCAGGGCGTTGCGCCCGTTGCGGGTGGGCATGACGCAGTCGAACATATCCACGCCACGCTCGATGGCCTCCAGGATGTTCTGCGGCGTGCCGACACCCATCAGGTAGCGGGGCTTGTCCTTGGGCAGGATGCCGTTGACCACCTCAATCATCTCGTACATCACCTCCGTAGGCTCTCCCACGGCCAGGCCACCGATGGCGTTGCCGTCCGCGCCTTTGTCGGCCACGAACTTGGCCGCCTCACTGCGCAGGTCCTTGAAGGTGCAGCCCTGCACGATGGGGAACAGGCTCTGGCGATGGCCGTACAGCGGCTCGGTCTCGTTGAACCGCTTGATGCAACGGTCGAGCCAGCGTTGGGTCATCATCAGCGACTTCTTTGCATAGGCATAGTCGCTCTGTCCCGGCGGACACTCGTCGAAGGCCATCATGATGTCTGCCCC
The DNA here is from genome assembly GCA_963599475.1 of Acutalibacteraceae bacterium. Taxonomy (GTDB): domain Bacteria; phylum Bacteroidota; class Bacteroidia; order Bacteroidales; family Bacteroidaceae; genus Prevotella. Next base: position 13,706 of record CAVBXH010000026.1, on the reverse strand, counting down.
AATGACGCGCTCCGTGTCCATGACGTTCTCGGGCGTGAAGAAATGGCGTGATCCGTCGATGTGCGACCGAAACTCGCAACCCTCCTCGCGGAGCTTCCGTATGCCAGTGAGCGAAAAGACCTGAAAACCGCCCGAGTCGGTCAGGATGGGACGGTCCCAGCTGTTGAACCGATGGAGGCCGCCGGCCTGCCGCAGGATGTCCAGCCCTGGACGGAGGTACAGGTGGTAGGTGTTGCCCAGAATGATCTGCGCCTGCACCTGTTCGCGAAGCTCGGAGAAGTGCACGCCCTTGACGCTCCCCGCCGTTCCTACGGGCATGAAGATGGGGGTCTTGATTTGCCCGTGATCCGTGGTGATGAGTCCTGTGCGCGCATCACTGGCCGTGTCGGTATGTTGCAGTTCGAAGGTCATTTGTCGTTGTTGTCGTCGTCAGGGATGGTAAAGTCCAGGGGGTGTTCCACCATCTCGTCTGTCAGTGCAAAACTCCACACATCCTGCACGTTCTCCACGTAATGGAACTCCACGCCCTTGCGGTATATCTCCGGTATCTCGTCGATGTCCTTGCGGTTCTCCCGGCACATCACGATGTCCGTGATGCCGGCCCGCTTGGCAGCGAGGATTTTCTCCTTGATGCCACCGACGGGGAGCACCTTTCCGCGGAGCGTGATCTCGCCCGTCATGGCCGTGTTGCGGCGCACCTTACGCTGGGTCAGCGCGGAGGCAATGCTGGTGGCAATGGTGATGCCTGCCGAGGGGCCGTCCTTCGGTGTCGCCCCTTCCGGCACGTGGATGTGGATGTTCCAGTGGTCGAAGATGCGGTAGTCGATCTTCAGCAGTTCGGCGTGTGCCTTGACGTATTCGAGGGCGAGGACGGCACTCTCCTTCATCACGTCGCCCAGGTTGCCGGTCAGCGTGAGCTTTGCGCCCTTGCCTCGCGACAGCGAGGTTTCGATGAAGAGAATCTCGCCACCGACACTGGTCCAGGCCAGTCCCGTGACCACACCGGCATAGCTATTGCCTTGATAGATGTCGCGATAGAAGGGCGGCTTGCCCAGCAGTCCTTCCAGTTCCACGGGCGTGATCTTGGTCAGGGGCTGCACACCGTTCTCGGCTATCTGCAAGGCCACCTTGCGCAGGGCTTTGTTGATCTGCTTCTCCAGCTGGCGCACACCGCTCTCGCGCGTGTACTGCTCGATGATTTTCTCGATGGTCTCCTTGGTGAAGGTCAGCCGTTCCTTGGCCAGTCCCGTGTTTTCCTTCTCGCGTGGGATGAGGTGTCGCTTGGCGATTTCCTGCTTCTCCTCCGTGATGTAGCCGCTCACCTCGATAATCTCCATGCGGTCGAGCAGCGGCTGGGGGATGGTGCCGAGGTTGTTGGCCGTGGCCACGAACATCACCTTCGACAGGTCATAGTCGAGGTCCAGATAGTTGTCGTGGAAGGCATTGTTCTGCTCCGGGTCGAGCACCTCAAGCAGGGCGGACGCCGGGTCACCGCTGTGGGTGTTCTGCGTCACCTTGTCGATCTCGTCGAGGATGAACACGGGGTTGCTCGTCCCGGCCTTCTGGATGTTCTTGATGATGCGGCCGGGCATGGCACCGATGTAGGTGCGGCGGTGGCCGCGTATCTCCGCCTCGTCATGGAGTCCGCCGAGCGACATGCGCACGTACTTGCGCTTCAGGGCATCGGCAATGGACTTGCCCAGGCTGGTCTTTCCCACTCCCGGAGGGCCGTACAGGCACAGGATGGGCGACTTGAGGTTGCCGCGCAGCGACAGCACGGCGATGTATTCGAGGATGCGCTCCTTGACCTTCTCCATGCCGTAGTGGTCGCGGTCGAGGATGCGCTTGGCGCGCTTCAGGTTGAGGTCGTCCCTGGTACACAGGTTCCACGGCAGTGCCACCAGCGTCTGCAGGTAGGTCAGCTGCACGTTGTAGTCCGGGCTTTGGGGGTTCAGTTGGTCGAGCTTGTCCATCTCGCGCCAGAACACCTTCTTCGTCTCGTCGCTCCATTTCTTCTGGGCGGCCTTCTCCAGCAGGTCCTTCTTCTCCGGCGTGGTCTCGTTGCCCATCTCGGCCTGGATGTTCTTGATCTGCTGCTGCAGGAAATAGTTGCGCTGCTGCTCGTCGATGTCCTCGTGTGTCTTCTTGCGGATGTCGAGCTTCAGCGACAGCAACTCGTGCTGCTGGTTCATGTGGCGGATCATCATGAAGAGCCGCTCCTTGATGTCGGTGGCGGTGAGGAGTGCGATGCGGTCGGTGATCTTCTCCACGAAGTTGCTGCAGATGTAGTTGAGGGCCATGATGTTGTTCGAGATGTTGCGCACCGAGAACAAGGCCTCATCGGGTATCTCGTCGTTCATCTCGACAAACTCCGTGATGCTGTCGCGCAGGGTACTCATGGCCGTATTGAACTCCATGTCGTTCTGTGCCGGCACCATCTCGTCGAAGGGGAACACCTGCGAGAGCATGAACTCGGCGTTCGGCAGTTCGTCGCCCAGCGTGATGCGCCGCACGCCCTGCACGATGGCCGTCACCTTGTTGTTCGGCAGGTTGATGATCTTCACGAGTTTGGCCATCACGCCAGTGGGGTAAAGGTCTTTGTGGGAAGGCTCTTCCTTCTCCGTCGAATACTGGCAGAAGACGGCAAACGGCAGGTTGTCCCGCTCCACTTTCTGCAGCATCCGCAGGCTCTGCTCGCGCCCCACGAGGATGGGCATAACCACACCGGGGAACATCACGATGTTGCGCACGGGCAATATGGGCAACACGGGTGGCATTTCAATGTGAATCAGTTCTTTGTAGTCTCCCTCCAAATCGGCAATCAACGGGAAGGTATTATTTTGTTTTCTGCTCATTCTCTATATTTCCTAACTCTTTCGGTCTGCAAAGGTACGATTAAGCGAAGAGAATACAAAATAAATGCCAATTTATTTTTATTCTTAAGCGGGAGTACCTTCGACGCGTAGCGTCAAAGTACGAATATTCCCGGAAATGCACAAATAAATTTGGCATTTCCCTCGCTTATTCGTACCTTTGCCGAAATCAAACACCTACAAAACAAAAGGAATGAAGACAAAAGCATTATTGATCGCACTCACGCTGGCCTTGTCATGCCACATGATGTCCTACGCCCAGACAACGTCGGGCTTCGAGAAACTCGACAAGTGGGCAACCGACTGCATCCGCCGAAACAAGATGTCGCTGGGCTATCCCGGCAACAACGACATCAAGTTGCAGGAGTTCTACCAGTGGTACACTGGCAACCATCTGGAAGAGATGATTATCAACAATGCCGGCGACCCATTCTCCACGGGCGACCACACGCTGTCGTCGCTCGACTTTGAGCGCGAGGTCATCGAATACTTTGGCCCGAAATATGGCTTCGACAAAGACAACCTGTGGGGACTGGTCACCATGAGCGGCACCGACGGCAACAACCACGGCATCTACTTCGGCGTGAACTACCTGCGGAAGCTGACCGGCAAGATGCCCGTCGTGTACGTGTCGGACGAGGCCCACTACAGCAACTACCGCCTCTGCGACTTGCAACATCTGGACGTGAAGCTCGTGAAGAGCGACGAGATGGGGCGCATGATTCCCGACGCACTGGAGCAGGCGCTCGACACCACGCGCCCCTGCCTCATCATCTACGCCATGGGGTCTACCCTCAAGGGAGCCATCGACGACCAGAAGGCACTGAATCAAGTGCTGGCAAGGCATAGCGACATGGCCGTCTACCGTCACGTCGATGCAGCCCTTTTCGGTGGCTATCTTCCTTTCACGGCCGACAGGGATATGGTCAACTGCAAGGTGATGGCGTACGAGTCCATCAGCATCAGCGGCCATAAGTTCTTTGGCATCGACAGTCCGTGCGGCCTGTTCCTCACCTCGCGCGAGGTGTACGACAACCAGACGACCTTCGACGTGCCCTACCTCAACGCCAATATGCGCATGATCAACTGCTCGCGATCGGGCGTGGAGCCCATCAAGTTCTGGTGGCTCATACAGACCATCGGCGACGAGGGCTGGAGCAGACAGGCTTCGCAAATCATGGAGAACACCCAATACCTGAAGTCGCGCCTGGAAAGCATCCACTGGCCGTGCTGGCAGAACCAATACAGCAACACCGTGCTCTTCAAGCGTCCTTCCGACAAGATCGTGAGCAAATACAACTTGGCGTGCGGCGAGGCATTCGGCCAAAAGGTGTCGCACATCGTCGTCATGCAGCACGTCACCCGGAAAGCCATCGACATGTTCATCGCCGACTTGCAGAAGTAGCTCAACAGGGTGTCCGCCAAAATGTCCCACCGTGTATGGTCTGTGGGATCAGATTACACCTTTACTATATATACGCGCGCGTAAGGGGACTTCCCGATGAAAAAAAACGGGAAGTGACCGTTGACTGCGATCAATGGCTTCATTCAAAAGTGAATGGACCCTTTGACTGCGATCAAGACGTCCATTCAAAAGTGAATGGACCCGTTGACTGCGATCAATGCCTTCATTCAAAAGTGAATGGACCCTTTGACTGCGATCAACGCCTATTTCCCGAAATGAACGGATTTCATGATTTCACGAAAAACTTTCTCTTTTTCTCTTTCGTTTAGAAAAATTGTCGTACCTTTGCGCATGAAGTAGCGTGGGGCGCAAGCCGATCCTGCTGATTTTCGTGGGTTTAAACGATTAGATTCGTATCAATTCGACTGGAAGTTCAATTCAGAATAGCTCCTACCAAAGCAAAATTCTTACCACGAACGGAAGGTGTGAATGGGTACGCCATCGTATGGCGTATCCTCACCTTTTTGCATTTCGTGGTTGGGCTATCTGTGGTAGGAGCAGCCTTGAATTGGGATACAAGGAGGATGAAGGTACGCTCTTTTTGCACCCATAGGAAGACCATTTTATTCGTTCTCAGATTTCATTGACAGATTTAAAGCTCCTACCAACATGCAAGAGACGAGAAAGTTTGTGTCAAGCTCTACCTTCGTGAGCCGCTCCATGCCAAGCTCTACCTCGCCTATCGTCCCGATGACCATTTCAATCCCATCCAAGCCATTATGGGCAGCAGCAATCTCACTTACTCCGGATTGACCTGCCAAGGCGAACTAAACGCCGAGTTTGGCGACAGCGACAGTGCGGAGAAGCTGTCCGATTGGTTTGAGAAGCGATGGAACGACAAGTTCTGTATTGACATCACCAAGGAGTTGATAGATGCCATCGAGAACAGCTGGGCCGGTGAGGGCGACGTTCCACCTTATTATATATACCTGAAGACCGCCTACCACCTCTGTCAAGAGGCTCGTTCGGGCATCAAGGAGTTTACCCTGCCGCCAGAGTTTCGCAACACCCTCTTCGACTTTCAGCAGAATGCGGTCAAAATAGCCGCCAAACACCTCAACAACGACAAGCGACACGGGGCCATGATTGGTGATGTGGTGGGATTGGGAAAGACCATCACCGCCTGTGCCATCGCCAAGATTTATGAGATGACCTATGCCAGCAGCACGCTCATCATCTGCCCAGCCAACCTGCAAGACATGTGGGCGACGAAAGCAGTCATGTAGGTGGCATTCTCGGCAGCAGGTTCAGTACGCGTTACAGGACGCTCCAGCTGTTGGAACGCTATTATGAGCGGCCTTCGGACATTTTCTTTTCCGAGGAAAACAAGGAAGAACTGAAGTTTGCCATCAACGACATCTACAACTATCCGCTACAAGAGGCCGCCAAGTTTAATCTCGGAAGAATGATGCGACAGAGGTCCACAGCCAATGCCGACCTCGTGGAATACGTGCTCGAACTGCGTAAGAACCACCAACTTTGCATCATCGATGAAGACAATACCAACGACAAGGAGCCGAAAATCATCTGCTCCATGGGACTTAAATACACATCATTATGAACAGAACAGCATTCAACCAATATTTACAAGCGTCTAAATTTCAAGAACTGTTTGTCACGGAGATGGGATGGAACAACCCGAAAGGTTGCACTGACATCGTGATACCCCATGTGGATGAGAAGGACTACGAGATGGAAAGCATCGCTGAGCGGGACGGCTTCCATATACTTACTTGCAGGGTGGACAAGATTCCTACTGCGTCCACCTGCAAGAAGATAGACATCAAGTTGCGGCAGCAGGCGCACGACTACATTTGCATCTACATGGAGAAGCAGGGCTTACACCATCAGTGGGTGGCTCCCGTCAACAAGGTGGAGAAGCGTGACATCGTCACCATCGAATATACCAGCCTCGACCAAGCAGAGTTTCTCTACACCAAGATAGACGACTTGAGTTTCGATTTCGATGAGACCACCACTATCATGGATGTGAAGCAGCGCATCCAGAGCGCCTTCATGGTCAACTCCGAGAAGATTACCAAGGACTTTTATGCAGGGTTCCAGAAGGAGCACGCCCAGTTTGTGAAGTTCATCCATGGCATCAACGACGACATCGCCGACGACAAGAAGAACAGGGAGAAGCAATGGTATGCCTCCGTAATGCTCAACCGCTTGATGTTCTGCTACTTCATCCAGAAGAAAGGTTTCCTCGACATGAACGAGAACTACCTGCGCGACAAGCTCAACTTCATCCAGAAAGAGCGTGGAGAGAACGCTTTCTTCCAGTCCTTCTACAGGGGCTTCTTGATTCGTCTCTTCCATGAGGGACTGAACGGACATCAAAGGGACGAAGCCCTGGTTCTTTCTCTCACCAATCATCCTCGCAACACCAAGGAGAATGCCATGGTAAGAAACAAGTTCGTCATGGAGCAAGCAGACGAAATCGTGTTTGGCGCACTCGACAAAGACAGCTCGCCACATGCCTTAATGAACATAAAATAGTTCTTTGATAGTATGAATAATCATAGTTGGAGCAAGCTCTGCTCTGCGCTTGCTTCGTTCGTCAGGTCAAGAACACAAAGGTAAAACGAGTTTTGAACACAACGCTAAAGAAACATTGCCATATACATTGGCAGCATTATCAAGTCTTGGTCTTTCCGAACGTCCTTCGAGTGAAGGAGGTATCGTTGCAGGATGCGAGCCGAAAACTTCTTCTGAAATTCATCAATGGAAACATGGAGATTGGATGTTGACGATTTGACTTCTATCGGACAGATTTTACCCTTGCGTGACAAAAGGAAGTCTATTTCATAGTTATGTTTGCCTGATGGCGTTGGCCATGTGTGGTAATACAACTTATGCCCTGTAGCTGTCAGTATCTGCGACACCACATTCTCATAGACGTAGCCCACATCTGCTTTTAGTCTGTCGTTCAACAACTTTTGGTAAATGACATTCTCAGTGAACGCATCGTCCCAAAACGCGAGTGTGACGAACAGCCCCGTATCGCCACAAAACAATTTGAATTGGTCGCGATTGATATGTGATGCCAATCCGGCGCTTGGGTCATTGGCGTGATAAGCCAGATTGGCGATCATGGAATCTTTGAGAATGTTTATTTGTTCCCTCAGACGATCTAGTTTTCCCCCTTCAATCACGCTGCTCATTTGATAGCGAGAGGCATTGCTATTCAGTTGGGATGGAATGGCATGAAACAAATCAGAGGTCTGCCCTGATGGATCCAATTCATAGAAATCCTCATCGTAAAGGTCAAGGATGCTGCGTTTGCGCTGGTCTACAATACTCATATCGTGTGTGTCAAGGTAGTCATTGACAGCCTGTGGCATGCCCCCAACTAATACATACAGGCGAAAATCACGCATCATTCGGCGGTTAGTGCTGTCACTCAGCGGGCTTAGGTTGTTGAACATTGTGCGCAACAGTGGGATGGTGTCATGGTCTCCCAATGCCCAACGGAACTCCTCATAGTCCATGGGGTACATATCAAGGCGTGTCTCTTCACTGGGTATAAGTATGTTTCCCGGTTTTGTCTTACAGGCTGACGTTCTTTTACGTTTGATGCTCAACAGAGAACCCGTCTCTATATAATCGTAACGTCCATCGGCCACAAGTGCCTTAATGGCTTGGCGAGCCAATGGCTGCTTCTGAATTTCATCGAAGATAATGGCTGACTTATGAGGCTTCAGGCTTGTACGGTAGTTAAGCTGAAGTTGTGTGAATATATAGTCGAGATCAGAAATATCCTCGAACATCCGGTGAATGTTTTGCGAGGCTTTGGAGAAGTCCACCAAAATATAGCTTTCGTACTCCCTGCGAGCGAAATCCTCGGCAATAGTAGATTTTCCGACACGCCTTGCCCCCCTAATAAGAAGTGCGGTGGTTCCATGCTGATTGGTCTTCCAATTGAGCATCTGCTCATAAATCTTGCGTCTAAAAATACGTTCAGCCATTTTTCTTCTTTGTTTTATCGGGTGCAAAGGTAGTCATAAAATCCCAATTATCTAAGGAGAATATATGATTTTTGCCGAAATTCTCAATCGATTCATTGCGGAATATGCCGAAATTCTCAATGGCCGTGTGCAAGAGTATGCCGAAATTCTCACTTAATCGTACTCTGACGCTTCGCGTCGAAGGTACTTGCGCTCGGTGACCTCGTAGCGGCAGTGTTGCCAGCCTTCCGCCTGCGCCCATTCACCTTCATATAGGTGACCCAATAGGGTCAGTAGTCTTTTCATGTGCTTCTTATTTCTTGAAGGTGAGGTTTTCCACGTGCGATCCGACGAACATCGGCACGTGGTCGGCGGTGGCGTGCCATTTGGGTTTGCCCGGCATGTCGTCGGAGATGGTGCGCCCGTTGACCTTCAGTCCCTCGAAGACGATGTCCTTCACCTTGTGCTGGCCGTCGTAGCCCGTGACGACCGACACTTCCGACGGCTGGCCGTAGTAGCGGATGTTGCGGAACAGGACGTTCTCCACACCGCGCCCCGGTGCGGTGCAGTACTTCTGGTTCCAGCCCACCTTCACTTGAGTGATGCTGCCCTGACGCACGCCCTCGATGCGGATGTTGTCGAAGGTGACGTCCTTCACGTAGTTGCCGTCGCCGCAGTTGATGGCCAGACAGCCCTGGTAGTCCACCTGCGGCTCGGCCTGGCAGAGGATGTCGATGTTGTCGTAGCGCAGACCCACGATACTGTCGCCCACCGACGGGTTGCCGTGCAGGCCGATGAAGATGGGATGTGCCGCGTCGGCCCACAGCGTGGAATTGGTCATGCGTACGTTGCGCACGCTGCCGCTGAAGCCCTTGCGCGTGGCATAGGCTGTGGTGCAGTCGTCGCTGTTGCGGCAGAACACGCGGTCGAAGCGGATGTTGCTGCAGCCGCCGAACACGTTGAGTCCGTCGCCCCAGCTGGGATGCGAGATGCTGCGCACATCGTGGAGCGTCACGCTGTCGCTGCCACCGATGGGACAGGTGTTGACGATGAGTCCGTCCACCAGCACGTTCCGGCTGCGGTGGACGTGGCAGCCTTCGTAGCCGCTGGCGGGTCGGGCAATGCCGCGGCCGAGGATGCTGACGTTCTCGGCATCCTCAATGGCGAAGGTGCCCGTGAAATAGCTGCCGCCCTCGAGATAGACCGTCGTGTTCGACGACACCTTGATCGCGTTCTCTGTGTACAGCCCTGCGGGGTAGTAGCGGAAGCTGCGCCCCTGTGCCTTGGCGGCCTGCTCGGCCTCCTTCCTGCCGATGGGCGGTTTCGAGGTGAACACCAGCAGGTTGTGGGCGATGTCACCGTCCAGCTCCACGCTGACGTTCTCCGGCTGGAAGAGCAGGAACTGCACGGTGGAGTCGTTCAGCACGTTGGCGATGGTGCCGCGATAGTCGGGGCGGATGCGTGCGGTCTTGAACTTCCGATGGCGGGAGACCACGCGCACGAATACGTCGCCCGTGAAGTCGAAGCAGGCATAGGAAATGCGGGAGAGGCGGTGGCCAGTGTTCACGGCCTTCGGGTCGGCGAATGCGTCACTGTCGTCCGTGGGTGCATTGACCATGGCCATATAGGTGTCTATCTTTGTCCACGCCTGCTGTCCGCGCGGCTGTACATACACGTCATAGTCGTCCATGAGCGGTGCGCCCTCGGGGGCTGGGTAGGTGTGGACGGTGTGCAACTTGGCACCCTCCTTCACGCCCTTGACGGTGAACCGGTTGGCCTCGCTGTTCAGTTGCAGCTCGCCGCGCCGCGCTGCCTTCGCTTGCAGTGCGAGCACCTTCTTCACGTAGGGCATCCTCAGTCCCTTCACGCGGGTATAGTGATCGTAGGCCTTGTCGTAGATGCAACGGATGCGGCCGCGCCCCATGGAGCCCGGCTCCGTCCAGTCGTTGTACAGTCCCGTGCAGTCGGTCCACGTCTGGAAGGGCACGTCGTAGCCGAGATTGTAGCGCGCCGTGTATTCCAGTCCCTTCATCAGGCGGTTGTCGAGCGCGCCCCAGAGGTCGTCGCCCTGTGCGTAGGCCATCTCGCAGATGTCGCACATGGCCCCGAGGCCCAGCTGTGCGTGTCCTTGGTCGCGCCCCGTCTCCTGACACTGTCCCGTCGCGCCGACGTAGTTGGGCAACGATCCGTTATCGTTGGCGTGGAGGTAGATGTCCACGGCGTGGCGGTAGAGGATGCTGTCGCGGAGGAAGATGGCGGCGGCCATGCGGCAGCGGTTCACGAGATGTCCCCAGTTACCGTTGGCGTAGGGACTGTCGGCCTCAAACCGATCTATCGTGGGGAGTATGGCGCGGCGCACCATGGCCGCCCATGCTGGCGTTTCGTGAGCCTTCAGCAGTGTCATGGCGCGTAGCAGCCAGTAGCCCTGGATGGTGCAGAGCGGTGCGTCGTGGCCGTCGAAGCGTTGCAGGGTGTTGGCGTAGGCGTTGATAATCTCCAGTGCCGTGGCCGTCTGGCCCTGCTGTGCCGACTGCCAAGCCTGCCACATGTCGCGCTCGCTGCCTGCCTTCGACTGGCGGAACGCACCGTCGCGGGCCACCACCTCGTAGGGGCCTGCCATCTTGTAACTGGCCGTCTGCGCGACGGCGGCTGGTGCCATGCTGACCATGGCGCAAAACATCCAAAACAGTTTCTTCATGTCTTTTCCTTTTCTGTGTGAGAATACGATAGTTTTTTTCAAGAATACGAATGGATCTAAAAAATTACGCAAAACAGATTGTTTTTTTCTTCGGCGGTTACGCAAATGCTTCCCTCCATGCGTATTCATGGAAAACACAAAAGAAAAAAAGAATATGAAACACTACATGATCATTGGAATGCTGGTCTGCGGACTCACGGGATGCGGACAGCAGCGGACGGCTTCGGACTTCAACGTGGACGAGGCACTCGGCTATTGCACCGCGCAGGTCAGCCGCGCCCTGGAGGCGATGAAGGACAGCACGGGCCACTGCGACTACACGATGGAGCCGCGCAACATCCTCGACGGCGACACGGTCTGGAACTGTCGTAAGGCATCGTCTGAGGAGTGGTGCTCGGGCTTCTGGCCGGGCATCCTGTGGATGGACTATGAACAGACGAAGGATGCAGCGGTGCGCCAGGCTGCAGAGGGCTTCACGCAGTCGCTTGCCTTCCTGGCCGACCGGCCTGCCCACGACCACGACCTGGGCTTCCTCACCATCGGCTCCTTCTTGAAGGGCTACGAGGCACTGCAGGCTGGCGAGCAAGGGGCGGGGATGCAGGCGACCGCCGAGACCTACCGCCGCATCGCGCTCGCTGCAGCCGACACGCTCGCCACGCTGTACAACGAGAAGGTGGGCACACTGCTCTCCTGGCCGCGCCACGTGAAGGACTATGGTGGCCACAACACCATCATGGACAATATGATGAACCTCGAATTGCTCTTCTGGGCGGACAGCGTCAGGTGCAGTGCTGACGATCAGAAACCGGCCGACCGCCCCCTGCGCGACATCGCCGTTAGTCACGCCGCTACCACGATGCAGCATCAGTTCCGCGAGGACGGATCGTGCTTCCACGTGGCCGTCTACGACACGTTGATGGGCGAGTTCATCCGCGGTGTCACCCACCAGGGCTATGCCGACTCGTCGATGTGGAGCCGCGGGCAGTCGTGGGCCGTCTACGGCTACACCATGGTCTACCGCTACACCCGGGATCATCGCTTCCTCGACTTCGCGCAGAAGGTGACGGACATCTACTTGAAGCGTCTCCGCGAGACCAGCGACGACTGGGTGCCCCTGTGGGACATGGACGACCCGCGCGGACTGGAAGCACCCAAGGATGCCTCTGCCGCCTGTGTCGTGGCCAGCGCGTTGCTTGAGCTTTGCCAGTACGTGGATGCGGAGAAGGGGCGTGACTATCGCACCGCCGCCGTCCAAATGCTCCGCGACTTGAGCTCCAACAAATATCAGAGCCGCCAGAAGAATGTGGCCTTCCTGCTCCATTCCACGGGCCACCATCCGGCCAGTTCGGAGGTAGATGCCAGCATCATCTATGCCGACTACTACTATTTGGAGGCACTGCTGCGGCTAAAGATGATCCATCAACCTTAGTCCTCGCCCGAAGGCGCTGTCATTCCAGAAACTGGACAATGTATTCCAGTTCCTTCACTCTGTCAGTAAAATAGGGGGCATCAACCAACGAGCCGAACTTAAAGGGATTATTCATATTCGAGATTTTTCGTAACGAAATTTTTCGCAAAGGTACGAACAAGCGAGAAGAATACAAAAGAAAAACTCGTTTTTTCTTTTTATTCTCGAGCGCAAGTACCTTCGAGCGGAGCTCAGAGGTACGAACAAGCGAGAAGAATACAAAAGAAAAACTCGTTTTTCTTTTTATGCTCGAGCGCAAGTACCTTCGAGCGGAGCTCAGAGGTACGAACAAGCGAGAATTTCGGCATACCAGTCAACCGCTACAGCGGTACCATTGGAGCGATATTCTCAGCAATGCCTTCTCCAACTCCTTGTTGCGCTTATTCTTTTACGGGTTCAAGCAGCATCACCAATTCCGTCTCGGCAATGTCACATTTCTCAAACAGGAATCGCAAACAACGAAGTTTACTCCTGTTATCCATTGAAGTCCACAAGTACTTCTGTGGAGCAATAAGTGTGCAATATCTGGTGTCCGCCTGTTTCTCTGACCAAAAGAAGCCCTCTGCGTCATAGAGAGAATCCACAATGTCAGTATATTTTTCGGCCACAATCTTAACCACACGCAAAAGCATGTCTTTCCATGTGGTCTCGGTATATTCGTTGCCGAAGAGTCTGAAACCCTTCAAAGTCCTATTTGTTGGAGAGAAATTCTCCTCATCCAATGATACTTCGTCTATTGGCTTTGGCAACGGCTTGAATGACGGTTGTGGCAATGGATAGAGCCGCAGGAAGGTGTTCACTATATCTTGACCACGTTGTAAGATTTCAGATTCTGACCATTTCTCGCACTCTGTCACTTTCTTTGTCAGGCGGTATTTGGAATCCTTGTAGCCGGGGTATATTTCATTTCCAACCGTCTTGCCATCACGTTTTACCTCAAACGCCTTGTTGCTCAGTTCGCTGTTGATGCCTGTCAATGTAAGGTTGGCAAACGTGTGAAGATACTTTTCTTGTATCTCCTCGTAATTATCTCCCAGCATTGTTTTCCAATCTCTATTGAGTGTTTGAGGCATAATATGTTCTATCGTGGCATCCTTCTTCTTCATGTCGGATGCCACATCGTTGTACTCTCCATGAATGGAGTTCTCCAAACGCTCAAACAGGAATATTTGGAATGGTTTCAACATGTGGTATGCATCACGCATCTTGATAGCTTCGACAAACTGTCCGTCTCTTGGTAACTGATAGTTAC
>CAVBXH010000025.1:0-30231 GCA_963599475.1 Acutalibacteraceae bacterium | reverse complement strand
ATATACATTATTAATAAATATTTATATATAAGGTACGTGAGAGAAATTTGTTTTTCCAAAATCCTTATTGACAGATGACAGATGACAGATGACAGATAACGATCCCCCCAACTTTCACCACTATACACCCGTATAACGTGCTAAAGTACAACGCCTTACAATACAACTAATGACACTTTCGGGCACTTTCCGCCGCTTTTTGTTGCAGGAACGCCATTTTCGCCGTACCTTTGTCGCCGTGGAGAGGACAAAGCGCGCAGAATTTCCACTCGCTCGGCAGAGAAAAAAATCCCGCTCGGCAGGGAGAAAATAAGTGGGTCGCCTTTGTCACAAAACGGCAGTGTCAAACGTTATATAGGTGAGTTATGGACGAAAAGAACAGACATTCCCAAGACATCGAGCAGCGCATCGTGGCACTGCGCCCACTGCTGATGGAAGCGGCGAGGCGCATAAGCGGCGACGAAGCGGCGGCGGAAGACACGGTGCAGGAGGTCATGCTCAAGCTGTGGGACAGACGAGAGCGACTGGACGGCCATCCCAACATCCAGGCACTGGCACTGACCATGATCCACCACCAGACTGTGGACGACTGGCGTCACAGACAACTGGAACACGGGAAACAGGCGGCAGAGCCTTTCGCAGACGACTCGGGACGCAATATAGAACGCCGGGACGAGCTGCGGCTGATTGGCGAAATCATCAGCCGACTGCCACCGCTGCAAGCGCGGATTCTGCGGATGAAGGACATCGAAGGCTACGAGACCGACGAGATTGCCGCAGTGACCGGAGCAACCACGGAAAACATCCGGCAGTGTCTGTCGAGAGCGCGCAAGACCATCAGACAAGAATACATCAAACTGACAACAACAAGACTATGGACATGAAGGAAGCAAGGGTCTTGATAGACCGATACATGGACGGCGAGACAACAGCCAGAGAAGAGCGCGAGCTGCGCCACTTCTTCCGCACCGCCACCAACCTGCCCGATGAGTGGCAGCCACTGCGCGCCCTCTTCGCCTACGTCGACCACGAAGCCGCGCAGACAGACGAGACGGAAGAACCTACGACTGCGACGGCACGGACGAAGAAGCCGCACCTCCGCATCACCCGATGGTGGTGGACGGGCACCGTGGCAGCATCACTGCTGGGCGCACTGCTGCTCTGGCCGAAAACGGACAATGGCCGCAACTTTGCCGTGATAGACGGCAAGCGCGTGACCGACCAGCGCATCGTGGAGCAGGAGGCCGAACAGGCCCTGCAACTGGTGGCCATCAGCGACGAGGAAGCCTTCAGCGCCCTTGACTACATCAACTAAAAAAATAAAGACACACAATATGTTGAAACGAGTATTATTCACAATGTTATGGGCAGCCGTCTCGATGCTCTCCGTCCATGCCCAGACCGGACTGGAGATTGACAAGGCCTTCGAGCGCTACGGGCACGAAAAAGGCTGCAAGATGGTGGAGATGTATGATGCCCGCTTGCGCGGCTATCAGCTCCATGTCTACAAGAGCCTGACCTACAAGAAACAGGGAGATGCCGTCGATGCCCTGCTGAAGGCCGACCGCAAGCAGGCGAAGAAGATCCGAGAGGTGGTGGAGGACGGCCGCATCACAGGCGGCTACTATATGATGCCGGCACTGCCTTCGGGCATGGAACGCTACATCCTCTTCAGCAACGGCTCCAGAGGAGAGGGCAGCCTCATCTACATCGAGGGGCACATCACACCCAGCGACATCATGAAACTCTGTTATACACGCACGTTAAAACAAAAGCACTAAAAGAATATGAAAAAGACAACATTCCTCGCTGCCCTGCTCCTCGCGACAGGTGCAGGCAGCAGTCTGGCCGAAACGGCACAGGACACCACCGTCGTGGTCAACAACAAAAAGATTGTGATTGGCGAAAAGGACGAAGCCACCACCGTGGAGGTCTACGGTCAGGAGGGGCAGGCATTCAACAAAATCAGCGAGACTACCTATGTGGACGGACAGGAGGTGAGCCGGATTTACGTCTCGTCGCCCTTCTTCCGCTCATCGTGGGAACGGTCTGAACGCAAAACGTTCGATGCACACATCGCCGGTCTCTACTTGGGATGGCGCTATATGGCGGGCAACCCCTTCTCATTCTCGGCTCCCAGCACGCTACACGCCAAGAACTCGTCATCCTACGAGATAGGCATCGGCGCATTCAGTCTCGGCCTTCCCTTCAGCAGGGAGAACAACATCGGACTGGTCACGGGCATACAAGTGGGCTATACTCGCCATGCCTTCGACACGGGACACGCCCTCTTCATGGAAAACGATGTGGCCACCGTCAAGGCCGTGGAGGCCGACGAGCGCATCCGCAAGAGTTACATCAGCTACTGGTCTTTGCGTTTCCCCGTCATGCTGGAGTTCCAGCCTCAGTTCGGCCGTCGCGATGCCTTCATCGGTGCTGGTTTCTCGTTTGAGTTCCGCGAGAAGGAGCACTCCCGCTACAAGACAAAGCACGACACGTTTACACCAGCGCGCGACCTGAGCATCCATACGGCAGGTGTCAACCTTGAGGCATACATGGGATACAACGGCATTATGGTGCGCTTTGCCACGGGACTCACCCCGCTGTTCAAGGACGGCCAAGGACCGAAGGTTCACACCACCAGCATTGGCCTCGGCTTCTGCCTGTAAGCCCTACTTCATCTTCCACTGTCCGTCGACCTTCACCATGGGGACGGTAATCTCCTCACGGGTGGAGTCGGCAAAGTGGAGCAGGAGGAAGGCGTGGGTCAGGTGCAGCGTGGTGTCGCGCAGCGCACGCTCGGCCGTGACGTGATGCAGCCCGCCATGGTTCTCGCGCTGCTCGTCCAGGAAGTTGCGGCACACCTGCAACATCTGACTGCGGTAGGCGGGCGGCAACGAGTCAGCGACGGCCTTGCCATCGAGGAAAGCCTCACAATGGCCGGAGAGCAACGCCTCATAATAGCCCTTGGCAGCCTGCAGGGCCTGTTCGTCGGGATTGGGTCCCTGCTGGCAGGCAGCAAACAGCCCCAGACACAGAAGGCAAAGCACGGAGAGATGCTTTGCCTTCTGCAGTTTTATTGTCGTGGTACGGTATCTCATTGGAAGACGTTCTTGCATTTATTTCTGGCGGACAAAGACATTGATGGGCGTACCCGTGAGTGTCCAGTTGTCGCGCAACTTGTTTTCCAGAAACCTTTTGTAGGGTTCGCGCACGTATTGCGGCAGATTGGCATAGAACACGAAGGTGGGAATCTGCGTGTTGGGCACCTGCGACACATACTTGATCTTGATGTATTTTCCCTTGGTGGAGGGAGGCGGTGTGGCCTCGATAATGGGCAGCATCACCTCATTGAGCTTTGAGGTTCCTATCTTGATGGTGCGGTTGATGTACACCTGCTTGGCGGTTTCCAACACCTTGAAGATGCGCTGCTTGGTCAGTGCCGAGGCAAAGACGATGGGGAAGTCGGTAAAGGGAGCCATGCGCTGGCGGATGGCCTGCTCAAAGGTCTTGACGGCAATCTGCGACTTGTCCTCCACGAGGTCCCATTTGTTGACCACCACCACGAGCGACTTGTTGTTCTTCTGTATCAGTTGGAAGATGTTCATGTCCTGTGCCTCAATGCCTCGCGTGGCGTCAATCATAAGGATGCAGACATCACTGTTCTCGATGGCACGGATGGAGCGCATCACGCTATAGAACTCCAAATCTTCCGTCACCTTGTTCTTGCGGCGGATGCCGGCCGTGTCGACGAGATAGAAGTCGAAGCCGAACTTGTCATATTTGGTGTAGATGGAGTCACGCGTAGTACCGGCAATCTCGGTCACGATATTACGATCTTCACCGATAAAGGCATTGATGATGCTTGATTTTCCAGCATTGGGTCTGCCCACCACGGCAAAGCGCGGTGTGCCGTCCGCCACCTCGTCAATCTCGTCGGTCTTGAGCTTCGACACCACGAGGTCCAGCAGGTCGCCCGTGCCAGAACCCGTGGCGGCACTGACGCAGTATGGGTCTCCCAATCCCAGCCGGTAGAATTCATACTGGTCGTAGAGATGCTTGCCGTCGTCGGCCTTGTTGGCCACGAGGATGACGGGGAGTTTCGATCGGCGCAAGATATTGGCCACATCGACGTCCAGGTCGGTCAGTCCGTTTTGGATGTCGACCAGAAAGAGCACGAGGTCGGCCTCTTCGGTAGCCACACGCACCTGTTTACGGATCTCCCCCTCGAAGATGTCGTCACTGTTGACCACCCATCCGCCGGTGTCCACCACGGAGAACTCGCGTCCGTTCCATTCACACTTGCCGTACTGACGGTCGCGCGTAGTGCCTGCCTCGTCGCTGACGATGGCGTGGCGCGTATTGGTAAGGCGGTTGAAAAGGGTGGATTTGCCCACATTGGGACGTCCCACGATAGCTACTAAGTTTGCCATATCTGTTTTGCTCTTGTTGTTTCTCTGTTAGTTCGTGTACACATTGCTTGCGGTGAGGGAGAGACGAAACAGTCCGCTCAGTCGGGATTGTAGCCGAAGCTGTCCAGTTCCCGTTGCGACGACCGCCAATCCTTGTCCACCTTGACAAAGGTCTCCAGGAAGATGGACTTGCCGAAGAACTTCTCCAAGGCCTTGCGAGCTTCCGTGCTCACCTTCTTCAAGGCTATGCCCTGATGGCCGATGATGATGCCCTTCTGGCTGTCGCGCTCCACGTAGATAACCGCGTTGATGTGGATGTTGTGTTCTGTCTCCTTGAAACGCTCCACGCGCACCTCTACCGAGTAGGGAATCTCCTTGTCGTAGTAGAGCAGTATCTTCTCGCGGATGATTTCCGAGACGAAGAAGCGCGCCGGCTTGTCGGTGAGCTGGTCTTTGTCGAAATAAGGCGGCGAGTCGGGCAGGAGTTCCTTGATGCGCTTCAGCAGGAGGTCTACGCCAAACTTATTCTTGGCCGAGAGGGGCAGTATCTCCGCATTGGGGAGCAGCGTGTGCCATTTCTCCACCAGGTCGCCCAGCGTCTTCTGGTCGCTCTCGTCAATCTTGTTGATGAGCAGCAGCACCGGTGTCGTCATCTTCTGCACCTTCTGCAGGAAGTCGATATTCTTCTCAGGATTCTCCACCACGTCAGTGACATAGAGCAGCACGTCGGCATCCTGGAGTGCGGACTCGGAGAAGGCCAGCATCGACTCCTGCAACTTATAGTTGGGTTTGAGCACGCCCGGTGTGTCGCTGAACACAATCTGCATGTCGTCGGTGTTGACGATGCCCATGATGCGGTGGCGCGTGGTTTGTGACTTGAACGTGGCAATGCTGATGCGCTCGCCCACGAGGCGGTTCATCAGTGTCGACTTGCCCACATTGGGGTTGCCCACGATGTTTACGAATCCTGCTTTATGCATCTGTCGTCTGTCTTTGGTTTGGAGGATTAAAGTCCCTTGTGTCAGTATGGTCTGTGAAGAAACCGACGGGAGCCATTGAGCCCTTTGGTTCAACAGCCCCCGTCCGGGTTTCTGTTTGCGTTATTTCGCGCCGTCGTAGGCCCACTTGTAATAGCTGGCTCCGTGTACGAATCCGGCACCGAAGGCGGTGAAGATCATGTTGTCTCCCTTCTTCAGCTTGGCTTCGTTGTCCCAGAGTGCCAAGGGGATGGTGGCGGCGGAGGTGTTTCCGTAATGCTCGATGTTGACCATAACCTGTTCCATGGGCATTTCCAGACGCTTGGCCACGGCCTCGATGATGCGCATATTGGCCTGATGGGGCACAACCCACTGGATGTTGTCCTTGTTCAGTCCGTTGCGCTCGGCAATGAGGGCGCAGTCGTCGCTCATGCTGGTCACCGCATAGCGGAACACGGTGCGTCCCTCCTGATAGAGGTAGTGCAACCGATGGTCAACGGTGAAGTGGCTGGGCGGGCACACCGACCCTCCGGCTTTCAGATGCAGGAACGGAAGTCCCTTGCCGTCTGCGCGGAAGTAGGAGTCCATCACGCCGATGTTCTCCTCTTCAGTGCCCTCTACAAGTACGGCGGCTGCACCGTCTCCGAAGAGCGGACAGGTGGCGCGGTCTTTGTAGTCAACCACCGACGACATTTTGTCGGCACCAATCACGATGATCTTCTTGTAGCGTCCACTTTGAATCATGGATGCTGCCACATCGAGCGTATAAAGGAATCCACAGCATGCGGCCCAAAAGTCGAACGCGAAGGCGTTCTTCAAGCCCAGCTTGCCGAGCACGATGCTGGCGGTTGACGGGAACTTATAATCAGCCGTCGAGGTGGTGACGATGAGGGCATCGATGGTGTCGGGGTCTACCCCCGTCTTCTGCAGCAACAGCTTGGCAGCCTTGCGGGCCATATAGCTGGTACCAAGGCCTTCCTCGGTGAGGATGTGGCGCTCCTTGATGCCCACGCGCGTCATAATCCACTCGTCATTGGTGTCCACCATGCGCGACAACTCCTCGTTGTTGAGGACGTAGTCGGGCACGTAGCCGCCAACACCGGTGATTACTGCATTGATTTTTCCCATTGTGCCTTATTCTGCAGCTTCGTCCATTACGATAGCAATCTTACCACGGTAGTAGCCGCAGGTGGGGCATACGGTGTGGTAAACATGATATGCGCCACAGTTAGGACATACTGCCAGTGTGGGAACTACTGCCTTGTCATGGGTACGACGCTTGAGTGTACGTGTCTTTGACTGTCTTCTTTTAGGATGTGCCATAATGCTTAATCTTTTTTATTTGTTTATTCTTCAATTTTCAAATTCGCCAGTGCGCTCCAGCGTGGGTCTGTAGCCTGCTCCTCCTCTTTGCCGCTTCGGACGGCACCGCTCAGCTCTGCGAGCTTCTGCGTCATCGCACTATTGCATTTTCCAGGTGCATGAACGTGCTTGATGGGTATGGCCAGCGCCACAAACTCATAGATGAGCCATGCAGTGTCGAGTATTCCTTCGTCCTCGTCCACGGTGATGGTGTCATCGTCGTCGGTATTGGTTTCCGCGCCCAACTTGGCCATCAGCGTATGGTCTGCCACAATGGGCTGGCTCATATCCTCCAAGCACAAGTCGCAGGGTACGGTCACTGTGCCCTCGGCATGAAAATGGAGCTCGAAAAAGCCGGATGCCTTGCGTATAGACACCGACACATGCAACGCTCCGCCCTTCACCTCCGAGGCGTCGAGAGCCTTGAAAAACGCATCGTCAAGCGTGTATTCCCGACGCATCCCGTCGGTTTCCATCGCCTTCAGATTGATTTTGAAAGTCTCTAAACTACACATAATCGCACTTTTACGGACTGCAAAGGTACGAATTATTTGTGAATTACAAAGTAGGATGCTTGTTTTTTTTGCGATTTAACCGCTTTTCCATGTCCGAACAGGTCGTTTCAACGGCAAAACGCACCGGTTTCCCAACCCGTGCGCTTTGTCCATATATAAAGATAACTATTTTATTTGGCGTTTCTTGTCTGAATCACGATGACCGATGACGGTTTTTCATCGCCGGCATATTTCTTGATATTCTCGGCATCTTTATAGATCTGCATGGAGGAAATCTGGTCTACGGACACGCTGTTGACATCTTCCACATGCTTTCCGTCGACAACCACATAAGAGGCATCAAGGCTCAGCTTCTTGGGCTCAGCGTTCTTGTCCGAAGCATTGGCGGGATCGCTGTGAATGTTGAAATTGACCGGCACGACGTATTTCACGTCTACGGCTTTTCCATCCTGCATACCTGGTGTCCACTTCGGCATGGCACTCACCACGCGGAGCGCCTCCTTGTCCAGCGACTCGCTGACGCTTCTCACGACAGTGGGGTTGGTGACGTTGCCCTCCTTGTCCACCACGAACGAGACGATAACGCGTCCGCCCTTTTCCGCAGCAACGGCATCAGCGGGGTATTTGATGTTTGCAGCCATGTACTTGAGCATTTCCTGAGTGCCTCCCGGGAACTGCGGCATCGTCTCCACCACGTCAAACGTTTTTCCGTCAGCCTTTTTCGTGGCGGTTTTCTTCTTCGCGGTGGTTTTGTCCTGCTGCGGCAGGGACAGTTCGTCCGTCACCGCAACAACGGTGTTGTCACTCTCGGCCACGATACGATCGGCCACTTGTTTTGTCTTTTCGTTGGCAAAAGCCACGACAGCTACCGCTGCCAAAGGAAGAGCCAGCAGGAGCTTGGCCCGGTTCCATGCGTTTGATTTCTGCATTTTCATCATTGTGATACGTTTTTTAAGTGAACTATGATTAAAGTTGTTTGCTAATGCAAAATGTGCTTCGCCTACGGCTTTCGCCACCAACAGCAACTGATACCCTCGGGCATCAATGCCTGAGGCCAACACTGCCTCGTCGGCTTCAAATTCGTGGACTTCCTGCAACTCGCGCCGCAACAGCCACGCCGCCGGATTGAACCACTGGACAATCAGTAGCAAATTGCATAGTAGGATGTCTACACTATGATGGTGGAGCATGTGGGCACGCTCGTGCGCCAGGATTTCGGCAGGATGTCCTTCGTAGTCCTTCCGGCTCACCACGATGTAGTTGAACCAGCTGAACGGTGCAATGTCGTCGTCCACCACTATCAAGTGGCCGTCCCGACCATCATCCACCCATCTGCCATTCCGCAGCATCAGACGCAGGCGAATCAGCGACACCACGAAGCCGACGGCAAAGAAGACTACACCTATTATATATAGGAGAAAAAGCAACTGCACCACGGTCAGCGATTCCGAGGACGACGCATCCAGCGGCTGTTCTGCGGCCACCAATATGCCAGCCAAATCTACCGTGACCGCCGACACGGCCGGCGTACGCTCTAGTTCCACCTGCACCAACGGCACCACCATGGCCGACAGCATCATCAGCAGAATGGCCATGCGGTTGAACGAATGGAAGGTGTAGCGGCTCATCACCAGTTTGTAGAACAGGTAGAAGGCAATGAGGCACAGGCCGCTCTTGATGGAATAGAGGAAAAACAGTCCCATAGCGTTTTGGTCTTTTAGTGGATGTTACTATTATTGGTTCTCGATGCTGTCTATGAGTTGTCGCAGTTCGTCGACCGAAATCTTCTCCTCCTTGACCAGTGCCGAAACGGCATTGAGGTACGATTTTCCAAAGAATCGGTCAACGACATTCGTCAGACTACTGCGGTGATACTCCTCGCGCGTCACCTTAGCAAAATACTGGAAACAGCGCGCCGTCAAGGCGCGATGGCCAAGAAAGCCTTTTTCCTCCAGTATCCGCACCAGTGTGGACAGGGTGTTGACGTGGGGACGAGGCTCTTCATAGCACGCCTGCAACTCGCGGATCTGCATATCGCCGCGCGTCCAATAGTGCTCCATAATCTCTTCTTCCCGATGGGTCAATGTCTTCATCTTTCTGTTTTGTTTATGGGTTTACGGCTGCAAAGTAACTAATTCTTTTAGTTGAAACAAAACTTTTCGTGTTAAAGAAACTAAAACAGTTAGTTATTTAACTAATCTTCTTAGTTCATTGGGTTGTGCCTATGTTTTTCGCAGTCAGATGCAATAATCACCGCCGTCGTGCGTTATAAGGGACAGATGAAATGGATTGACCGACAACAACGATTCAAAATAACCCTCGTGGCGGCAGCCCTCGCGGTGGCCATAGTCTCTCTCGTGGTGTCCAAATGGATGGCCAACGACCTGGCCGAGGAGGAATACCTGCGCATGGAGATTTGGGCTGAGGCCTTGCGTACACTCAACAATGCCGATGGAGACGCGGATCTCTCTCTGGTGCTCCGGGTATTGGAGGAGAACCACAACATCCCAGTCATCGTCGTGGATGAGGCCGGCAACGCCACAGATTACCGCAACGTCTCCGTGGAGGGCAAAGACCGGGCAGACTCGTTAGTATGGCTTTCCCAGCAGGCCCACCGCATGAAGCAGGCGGGGCATTTCGTCCGCATCGACGGCGGTAAGTCCGGCGGCTACCAACTGGTCTGTTACGGCAACTCGGTGCTGCTGAAGCGTCTGAGCATCTGGCCCGTTGTACAGCTCGGCATCGTTGGCGGACTCGTGGTTGTCGCGTTTCTCGCCATTGTCGCGTTCAAGCGTGCCGAACAGAACAAAGTGTGGGTGGGACTGTCGAAAGAAACCGCCCACCAACTGGGCACGCCCCTTTCCAGCATCATGGCGTGGCTGGAAATCATCAAGGAAGAGTATCCCGACAATCCCTATGTGGAAGAAATCGGGAAGGACGTGGCCCGACTCAATACCATTGCCGGACGTTTCTCCAAGATTGGTGCCGTGCCCGAACTGCAGGTGGCGGATGTCGGGCGGCTGTTGGCCGAGGCGGTCAACTACATCCGCAAACGCACCTCGTCGCGCGTCACGGTCGTCAGCCAGTGGCCCTCCTACCCTGTTGCGGCTCGCGTCTGTCCGTCGCTCTTCGAGTGGGTCATGGAGAACCTCTGCAAAAATGCGGTAGATGCCATGGCGGGAGACGGAACACTCACCATCACCCTTTCCCGTCACGCTTCCTCGGTCGTGATTGACGTTGCCGATACGGGCTGTGGAATGTCCAAGGCAACGGCACGAAAAATCTTCGTTCCCGGTTTCACCACCAAGACACGCGGTTGGGGACTTGGTCTGTCCCTGTCGAAGCGCATCATTGAGGAATACCACAGGGGGCGTCTCTTCGTCAAGACCACTGCACCCGGCAAGGGTACGACCTTCCGCATCATACTTCAAGGCGCCCGTTGACCCGCCTACCCTACCCGATGCTCGTTCACCAAAGCGCGCATCTCCTTCAGCAGGTCGCTGGCAAAAATAAAATCGGTGAGACGCTGATTGGTACACTGCATGATGTCGGCCGACACGCCCTGCCACTCCTTGCGTCCCTCATAGATAAAGAGGATATTCTCCCCGATGGTCGTCACGGAGTTCATGTCGTGCGTATTGATGATGGTCGTGATGTCAAACTCGTGGGTAATGGAGTGGAGCAGGTCGTCGATGACCAGTGAGGTCTTGGGGTCAAGTCCCGAATTGGGTTCGTCACAGAAGAGATAGCGCGGATTGAGGGCAATGGCGCGAGCAATGGCCACGCGTTTCTGCATGCCTCCCGAAATCTCACCCGGATATTTGGTTTCCGCACCTATCAGATTGACGCGGTCGAGACACTCCCGGGCGCGCTGGGTGCGTTCGCGGAGGGTCATTGGCGAGAACATATCGAGCGGAAACATTACATTTTCTAACACCGTCAACGAGTCGAAGAGTGCCGCGCTCTGGAATATCATGCCCATCTCGCGCCGCATCATGACCTTCTCCTTCTTCGACATCTGCACAAAGTCGCGCCCGTCGTAGATCACTTGTCCACCGGTAGGGTCAAGCAGTCCCACCAGATTTTTCATCAGCACCGTCTTTCCACTGCCGCTCTGACCGATAATCAGATTGGTTTTCCCGTCTTCAAACACGGCACTGATGCCCTTCAGCACCTCCTTGCCGTCAAAGCTCTTGCGCAGGTCTTTTATCTCTATCATCGTCTGTTCGCGGTTGAATGGTTTGGGAACGCCCTCTTAGGGGTCATGAAAGCAGTTGGGTAAGGAACACGTCAGAGCAAAGGATGAGTACGCTGGACGACACCACGGCATCGGTCGATGCCTTGCCCACGTTGACGGAGCCGCCCTCCACATTATAGCCGAAATAGGAAGGCACTGCCGAGATGATGAAGGCAAAGAACAAGCTCTTGATAATGCTCATCCACACGAACCACGGTTGGAAGTCGTGTTGCAGTCCCAGCGTCAGGTCGTCGGGCGGCAGGATGTGACCCATATAGGCCGTTCCGTAGGCTCCAACGATTCCCATGGCCGAGGAGAAGATAACCAGCAGGGGCATAATCGTCACCATGCCAAGAATCTTGGGAAGAATCAGATAGCAGGCCGAGTTGACCCCCATGATGTCGAGCGCGTCAATCTGCTGGGTGACGCGCATGGTTCCGATTTCCGATGCAATGTTCGACCCCACCTTTCCTGCCAGAATCAGGCACATGATGCTGGAAGAGAACTCCAGCAGCATAATCTCGCGCGTGGTGTAGCCGCTGACCCACCGTGGCATCCACGGGCTCTGGATGTTCAGCTTCATCTGGATACAGATTACTGCACCGATGAAGAAGGAAATCAGCAGGACTATACCTATGGAGTTGATGCCCAGCTGCGCCATTTCCTTGGTATACTCCTTAAAGAACATACGCATACGCTCTGGGCGCGAGAAGGTGCGTCCCATCAGCATAAGAAATCGGCCGAAATGTGTCAGCCAGTGGTGTAACAGTTTCATCGTAACGTCGCTAATCACGTGCAAAGGTAGCGCAAACCGAGAGAAATACAAAATAAAACCCCGTTTTATTTTTATTTCAGAGGTGCAGCCTACCTTCGACGCGCAGCGTCAGAGTAGCGCAAACCGAGAGAAATACAAAATAAAACCCCGTTTTATTTTTATTTCAGAGGTGCAGCCTACCTTCGACGCGCAGCGTCAGAGTAGCGCAAACCGAGAGAAATACAAAAGAAAAACGAGTTTTCTTGGGATTTCCCTTTGCATTTCGCACGCTTATTCGTACTTTTGCACGGCAAAAGACACTATGACAATGGACGAAATGACGAACAAACAGCCGGAGCAACTGGTGCTCCGCGCCGAAGGACTGGTCAAACAATATGGCAAGCGTACCGTGGTGAGCGATGTGAGCTTCGACGTGAAGCAGGGTGAGATTGTCGGACTGCTGGGGCCCAACGGAGCCGGCAAGACGACATCTTTCTACATGACCACTGGACTGGTTGTTCCCAATGGCGGTCACATCTATCTGGGCGACGAGGAGGTGACAGACTACCCAGTCTACAAGCGCGCAAGGGCGGGCATCGGCTACCTGGCGCAGGAGGCCTCCGTCTTCCGTAAGATGTCGGTGGAGGATAATATCCTTTCTGTACTGGAGATGACGGGCAAGCCACGCGGCTACCAGCGCGAGAAGCTCGAAAGCCTGATACGAGAGTTCCGGCTCGACAAGGTACGCAAGAACAAGGGCGACCAGCTCTCCGGTGGCGAGCGTCGCCGCACCGAGATTGCGCGCTGTCTGGCCATTGAACCCAAGTTCATCATGCTCGACGAGCCCTTCGCCGGCGTTGACCCCATTGCCGTAGAAGACATCCAGCAGATCGTGTGGCAACTAAAATACCGCAACATCGGCATTCTCATCACGGACCACAACGTGCACGAAACCCTCAACATCACCGACCGCGCCTACCTACTCTTCGAGGGGCGCATCCTCTTCCAGGGCAGTCCCGAGGAGCTGGCCGTCAACCCCATCGTGAAGGAAAAGTACCTCGGCACCAACTTTGAACTGAAGAAAAAGAATTTCCAGGAAATGGCGGAAGCCAAGCAGCGCAAGGAAATGGAAGAGGGCGAGATGGTTTCCTCCGCGGCCTCCTCCACTCAGGAAGGATGAAGAAAAAACGGCTTTTTCTTTGTATTCTGCTCACTTATTCGTACCTTTGCACGCTCAAAACCGTATATAACAATTAATAAGGTATAACAAGAAGATGAATATTTCATTTGAAGCTCCCGACAAAATCAACGGTCAGATGACCATTATCGTGGAGAAGGAAGACTACCAGTCAGAGGTAGAGAAGACGCTGAAGGACTATCGCAAGCGCGCGAACGTGCCGGGATTCCGTCCGGGACAGACTCCCATGGGACTCATCAAGCGCCAGTATGGCACGGCCGTCAAGGTGGATGTGGTAAACAAAATGCTGGGAGAGAAGCTCTACGAGTACGTCCGCGAGAACAAGATACAAATGCTCGGCGAACCCCTCAACAGCGACAAACAGAAGGAACTGGACTTTGAAGGCGACGGCTCATTGGAGTTTGTGTTCGACATCGCGGTAGCTCCCGAGTTCAACGCCACCCTTTCTGGGAAGGACAAGATAGACTACTACAACATCACCGTTGACGACAAGTTGATTGACCAGCAGGTAGAGATGTACCAGCAGCGTGGTGGCAACTACGAAAAAGCTGAGCAGTATGATGCCGAACAGCGTGACCTGTTGTATGGAGACCTGCGCGAGTTGGACGAGAACGGCAGCGCCAAAGAAGACGGCATCACCGTCAGCCACGCTATGGTCATGCCCCAGTATGTTACGGATGACGACCAGAAGAAGCTCTTCGAGGGTGCCAAGGTGGGCGACATCATCACATGGAATCCCAGTAAGGCTTATCCCGAGAACGATGCCGAGACGGCTGCTCTGTTGCACATCGAGAAGGATCAGGTGGCTGAGCACACCGGCGACTTCACCTACCAGATTACCGAGATTTCGCGCTTTGTCAAGGCTCCTGTTGACCAGACTCTCTTCGATCAGGTCTTCGGTGCCGACAATGTGAAGGACGAGAAGGAGTTCCGCCAGAAAATCAGTGAGCAGATCAGCACACAGTTCCAGAAGGATTCCGACTATAAGTTCCTGCTTGACGTGCGCAAGCACATGGAAAAGAAAGTGGGCAAACTGGAGTTCCCCGAGGCACTGCTCAAGCGCGTCATGCTCAACAACAACAAGGACAAGGGCGAGGAGTTTGTGGAGAAGAACTTCGAGGCCAGCATCAATGAACTGGAATGGCATCTCATCAAAGAGCAACTCGTGGCCGCCCAGGAGATAAAGATAGAGGATGCCGACATCAAGGCAGTGGCCAAAGAGGCTGCTCGCGTGCAGTTTGCCCAGTATGGCATACCGAATGTCCCCGATGAATACCTCGAGAACTATGCTGCTGAGATGCTGAAGAAGCACGAACACGTGGACGGACTCGTAGACCGTGCTGTTGACGTGAAGCTCATAGCAGCCCTGAAAGGTGTGGTGAAGCTCAATGAAAAAGAGATTACCATGGAGGATTTCCAAAAGATGCTGAAGGAAAAATAAGCGTTTTTAAGAAAAAAACCTCATAAAACCTGTGGGGTTACCAACTTTTTTCGTAATTTTGTATCTACAATTCGCGCAAAAAGGGTTGGTAGCCCCACTCTTTTTTGCGTCAAACCAAAAAAAACAATGAACAACGACTTTAGAAAATATGCTACCAAGCATTTAGGCATCAACGGCCTTGTACTGGACGAGGTGATGAGCACACAGGCACAGTATCTGAATCCCTACATCCTGGAGGAGCGGCAGTTGAACGTGACCCAGATGGACGTATTCTCGCGACTGATGATGGACCGCATCATCTTTCTCGGCACGCAGATTGACGACTATACGGCCAATACCCTGCAGGCGCAGCTGCTCTATTTGGACTCTGTGGACAGCGGGAAGGACATCAGCATCTACCTCAACTCCCCAGGCGGCAGCGTGACGGCAGGACTGGGTATTTATGACACCATGCAATTTATCTCTTCCGATGTAGCCACCATCTGTACAGGTATGGCCGCATCCATGGCTGCCGTGCTCCTCGTGGCAGGTGCCGAGGGTAAGCGCTCCGCACTTCCCCACAGCCGCGTGATGATTCACCAGCCGTTGGGCGGTGTACAGGGACAGGCTTCCGACATTGAGATTGAAGCCAAGGAAATCATGAAATTCAAGAAAGAACTCTATACCATTATCTCCACCCACTCGCATACCCCTTACGACAAGGTGTGGGCCGATTCCGACCGTAACTACTGGATGACAGCGGAAGAGGCCAAGGAATACGGTATGATTGATAATGTACTGGCCAGGAAAGCATGAAGAAACAATGTAATTTTTGCGGGCGTTCGGAACGCGAAGTCTCTATTTTGATAACGGGCATCCACGGCAGCATCTGCGGTGACTGTGTCGCACAGGCGTACCAGGTGCTACAGGCTAACGGATTGAGCCCAGAAACACCGGCAAAAGACACCGCACCGCAACTGAAGAAGGTTCCCAAACCGAAGGACATCAAGAAATATCTCGACGAATACATCATCGGGCAGGATGAGGCCAAACGCTATCTCTCCGTGGCCGTCTACAACCACTACAAGAGGCTGCAGCAACCCATGGACGAGAAGGGCGTGGAGATTGAAAAGAGCAATATTATTATGGTAGGCTCTACCGGCACCGGAAAGACCCTGTTGGCACGTACCATTGCCAAACTCCTCGACGTGCCCTTTACCATTGTTGACGCCACGGTGTTTACCGAGGCGGGCTATGTAGGTGAAGACGTGGAGAGCATCCTCTCACGACTGTTGCAGGTAGCCGACTACAATGTGGAGGCTGCCCAGCGCGGCATTGTCTTCATTGACGAAATTGACAAGATAGCCCGAAAGAGCGACAATCCTAGCATCACGCGCGACGTGAGCGGTGAAGGCGTGCAGCAGGGACTGCTCAAACTGTTGGAGGGAACCGTGGTCAACGTGCCGCCACAGGGTGGACGCAAGCACCCGGACCAGGAGTACATCCACGTGGACACCCGTAACATCCTGTTCATCTGCGGCGGTGCTTTCGACGGCATTGAGCGCAAAATCGCCCAGCGACTCAACACGCACGTGGTGGGTTACAACTCGGTACAGAACGTGCGCAAGATTGACAAGGGCGACCTGATGAAATACATCTTGCCGCAAGACTTGAAGTCGTTTGGACTGATTCCCGAAATCATCGGTCGACTGCCTGTGCTGACCTATCTGAATCCCCTCGACCGGGATGCTCTGGAAAAGATACTGACCGAACCCAAGAACTCGATTATCAAGCAATATGAAAAGCTGTTTGAGATGGACGGTGTCAAACTGACCTTTGCCCCCGAAGCACTGAAACTCATCGTGGACAAAGCCATGGAGTACAAGCTCGGTGCCCGCGGACTGCGCTCCATTGTGGAGTCCATCATGACGGATGCCATGTTTGAAGTACCGTCCAAACGGACGAAAACCTTTGAGGTGACAGCAGCGTATGCCCAGCAGCAGCTTGACAAGTCACATTTACAGTAACTAAGCCTATCGCAATGGATGTCAACCTTACCCAAGCACTCAAAAAGTATTTTGGCTTCAACCAATTCAAAGGCGACCAGGAACGCATCATCCGTAATCTGCTGGACGGCAACGACACCTTCGTGTTGATGCCGACGGGAGGCGGCAAGTCGCTGTGTTACCAACTGCCATCGCTTTTGATGGACGGGACGGCCATCGTCATCTCGCCCCTCATCGCATTGATGAAGAACCAGGTGGATGCCATTAGCATGATGAGTGAAGAGGGTACGGCACATTATCTCAACTCTTCGCTGAACAAGACGGCCACCGATTTGGTGAAGGCTGACATCCGTGCGGGGAAGACCAAGTTGCTCTATGTCGCTCCAGAATCGCTGACCAAGGAGGAGAACGTGAACTTCCTCCGGCAGACGAAGATTTCCTTCTACGCGATAGACGAGGCGCATTGCATCTCGGAATGGGGGCACGACTTCCGTCCCGAGTACCGGCGCATCCGTCCCATCATCAACCAAATCGGTGAAGCACCCATCATCGCACTCACCGCCACGGCGACGGACAAGGTGCGGACAGACATCAAGAAGAACCTCGGCATCAGCGATGCCATGGAGTTCAAAAGCTCGTTCAACCGTCCCAACCTCTATTATGAGATTCGGAACAAGACCAAGGATGTGGACAAGGACATCATCAAATTCATCAAGCAGCATCCGGGGAAGAGCGGCATCATCTATTGTCTGTCGCGCAAGAAAGTGGAGGAACTGGCGGAAATCCTGCGCGCCAACGACATCAAGGCCATGGCCTATCATGCCGGGCTGGACTCAGCACTCCGCTCCCAGACGCAGGATGACTTCTTGATGGAGAGAACCGACATCATCGTGGCCACCATCGCCTTTGGCATGGGCATAGACAAGCCAGACGTGCGCTTTGTCATTCACTATGACATCCCCAAGTCGTTGGAAGGCTATTACCAGGAAACTGGACGGGCCGGGCGAGACGGTGGCGAGGGACTCTGCGTGGCGTTCTATTCCAGAAAAGACCTGCAGAAGCTGGAAAAATTCATGGAAGGGAAACCCGTGGCGGAACAGGACATCGGGCGGCAACTACTTCGGGAAACGGCGGCCTACGCCGAGACCTCGGTATGTCGGCGCAAGATGCTGCTCCACTATTTCGGTGAGACCTATGCGAAGGACAACTGTCAGAACTGCGACAACTGCCTGCACCCGAAAACCAAGATTGAAGCACAGGAACAGTTGACCGTGCTACTCCGGACGCTGATAGCCATCAAGGAGAATTTCCGTGCCGACTATGTCATCGATTTCATCACGGGACGGGAGACGGAGGAGATTTTGGCTCATAAGCACCAAGAACACGAACTGTTCGGAGCCGGCGAGGATATGAACAGCAAGCGGTGGAACCCGATTATCCGGCAGGCGTTGCTCGCGGGGTACATCCAGAAAGACGTGGAAAACTACGGATTGCTGAAGGTGACGACTGCCGGAAGAAAATTCCTGAAGAAGCCTGAACCGTTCATGATCGTAGAGGACAGAGACTTTGACGAAGACTATGAGGGTGCGGCGGAACACGACGGGACACTGTCTGCGCTGGATCCGACACTCAGCGCCATGCTGAAGGACTTGCGCAAGAAGGTGGCTGGAAAAATGGGACGTCCACCCTATGTAATCTTCAAGGATGTTAGCATCGAGCAGATGGCCACGGACTACCCCGTCACGCTGGAGGAACTCAAGAATATACAAGGGGTCGGCGAGGGCAAGGTCAAACAGCCCTATGCCAAGGACTTTGTGGACTTGATTGCCAAATACTGTGAGGAAAACGAGGTTACGCGGCAAACCGACCTGCGCGTCCGCACCGTAGCCAAGAAGTCCATGCTGAAGGTGAAGATTATACAGGCCATTGACCGGCAGGTGGCTCTGGACGACATTGCCAATGCCCAAGGCCTGGAGTTCGGGGAACTGTTGGACGAGGTGGAGGCTATCGTTTACAGCGGTACACGGCTGAATATCGACTATTTCCTCGACGAAGTGATGGACGAAGATCATCTTGACGATATTTACGACTATTTCTCCGACAGCGAGACCGACTCTCTTGAAGCGGCTCTCCAGGAACTGGGCGCAGAATGCACAGAGGACGAAATCCGTCTGGTACGCATCAAGTTTATCAGTGAAATGGCAAACTGACGCTACTGCGTTAAATCGTATTAATAATCGGCGAAACCCTTGTTGGTGTGGGAAAAAATAAGTAATTTTGCACGCAATAAAATTTCAAGGAGTTATTTATGTCATCATTTATTGCAGAAAAAATTGTGATGGACGGCCTTACCTTTGACGACGTCCTGCTGATTCCCGCTTATTCGGAAGTGTTACCCAAGATGGTAGAGTTGAAAACGCAGTTCTCACGGAACATCCAGTTGAATGTCCCCTTCGTGACCGCTGCCATGGACACTGTTACAGAGAGCCAGATGGCCATTGCCATTGCCCGCGAGGGAGGCATCGGCGTGATTCACAAGAATATGTCAATAGAGAACCAGGCTCGTGAGGTCGCCATTGTCAAGCGTGCCGAGAACGGCATGATTTATGACCCTGTGACCATCCGCCGTGGCTCTACCGTGCAGGATGCACTGGCGCTGATGGCAGAATACCATATCGGAGGCATCCCTGTGGTCGACGAAGAAAACCACCTGGTGGGCATCGTCACCAATCGCGACCTGCGCTTTGAGCGCCGCCTGGATCGCACGATTGACGAGGTAATGTCGAAAGAGAATTTGGTGACAACTCACCAGCAGACGGATTTGACAGCTGCTGCGCAAATCCTGCAGGAAAACAAGATTGAGAAGCTCCCCGTGGTGGACAAGGACAACCACCTGGTGGGACTGATTACCTATAAGGACATCACGAAGGCCAAGGACAAACCTATGGCCTGCAAGGACGAGAAGGGACGGTTGCGTGTCGCTGCCGGCGTCGGTGTCACCGTTGACACACTCGATCGCATGCAGGCACTGGTGAATGCCGGTGTTGACGCTATCGTCATTGACACGGCTCACGGCCATTCCAAGAGCGTCATTGAGAAGTTGCGCGAAGCCAAGGCTTCCTTCCCGAACATTGATGTCGTGGTAGGAAATATCGCTACGGGGGCTGCCGCCAAGATGTTGGTGGACAACGGTGCCGATGCCGTCAAGGTGGGCATCGGTCCGGGTTCCATCTGCACCACGCGTGTGGTGGCCGGTGTCGGCGTGCCCCAGTTGAGTGCCGTATATGATGTCTACAAGGCCTTGCAGGGCACTGGTGTGCCTTTGATCGCCGACGGTGGTCTCCGCTATTCCGGCGACATTGTCAAGGCACTGGCCGCTGGCGGCTCTTGCGTGATGATTGGCTCGCTGGTGGCCGGCACGGAAGAGAGTCCCGGTGACACCATTATCTACAATGGACGTAAGTTCAAGAGCTATCGCGGCATGGGTTCGCTCGAAGCCATGGAGCACGGATCCAAAGACCGTTACTTTCAGGCCGACACGAAGGATGTCAAGAAGTTGGTTCCGGAGGGCATCGCCGGACGTGTACCCTACAAAGGCACGGTACAGGAAGTCATCTACCAGATGGTGGGCGGTTTGCGGTCTGGCATGGGATACTGCGGTGCACCGACCATAGAGAAGTTGCATGATGCCAAGTTCACTCGCATCACCAATGCCGGAGTCAACGAGAGCCATCCGCACGACATCACCATCACCAGCGAAGCTCCCAACTACTCCCGCCCCAACGATTAAGATGGTACAGCGGCTGTTGCTTGCACTCCTGTTGTTGCCCGTCACCGCAACGGTGTGGGCGCAGGCTGACCCGACGCTCTTGACGGTTGGCGACACCGTCGTGAAGCGTTCCGAGTTCGTGCAGGCATACCGCACATACTGTAGCGAGACAGGCGACGAACCTTGTGAGGTCGATGATTTTCTGGAGGTTTATGTCAACAACCGCTTAAAGGTGATGGCCGCCAAAGCCGCCCGCATGGACACCACCGCAGCATATAGGCGTCTTCTTGCCACCGCCGCACGTCAATGTCAAGCTGTACAGCAGAAGAGTGACAGTATCCATGGACCGTCCGATGCGGATTTCCGCCGGATAGCACAATGCCACCAGGCAGACGATGAAGTAGTGTCCCTGTCCCAGATTTTCCTGAAGGTGCATCAACGGGGTTACCGCGATGAACTGCAACAGGCCGGCAAGCGTGCCGATTCGGTCTATCAGGTACTGCAACAAGGCGGCGACTTCGCCTCATTGGCTCGCAGGGTGTCGCAGGACGAGACCTCTGCCGCACACGGCGGACTGATGGGATGGTACGGGCGCAACCAACTGCTGAAGGAGATGGAGAACGAAGCCTTTGCCCTGCAACGCGGAACATACAGCCGCCCGTTCCTTGCCGCCGACGGTTACCATATTCTGTTACTGAACGACAGACAAACGGTGGAAACATTCCCGGGACTGGAGCAGTGGCAGGCATCCGAGCAGGCGCGACAACAACTGGTGCACAGCGTCTCGGTTTCGTCCCGTGATGCCGGTGTTGCAACGGCCGGACAGAGACCCGACGTGAAAAGGGAAGTGCCCCAGACGGTCGCCGCACAGCTCCCGGTAGACAAAGCGATCTATGAAGGATTGCTGCTTCAGGTGCTGTCCGAGCAATCGCTAGCCAGGCAGGTTGCCGCCGACGAGACCGCCATGGCCAGATATTTCAAGAAACACAAAAAGAAGTATCGCCGGAAAGGGTTCAAGCCCAAGCACTACACGGAGGTAAAGGAACAGGTGGCCCGCGACCTGTATGTGGAAATGGAAAAACACTGGATAGACGACCTCAAGGAGCAGTATCCGGTAACCATCAATAAAAAAGTATTCAAAACCATCAAACAAACATCACTGAAATGAGCATTCGCAGTATATTATTGGCCGCATCGGCCTTGGCTTGCACCACCATGCAGGCAAGAATCGGCAACGACAGTATCCCAGCACAGAGCACCGTCGACGAAGTGATATGGGTCGTTGGCGACGAAGCCATCCTCAAGTCGGACGTGGAGGCCATGCGCCTACAGGCCGAGCAGCAGGGTACGCGTTGGGAAGGCAACCCAGATTGTGCCATTCCCGAGCAGCTGGCCGTGCAGAAGCTGTTTCTGCATCAGGCCGCCATTGATAGTATCGAAGTGACCGAAGCGCAAGTCAGTGCTGGCGTGGACCGTCAGATTGAGTATATGATTTCCGTGGTCGGATCGCGCGAGAAGCTGGAGGAGTACCACAAGAAGAGCATGACGCAGATCCGCAACGAGCTGCGCGACTCCTACCGCGAGAACCAGATGGTGGAGGAGATGAAGAACTCGCTGGTGAGGGACATCGCGGTGACCCCCGCTGAGGTGCGCCGCTATTTCAAGGAACTGCCGGCAGACAGCATTCCCTTTGTGCCTACCGAGGTGGAGGTGCAGATTATCACGCAGACCCCCCGCGTCTCGCAGGACGAAATCAACCGCGTAAAAGGGGAATTGCGTGAATATACCGATCGCATCAACAAGGGAGAAGCCTCGTTCCAGACGCTGGCCCGCCTCTATTCCGAAGACCCGGGCAGTGCCCGTCGTGGCGGTGAACTGGGCTTCATGTCGCGCATGGAGCTTGACCCGGCCTTTGCTGCTGTGGCTTTCAACTTGACCGACCCGAAGAAGGTCTCGAAAATTGTGGAGTCTGAGTTCGGCTTCCACATCATCCAGTTGGTAGAGAAACGTGGCGAGAAGGCCAATGTGCGGCACATCCTGCGCCGTCCGGTGGTCAGCGAAGAAGCCATCGGGAAATCGCTGGAGCGCCTCGACTCCCTGCGCAATGACATCAACGACAGCAAGTTCACCTTTGACCAGGCAGCATCGGTGCTCTCGGACGACAAGGACACACGCAACAACAAGGGCGTGATGTTCCACGACGAGATGGGTGTTCGCACCTCGCGGTTCCAGTTGCAGGACCTGCCCTCCGAGGTGGCTCTTGCCGTGGACGGACTGAAGGACGGCGAGATTTCCAAGCCGTTCCAGATGATGAAGAACGGCCGCACCGTTTGCGCCATCGTCAAGCTAAAACACCGCACCGAAGGCCACAAGGCCACCATCACCGAAGATTTCCAGGTGATGAAGAACGTGGTGCTGGCCAAGATGCGCAAGGAGAAGATCCACCAGTGGGTGGTGGAGAAGATTAAAAACACCTACGTCCGTATCAACGACCGCTACCGCGATTGTGAATTTGAATATCAAGGCTGGATACGATGAGACTCCGTGCTGTTGCCGTCCTGTTGCTCTGTCTACTGGGAATCGGTCTGATAGGAGCCGTGCAACCCGCGCGTAAGCGTGCGGGAAAGAGTCGTCAGGCGGCCACCGACACCAAGCGCATTTATTTGGTTCATGCCGACGAACTGCGTTACAACCAGTATCAGAACGGGGATGCCCAGATTCTGACCGGCCATGTCCATTTCCGCCATGCTGGTGCGAACCTCTACTGCGACAGTGCCAACTTCTTCCAGCAGAGCAACTCCTTCGAAGCCTTCGGCCATGTGCGCATGGTGCAGGGCGACACGCTGCGCATGAACAGCGACTATGCCTATTACGACGGCAACGAACAGATTGCCCAGGCCCGATATAATGTGGTGCTAAAACACCGCAAGACGACACTGTATACGGACAGTCTGGACTACGACAGGATGTATAGCTTCGGCAATTTCTTCGAGGGCGGCAAGCTCGTGGACAACGGTTCTACGCTGACCAGCGACTGGGGCGAGTACCATACCGACTCGAAGATGGCCATGTTCTATTACGATGTGCGCCTGCGCAACAAGAAATTCTTCCTGACCACCGACTCCCTGTACTATGACACGCGCCTGTCGCGGGCCCACATCGTCGGGCCGTCGAACATCACGTCGGGAGCCAGCCATATCTACAGCGAGAACGGCTACTACAACACCAAGACGGAGCAGTCGGAACTGTTTGACCGCTCGGTCATGCGTAACCAAGGGCGCATGATGGTGGGCGACAGTGTCTATCACGACAGCAAGAACGGTCTCAGCCATGCCTACAGCAATGTGGTCTATGTCGATTCGGTCAACAAAAACAAGATGACGGGCGACTACTGTGAATACAACGACGAGACGGGCTACGCCATGACGACCAAGCGCGCCGTGGCCATCGACTATTCGCAGCGCGACTCGCTGTTCATGCATGCCGACACGTTCAAGGTCTTTACCTTCAACATCAACACCGACTCGGTCTACCGTAAGATTCATGCCTACAACAAGGTGCGCGCCTACCGCATCGACGTGCAGGCCGTGTGCGACTCGCTGGTGTACAACTCGAAGGACTCGTGCATGACTATGTACCATGACCCGATTGTGTGGAACAACAGCCAGCAGCTCTTCGGCGAGGAGATACGTGTCTACATGAAGGACTCCACCGTCGACCGTGCCCATGTGACTGGCCAGGCCTTCTCCGTCGAGCAGATGCCTGACACGGTTCATTACAACCAGGTGTCGTCAAAGGAGATGACGGCGCTGTTCCGCAATGGCGAGGTCTATGAAACCGATGCCACGGGCAATGTGCTGATTGTCTATTATCCGATGGACGACTCCGACAGCACGCTCATCGGACTCAACTATACCGAGACGCCGAAGCTACGCATGTTTCTGGAGAACCGGAAGATGAAGAAGATATGGATGGAAAAGCCGACCGGGACGCTCTATCCCATGACACAGATTCCGCCAGCGAAATACTTCCTGCCGGGCTATGCCTGGTTTGACTATATCCGTCCGCTCAACCGCGACGACATCTTCGAATGGCGCGGCAAGAAGGAGGAACAGCAGCTGAAGGAACAGGTGCAACGCACAGCGCCGAGACAGGCCAGCGCGCCGAGACAGGCCAGCGCACCGAGGCAGGCCAGCGCGCCGATGCCGGCCAGCAAACCGGAAAGGGAGGCACCATGAGCGACGTGATACAGTTGTTGCCGGACTCTGTGGCCAACCAGATAGCGGCAGGTGAGGTCATCCAGCGACCGGCCTCCGTCATCAAGGAACTCGTGGAGAATGCCGTCGATGCGGGAGCCAAGACCATCCGTGTGTTGGTGGTTGATGCCGGGCGCACCTCGATACAGGTGATTGACGACGGGAAGGGAATGTCGGAAACCGATGCGCGTCTGGCCTTCGAGCGCCATGCCACGTCGAAGATTCGCAAGGCCGACGACCTCTTTGCCCTTACGACCATGGGCTTTCGCGGCGAGGCTCTGCCGTCGATAGCCGCCGTGGCGCAGGTGGAACTGCGCACACGCACCGCTGATAACGAGTTGGGCACCTGTCTCACCATCTACGGATCGAAGGTGGAGGGACAGGAGGCTGTCAGTTGTCCCGTAGGCAGCAATTTCAAGGTGGACAACCTGTTCTACAACGTCCCTGCCCGCCGCAAATTCCTGAAGACCAATGCCACCGAGCTGAACAATATCCTGACGGCCTTCGAGCGCATCGTACTGGTGTATCCGTCCATCACCTTCACGCTCCACAGCAACGGACAGGAGCTGATGAACCTCCGTGCAGGATCTGTCCGCCAGCGCATCTGCGATGTTTTCGGGAAGCGGTACGGTCAGGACTTGCTGCCCTTGGAGGTGGATACCGCGCTCTGTAAACTGACAGGCTTCGTCGGTAAACCCGAGTCAGCCCGCAAGAAGGGGGTGCACAACTATTTCTTCGTCAACGGGCGCTTCATGAAGCATCCCTATTTCCACAAGGCCGTCATGCAAGCCTACGAGCGTCTGGTGCCCACGGGGATGCAGGTGCCCTATTTCATCTATTTCGAGGTGAGCCCTGCCGACATCGACGTGAACATCCATCCGACGAAGACCGAAATCAAGTTTGACAACGAGCAGGCCATCTGGCAGATTCTCACCGTGGCAGTGAAGGATGCCATCGGGAAGTTCTGCGAGGTGTCCCAGATAGACTTCGACACGGAGGGTTGCCCGGACATCCCCGTCTTCGACCCCTCGGGTCGCGCCGCACCGCCCAGTCCCTCCTATGACCCCGACTATAATCCGTTCCGCCAGCATACCGAGAAACCCAAAAGGATGGAGGGCTGGCAACAGCTCTACGACAGTCTGCCAGTGCGGAAGCCGGAGACCGAAGACCTCTTTGCTGCACCGCAGGAGGACGGCGACGACATCCTTGTCTCCCGACAGATTACGCACGACACAGACGGTGCGGAGGAACAGCAGGGACGCACGGTCATCGAGGACAAGTCGCCCATCCACTACCAGTACAAGGGACGCTACATCATGACGGCGGTCAAGTCCGGTCTGATGATTATCGACCAGTATCGGGCGGATGTGCGCATCCGCTACGAACGCTATATGGAACAGTTGCGCACCCGCCAGTCTTCCAGCCAGCGCGTGCTTTTCCCCGAGGTCGTCCGCTTCTCCCCGTCCGATGCCGTCCTATTGCTGAAGATACTCCCGGAGCTGGAGACCATGGGTTTCGAACTCACCGACCTCGGCCAGTATTCCTATGCCATCAATGCCATTCCAGCCGGTCTGGAGGGCTTGAACAGCGTGCAATTGCTCTGCGACATGGTGGGCGATGCCGTAGAAAAGGGTGTCACCCAGGCCGACACCATCCACGCCACGCTGGCCTTGAGCATGGCCCGACACGCCGCCATCCCCCTGGGACAGGTTCTCAACAACGATGAGATGGAGACCGTCGTCAACCAGCTCTTCGCCTGCTCCAATGTCAACCATACGCCCGACGGCAAGTCCATCCTGTGCATCCTTCCCCAGCGCGACATCGAACAACTGCTGGGGTGAGTGCCTTATTATACTATCGACGTGGCTATCACTCGCCATGAGCCGTTTTCCAGTCGGGCAATACAACTATGGTTTGAGCAAATTAATAGGTGCAACGTATACACCATCCTCACGCTGAAAGGCTGCACCTACAGCAGTGAGCACCATTAGGAACGACGGTGCTTGCTCATCGCTCTTTTCGATCATCTTATTCTGAAGCGCTTTCAGGGATTTTGCCCCCGACTCAATAAGTTTGTCACCTCCGAGTTTGATTTCTATTGCGCCCCACCTTCCGTCTTCCAAATGCAGGATGGCATCACATTCCAAACCTGCATTGTCACGGTAATGAGAAACAGTACCGCCGATGGAATTGGCATATATAGACAAATCCCTTACAGCGAAATCTTCAAAGAATAGCCCGAAACTCTCTAAATCGTGCATAAGGTCATTGGGGCTGATACCTAAAGCACGGCAAGCGATGGAGGTGTCAATAAAGTGTCTGGTGG
This sequence comes from Acutalibacteraceae bacterium, assembly GCA_963599475.1. GTDB lineage: Bacteria > Bacteroidota > Bacteroidia > Bacteroidales > Bacteroidaceae > Prevotella. The sequence goes on along the minus strand of CAVBXH010000025.1, from coordinate 2,999 downwards.
GGGTGCTCCTAATGGTAGTCTTTGAACGAATATTGGGGTTCCACGCAGGTAAGTCTTCAAGCACGTAGAGGTCTTTCAATGCCTCCATGTAGTCGTCGAAGGTCTTTGAGTCCATTGTGCGCTCATTACTTTGGCGTACATCCGCTATGATGGTAGTTAGAGCCGCTTCCGTTGAGATGTGCCGCGCATAACTTCTCAATATCATCCTTAGCACATCTGGACGTTTATTTCTGAACCTCTCGTTCTCACAGTCCTCAAATACGAACAATCCGTTATAGTAGTTTTTTGTTATCTCAATAGCAATATCATTGGAGGCCTGCACGGAAATGGGCCAACCTCCACGGCACATGAGGAAGGCAATGTCATAGAGCGTGATGTCCACGTTCATGTCCCAAGGATATTCCCCCTTTTTGTCAAACAAGTCCATTAGGGAAATGGTACCATTTGATTCTTTCGATTCCCACAGACTCATCGGGCGCATCTTTACAGGTGTAATTCGCCCTGCCCCACTATGATGAACTTCCGTTTTGTCAGCAGGAGTTGAACTGCCGGTAAGAATGTATTTGCCAAATTGGTAGTCGAAATCCAAATCATCTTTCACCTGATTCCAAATATCGGGTGCCTTTTGCCATTCATCAATAAGTCTGGGCTTCTCGCCACCAAGTATGCCCCTTGGATTCATACGCGCCATAGTGATTGCCTGCTTTGTATTCAGTTTTACAAAACTTTTCTGGTAAAGCATGCAGGTGGTGGTCTTGCCGCAGAATTTTGGTCCTGCAACGACAACAGCTCCAGAAGTTCTTAACTTCAATTCTATAACCTTTTCAACAAGTCTATGATAGTACATAAGAGTTCCAATTATGGTTTTCCGTTGCAAAATTACAAAATTCCCATGATTTTCAATAAAAAATTCCCATGATTTTCAATAAAAAATTCCCATGATTTTCAATAAAAGGCTTCCGCATTATGCACGGCAGAGTTTATATATAAGGTACGTGAGGAAAATTTGTTTTTCCGAAACGACTTTAACCGTTTAACCGGTTTTCTCGATAATCTATTCCCTGAGCGATGAAAAAAATGCTCGGCAACGATGCAGTGTAAGAAAAAAGGGGTACCTCTGGCCTTCGGCCGAAGGTACTCACGCTCGAGAATAAAAAGAAAAACAAGTTTTCCTTTTGTATTCTTCTCGCTTATTCGTACCTTTGCAACAGAAACAAAATAGACAGCGCGCATGAAATACCTCGACCCTAAAGCCGACCTGACGTTCAAGAAGATATTCGGCGAGCATCCCGACCTGGTGATGAGTCTGCTCAATGCCCTGCTGCCATTGGAGGCAGGCAAGGAAATCACCGACATCCACTACCTCTCGCCCGAGCGCGTGCCCCGCACGGAGGAGGGAAAGGACAGCATCGTTGATGTCTATTGCGAGACCAATGACAAGCGCCAGTTCATCGTCGAGATGCAGATGTACTGGTCCACCAATTTCATGCAGCGCGTACTCTTCAACTCGTCGAAGGTCTATGTGAGCCAACTTGACGAGGGAGAATCGTTCAGCAAACTCCAGCCCGTCTATTCGCTCAACCTCATTGATGACATCTTTGAGCCGAAGATGGAGGAATACTACCATTACTACCGCCTTGTGCACGACAAGGACACAAAGAAAGTCATCGATGGTTTTCACCTCGTCTTTGTCGAGCTGAAGAAATTCAAGCCACAGACTTTCTCGGAGAGGAAAATGCAGGTATTATGGCTTCGTTTCCTTACTGAGATAAATAAAAAGACGGAAGAAGTGCCACAGGAACTGCTCGGCAATCCCGAAATAAGCAAGGCCATCCGCCTTGTTGAGGAGTCGGCCTATACCCGCGAACAACTATTAGGCTACGACATGTTCTGGGACAGGGTTCGCCGCGACAAGGACATGGCAAATGAGCTGAGGGAAACGAGGGAGAAACTCGCTTCTGTAGTCACCAAAATGAAAGCTAAAGGCTATGCCATTGAGGACATAGCCGAGATTACTGGTCTTACCGCAGAACAAATCGAAGCACTATAACATCATGGGCAAATACTTAGCTATTGGCATCGTTACGAAGGTGCTGACTAACCGCGAAAGCGCTGTCAAGGCTCTCTACACAGAGCAGGCCGCCGTGCAATACCTCAACGAGCGATACAATCCCACTGGGCTGTACGACTTCACCGATGATGGAAATAACTTCACCTTCACCCTCAAACGCGACATTATGCGCCGCGAGTGGATTGATGCCCTGAAGACCTTCTACCCCCTGCGCTATCCCGACTGGAAGGACGAGACCAATGTCATCAGCAGCCTCGAAGCCCTTGACGACCCGGAGCGGTGGCTTGGCAAAGAGATGATATACGGCCACCAAAACCACTACCACACGATGTTCTACTACGATGTCACCAGCCACGATTTCGGTCGCCAGTTGATGACCCATGTTGACACCATCAGCCTCAGTACTGACGGCAAGATTATCATGGAGTGCTACGATGATGTGATGGACTTCTTTACCCGCCTTGTCCGCGAGAAACTTTCGGCATTCCAACTACGTGACGCCTTCAAGGTTTATCTAACGGATTGAGGAATCGAAGTCCTATAATATATAGGGTCTGCTAATTAAGTGTAAATTGTTGATATTTAACAAAATATAGTACGAATTACTTGCATAATTCCAAGAAAATGCCTACCTTTGGGTGTTAAATCAACAAGAAGCAAGATGAAATACTACTCCCAATATTGCAGCCATGACCTGTTTGAGCTTCAAGAGTCTCTCTCGGGTTTAAGCAAATCAAACCGATGGGTCAAGCTAGCCGACAATCTCCCTTGGGCTACGATTGAGAAGGAATACAAAAGGCGGCCGACGGGATAGTTTCTCGCCGGTCGCCTTTTAATGTCCATTCTTAATTATTAATTCTTAATTCTTAATTGTCATCCCCCTACGGAGAAGCCGAGGGCGGAGAGCAGTGCGGTGATGGTGGTCAGC
>CAVBXH010000024.1:0-30345 GCA_963599475.1 Acutalibacteraceae bacterium | reverse complement strand
TATCTAATTAAAAATTAATAATTAAGAATTAATAATATATAGAAAGTGCTTGCCAAGTTGTCATCTGTCACCGCTAAGGCGGTCACTTAGCTGTCGTAAAGCAGTCGTTTAGCTCCCGTAAATCAGTCACTTAGCCCCTGTAACGCTGAACGTTGTCCCCTGCAACTGGCTCAGTTCCTTTGCATTTCTCTTCGCTTAATCGTACCCCTGGCCTTCGACCGAAGGTACTCACGATTAAGGTCGTTAATGTTTTTTAAGTAAAAAAGTGGGGTCGAAAATGTACAACCTATTGATTTTTTGTGTACCTTTGCAGAGATTTTCCGGGCACTTTTACACACCCGTTTGATAATCAAGAGGTTAAGCGAAAAGAAGGTAGAAGAATGAGACAACTTAAGATTCAGAAAAGTATCACGAACCGTTCGAGCGAGGCACTGGACAAGTATCTGGTGGAAATCGGACGGGCACCGCTGATTAGTGTGGACGAAGAAATTGAACTGGCTCAGAAAATCCGCAAGGGCGGTGCCGAGGGCGAGCGTGCCAAGGACAAGCTGGTCACCGCCAATCTGCGCTTCGTGGTTTCCGTAGCCAAGCAGTATCAGCATCAGGGGCTGACCCTGACGGACTTGATTGACGAGGGAAACATCGGTCTGATCAAGGCGGCTCAGAAGTTTGACGAGACGCGCGGCTTCAAGTTCATCTCCTACGCGGTGTGGTGGATTCGCCAGTCCATTCTCCAGGCTATTGCCGAGCAGAGCCGTATAGTACGCCTGCCCTTGAACCAGGTGGGCAGTCTGAATAAAATCACCCATGAGATCAACAAGTTCGAGCAGGAGCATCAGCGCCACCCGTCGGTGGCAGAGCTGAGCGATGCCACCAATTTGGACGAGGAGAAAATCGGGCAGAGCCTGATGGCCGACGGCCACCATGTGAGCATCGACGCACCCTTCCAGGAAGGCGAAGACAACTGTATGCTTGACGTGATGGCCGGCGGTGAGGATTCCCGTACCGACCGCTATGTAGACCACGAGTCCATGGCACAGGAGTTGAACGCTGTGCTGAAGAAGGTGTTGAAGGACCGCGAGATTACCATCATCAGCCAGTGCTTCGGCATCGGTTGCCACGAGAAGGGTCTTGAGGAGATTGGCGACCAGCTGGGACTGACCCGCGAGCGCGTCCGTCAGATTCGCGAGAAGAGCATCACGAAGCTCCGCGAGTCTGGCAATGCCAAGATATTGATGAAATATTTGGGGTAAAGTTTGGACGCCTTGAAATTTTTCACTAATTTTGAGGCGTGAAACACCCGTCCGCCAGAATACTGATGCTGGGCATGATGCTGTTCATGTCCAGCATCATCGTTTGTGGGAGGAGCGCATCCGACTCGCTCCTGCTCCAGCGCGTCTGGCAATACGGCAGTCAGCAGTCCGTCTCCCTTCAAGACTCCACGTCCAACGCCTACGTCCGCTACGTCGTTGATGCCAAGCGCAGAAACCCCATCCTCTTCCTGGTGCCGAGCATGTACACCGTGGCCAAGGGCGAGCGCCGGTACATCGGCGAGGTGTACGGCAAACTGGAGTTGGAGCAGCGCGGCCATTTCAAGTTGAAACGTCAAGTGGTCAGTGGCACCGTACCGCGCAACCGCAGCGTGATGCCCACCGTGCTGGAATACCTGACTCCCAACCTCTACGGCCGCACCGTCTACCACCAGCACATCCTGTCGCCCTTCCACCGCAGCAACAGAAAGTTCTACCGCTTCTCCACACGCAACGTGGCCAACAACATGTACCAAATCGACTTCCGCCCGAGGTTGGGCAACACCCAACTGGTCAGCGGCAACGCCATTGTCGACCAGCGCACGGGGCGCATCCATCTGGCGACCCTGCAGGGCGAGTACGATATGATCACCTTTCGCGTACAGGTGATTCCGGGCGAGGAAGCCAACGGCACGCGCCTGCCGCAATGGTGCTCCACCGAAGCCAGTATGGGATTTTTAGGCAACAATGTCGATGCGCGCTTTCTTGCCACCTACAAAGCCCCCGTGACCGTGGCCGACACGATACAAAACCGCGCAGACCCCCAACTGATGGACTCCCTGCGTGTCACGCCCCTGAATCCGTTGGAACGCGACATCTACGCCCACTACGACAGTCTGCAGTCCCGTGCCGACAGCACTGGTACAGACTCCGTCCGCCACAACAAGGTGAAGGAATGGGCCGTCAACATCATCGGCAACCAACTCATCAACAGCATCAAGCTCAACAGCGGCGGAGCCAGTCTCAAGGCATCGCCCCTCTTCAATCCCCTCTACTTGAGCTACAGCCAGAGCCGCGGTCTGGCCTACAAGTTGAAAATCAGCATGAACTACATCTGGAACGCCCACCGCTACCTGAACTTCACGCCGACGCTCGGCTATAACTTCAAGCGGGAGCAGTTCTATTTCAACGCTCCGATCCGCATGACCTATAACCCCAAGCGCAACGGCTATGCAGAACTGACGTGGGCCAACGGCAACAGAATCACCAATTCCGCCATCTTCGACCAGATCGGCAACACGTTCCGCACGGCACAGAACGACTCCCTGAACGACCTGCAATATTTCAACGACAACTATATGAGAGCCGTCAACAACGTGGCCCTGACCGACTGGCTTGAAGTGACTGCCGGCCTCGTCTACCACCAGCGCACGGCCGTCAACAAGAAGATGATGCAGGAGACGGGCCACCCGGTGGTTTACCGTAGCTTCTCGCCCCTGCTGTCCCTGCAGTTCATGCCTTGGAAGCGCGGCCCTGTGCTGACCGCCAACTACGAGCGCAGCTTCCGCAACGTGCTGCACTCCAACCTGGAATACGAGCGATGGGAGTTTGACGCCAGCTACCAGAAGCGGATGAACTGCATGCGACTGCTCAACGTCCGCGTGGGCGGTGGCTTCTACACCAACCAAGAGACGAGCTATTTCGTGGACTATGCCAACTTTCGCGATGAGAACCTTCCCAACGGTTGGGATGACGACTGGACTGGACAGTTCCAACTGCTGTCGCGCGACTGGTACAACGCATCCGCATACTACCTCCGCGCCCACGTCTCCTACGAGTCACCCCTGCTGTGCCTCTCTTGGCTTCCCGTGCTGGGCCATTATGTCGAGACCGAGCGCATCTACCTCAGCACGCTGTCCATCGAGCACACGCGACCCTACACCGAAATCGGCTACGGCTTCACCACCCGCTTCATCTCCATCGGACTCTTTGCCAGTTTCCTGAAGACCCACTATCAGGAAGTCGGCTGCAAATTCACCTTTGAACTATTCAGAAAATGGTAACAGACACGCCACACGCCACACGGTCGCTGACCGTCTATAAAGCCAGTGCAGGGAGCGGAAAGACCTTCACCCTGGCCACGGAATACATCAAACTGCTGGTGGCCAACCCCACCGACTACCGCAGCATCCTCGCCGTGACCTTCACCAACAAGGCCACGGAGGAGATGAAACACCGCATCCTCAGCCAACTCTACGGCATCTGGAACAACCTCCCCGACTCCCAGAGCTACGCCGAGAAGGTGCAGCGCGAGACCGGACTGGACGCGGCCACCGTCAGCCAGCGTGCCGGAGCAGCCCTCCGCCTGCTGATGCACAACTTCCACCTGTTTCGCGTGCAGACCATTGATGCCTTCTTCCAGAGTGTGCTGCGCAATCTGGCGCGCGAACTCAACCTCACCGCCAACCTGCAGGTGGGCATCAACGGGCCGCAGGTGGAGTCGCTGGCCGTGGACATCCTCATCGAGAACCTGAAGACCAGCGACCCGATGCTCCAGTGGTTGCTGGGCTACGTCATGGAGAACATCCGAGACGACAAGGGCTGGAGCAACAGCGACACGCGGAAGAGTTCGCTGCTCCACGAAATCAAGCACTTCGGGCGCACCATCTTCCACACGGAATACAAGACCCACCGGGAAGCCCTCGAAGCTGTCATGCATCAAGAGCACTTCTTCGAAGACTATGTCGCCCAACTGCGCCAGTTGGCCGACCGTGCCGAAAACCGTTTCAGGGAAGCGGCTGCCGCGTTCTTCGAAACCCTCGAACTCCACGGCTTCACCGTCGACGACCTGAACTACGGCAAGTCGGGCGTGGCGGGCCTGTTCATCAGTCTCAGCAAGGGGAAATACGACGAGAAGATTGTGGGGAAGCGCGTCCTGGCGTGCCTCGAAGATGCCGGCAACTGGGCCTCGAAGAAACATCCCATGCGCAGCGAGATTGTCGCGCTGGCCGAAGAGGCACTGATGCCCCTGCTCCGCCACGTCATCGAACACCGCGAGGCGCAATGGCACGACATCAACTCGTCGCGCCTCACCCTCCGCCACCTCAACAACCTGCGACTGCTGGGCAGCATCGAACAGACGGTGAAGCACATCAACGACGAGTCCAACGTCTTCCTTCTCAGTGACACGCAACACCTGTTACACGCCCTCATCGGAGAGTCTGATACGCCTTTCATCTTCGAGAAAATCGGGGCACAGCTGCGCCACGTGATGATTGACGAGTTTCAGGACACCTCGTCCATACAGTGGGAGAACTTCAGGGTGCTCCTCCGGGAGTGCATGAGCCACAGCGAGTCGCGCAACCTGATTGTGGGCGACGTGAAGCAAAGCATCTACCGCTGGCGATCAGGCGACTGGCGACTGCTCAACGGCATCGAACAGCAGTTTCCGGAAGGCACGATGCGTGTGGAGACCCTCCAGACCAACTACCGATCGGAGCGCAACATCGTCGACTTCAACAACGCCTTCTTCAAGACCCTGACCCGCCAGGAGGCGGAGGGGCTCACGGAAGAGGAAGTTGATGGGGCAGACGCACTCCTACATGCCTATGACGATGTCTGCCAACAGGTGCCGGAGACAAGGGCGGCACAGGGCGAGGTGAAGATCCGCCTCCTTCCCAGCGAGGACTACAGCCAGCGGACGCTGGAGATGACGGCGGAACGCATCAGCCAACTGATCGCGGAGGGAGTCTGCCAGTCGGACATAGCCATCCTCACCCGCACCAACGGCGTGATTGGCGCGATTGCCGACTTCGTCACCACGCAGTTGCCTGAGGTTCACATCGTGAGCGACGAGGCGTTCCGCCTGGACTACTCCACCCCCGTCAACCTGCTGATTGACGCACTCCGGCTGTTGACCCATCCCGACGACAAGTTGACCAAGGCCCAGCTCGTGAAACGCTACCGGCAATACGCCATGGCCGACGACGGCTGGACGGAAGGGGAGCAACTGCTCTGCACACACGACCTCGACGGGATGTTGCCGGAAGCCTTCATCCACGGCACGGAAGCCCTGATCCAACTGCCACTGGTGGAGCTGGCCGATCGGCTCTACGACATCTTCTCCCTGCACCGTCTGGCAGGAGAGAGTGCCTACGTCTGCAAGTTCTTCGACCTCCTCGGCGACTTTGCCATGGACAACAATACGGGCATCAGCAGCTTCATCGAGCAATGGGACCAGGAGTTGCACAAGAAAACCATCCAAAGCGACCAGATTGACGGCATCCGCATCCTCACCATCCACAAGAGCAAGGGACTGGAGTTTGGTCATGTCATCATTCCCTATTGCGACTGGAAAATGGAACAGGACGAAACGCTCTGGTGTCAGCCGTCGGAAGCTCCGTACAACAAGTTGCCTGTCACCTTAGTGGACTACAGCAAGAACATGCGCGAGAGCATCTATGCCGCTGACTATGAGGAGGAACACTTCCAACTGACCGTCGACAACCTCAACATCTTGTACGTGGCCTTCACCCGCGCCGCGAAGAGCCTCTTTGTCACGGGCAAACGGAAGTCTACGGGCACACGATCGTCGCGAATGGCGGCCGTGCTGGAGGAGCTGGTGGAGCTGTTGCCCGGCAGCCGCATCCTCGACACGGAGGCGGAGGCGGAGGAAACGGCAGGGACGGAAGATTTCGTCTTTGAATACGGCACTCCCGCCGCAGAGGACAGTCGGCAACGGACGGCCAGCCGCAACGTGTTCCTGCAGCAGCCGTCGCCACTGAGTGTCTCCATGCAGACCTTCCGCCGGACGGCGCAGTTCCGCCAAAGCAACAAGAGTCTTGAGTTTGTGGCCGACGACGAGGAGACCGACGACAGCCGCGACCGATACATCAAGACGGGCAACGTGCTACACCACGTGTTTTCCACCATCCGCACCGTCGACGACATTGACCGGGCACTGAGAGAACTGGAGCAGGACGGCATCATCTACGACGGGGAAATCACCACCGACCGTCTCGCCGACCTGTTGCACAAACGGCTGCAGGACGCGCGCGTCCGGGCGTGGTTCTCACCCCAATGGACGCTCTATAACGAGTGCACCATCCTGTCGACCGATGCCGAAGGGCGCGTTGTGGAGCGGCGACCGGATCGTGTCATGACCGACGGACAACGGTTCGTCGTGGTCGACTTTAAGTTTGGCAAGCCCCGCCCCGAGTATCGGGATCAGGTGGGCGAATACATGAACCTTCTCCGCCAGATGGGCCACCGCGAGGTGGAGGGCTATCTCTGGTATGTCTATACAAATAAAATCGAAACGGTATGATGAAGACTTTTCTGGAATACGTAGCGGAAGACCTGGTCAGGAAGCAGGGCTTCGACCTCTCGCGCACCGCTCTCGTCTTTCCCAACAAGCGCGCCTCACTGTTCATCAACGAACACTTGGCACGGCTGGCCGGACAACCCCTTTGGAGCCCCGCCTACCTCACCATCAGCGACCTCTTCCGCGCACAGTCCCCATGGACGGTGGCCGACCCCATCAAACTGGTCAGCGACCTCTACAAGACGTTTGTGGAGGTGACGGGCACGGACGAGACGCTCGACCATTTCTTCGGCTGGGGACAGATTCTGCTGTCCGACTTCGACGACATCGACAAGAACATGGCTAATGCGCGACAGGTGTTTGCCAACATCCGCAACCTCCACGACTTGGACGACATCAGTTTCCTGACCGATGAGCAGCGCGCCGTCATCTGCCGTTTCTTCAGCCATTTCAATCCCGACGACAACACGGAGTTGAAGCAACGCTTCCTGAACCTCTGGCAACATCTCCCCGACATCTATAGCCGCTTCCGACAGCGTCTCGCCGGGCAGTCGCTGGCCTATGAAGGGATGATGTACAGGGACGTGGTGGAACGGGAACAGCTCCGTCTTGACTACGACACATACATCTTCGTGGGCTTCAACCTGCTCCATCAGGTGGAGCAGCGACTCTTCCGCAGCCTGCAACGGGAGGGCAAGGCGAAGTTCTACTGGGACTTCGACGACTACTACATGAAAGGACACGAGGCGGGCTACTACATCGCGCAGTACCTGTCTCGCTTCCCCAACGAACTGGACACCATGCGCAGCGACATCTACGGCCAGTTCCGTCAGCCGAAGGACATCCGCTTCGTGGCGGCAGCCACCGAGAACATCCAGGCACACTACATCACCGACTGGTTGGGTGACAGCCAGCGCAAGGCCGACGGTAAGCGCACCGCCATCCTGCTCTGCGACGAGCGGTTGCTGCCCATGGTCATCCACTGCATCCCCGACGGGGTGGACAAGGTCAACATCACCACGGGCTATCCGCTGGCTACCACCCCCATCGCCTCGCTGCTCCCCCTGCTTGTGGCTTGGCAGACCTCCGGCCAACCGTCGTTCCACTACAAGGCCATCCGACGGCATCCTTATAGCCAGTGGCTGTCCGACGAACTGCTCCACAGCTGTCAGCCGTTGGGCGACGCAGACAAGACGGCCGTGCTCCCCGTGCTCGAATGGCTCTGTCTGGTGACGCGCACCGTGGCCGTGGCCATGAGTCGGCAGGAAGAGGCCGACGGCGACACCGCCGCACTGCGATCCGAGTCGCTCTTCCGCGCCTATACGCTGGTCAACCGCCTGAAGGGACTGGCTGCCGACGGCGACCTGGACGTGGACAGCACCACGCTGCAGCGTCTGCTCCGCCAGCTCCTGCAGTCCACCTCCGTGCCCTTCCACGGTGAACCGGCAGAGGGCATACAGATTATGGGCATCCTCGAATCGCGCAACCTCGACTTTGATCATATCATACTGCTCTCCTGCAACGAGGGCAATATGCCGAAAGGCATCCACGACAGCTCCTTCATCCCGCAGAGTCTCCGCAAGGCATACGGGCTGACCACCGTGGAACACAAGACGGCCATCTATGCCTACTACTTCCACCGCCTGCTGCAACGCGCCTCGGACATCACGTTGGTCTACAACAACGGCACCGACGACGGCAACACGCGCGAGATGAGCCGCTTCATGGTGCAACTGATGGTGGAGTCGCCACACACGGTCTCCCAGCACTATCTCAAGGCCGGACAGGACACGCAGCGCCGACCCCAGCAGGCTGTGGAGAAGACCCCGGAAATCATGCAAATCCTGCTGCGACGGTTCGCCCGGAAGCCCGACACGCAAAAGGCACTGCTCACGCCGACGGCCATCAACAGCTACCGTTCCTGCCCCATGAAGTTCTTCTACCGCTACGTCGCGGACATCCGCGAACCGGACGACGACGAGTTGCAGATTGACGACCGCCTCTTCGGCATCGTGTTCCACGAGGCCGCCCAGCATCTCTATGAACAGCTCACGACGCGCGGACGACGCATCGAACAGGCACAGCTCCGCCAGATCCTGCAGTCGGAGACCGCCGTGGCCAAGGCCGTCGACGACGCCTTCCGGCGACAGCTCCCCACTGCCGCCTCCTACAGCGGACTGCAGCTCATCAACCGCGAGGTCATCATCCACTACGTGCGTCAACTGCTGGCCATCGACCTGCGACAGGCTCCCTTCGAGGTGTACGGACTGGAAAAGGAAGTGGTCTGCGACTGGCCTGTCGATGCCGGCGACCTGCACTTCACCACCACCATCGGCGGCATCATCGACCGCCTCGACGTGGTGGACTGCGACACAGCGAAGGAGCGCATCCGCGTGGTGGACTACAAGACGGGCGGTGGCAAGATGAAGATGGCGGCTGACGTGGACGACATCTTTTCCGATAGCGACTCCCACCGAGGCTATTATCTCCAGACGCTCGTCTACAGCAATATCGTGGCTCAGCAGCCCACAGTCAATCCGCAGTGTCTCCCAGTCAGTCCCGCCCTGCTGTTCATCCAGCACGCCAAGGGCGAGGACTACGACCCCACGCTCTGCTTCGGCAAGGAACCCATCCGCGATGTCGCCCCATTCCTCGACGCGTTCAACCATCAACTGAAAGAAGTGACCGACCGCATCTTTAATCCGCAGGAATCCTTCTCACCGTCTCCCGATGCTCGGAAATGTGCCTCATGTCCCTACGCCCAGCTCTGCAGCGCCAGCGTTTGACGAAAGATGATAGTCAATGCAGATATTAGAGTACATCAACAAATAAAAACATTACACAATGAAAATCGAACACGTAGCCCTCTATTGCAGAGACCTGGAGGGCATGAAAGCCTTCTTTGAGAAGTACTTCCAAGGAACATCCAACAACCTTTACCATAATCCACGTACCGGTCTGCGCACGTACATCCTGACATTCCCCGATGGGGAGTCGCGGCTTGAACTCATGACACGTCCCGAAGTGGAGGACGACAACGGAAGCCTGTTCCATACGGGCTTTATCCATTTGTCTTTTGCCGTAGGAAGCAAAGAGGCTGTAGACGAATTGACTGCAACGTTAAAAGCCGACGGCTACGAGACGCTCAGCGGTCCGCGTATAACGGGCGACGGCTACTATGAGAGTTGCATAAGAGGCTTTGAGGGCATATTGTTGGAGATAACCGTATAAAGAGGCCAAAACGAATCCGATGTATCAGAATGAGCTATACCAATGGGCTTGGAGCTGTGGATGTCGTGGCGAAGGACGAAATTAACAAAAAATGGGTCGCTACATTTCTTCGTTTCCCGGAAACTTTGTAACTTTGCAGGAAAAAGAAAAACAACAAGATGTTTGAGAACCTAAGTGAAAGACTTGAACGGTCGTTCAAGATATTGAAGGGTGAAGGGAAGATCACCGAAATCAATGTGGCTGAAACCCTTAAGGACGTGCGGCGCGCCCTATTGGATGCCGACGTGAACTATAAGGTAGCCAAGAACTTCACGGACACGGTGAAGCAGAAGGCCATGGGTATGAACGTGCTGACGGCCGTGAAGCCCGGACAGCTGATGGTGAAGATCGTACACGACGAGCTGGCCGCGCTGATGGGCGGGCAGGCCGTGGAGCTGGCGTTGGAGAACCGTCCCGCCATCATCCTCATGTCGGGACTGCAAGGATCGGGTAAGACGACGTTCAGCGGTAAGCTGGCCAATATGCTGAAGAACAAGCAGCATAAGAACCCCCTGCTGGTGGCTTGCGACGTCTATCGTCCTGCCGCCATTCAGCAGTTGCACGTGGTGGGCGAGAGCATCGGCGTGCCCGTCTACTCCGAGCCAGGAAGTACGAACGTGGTGGAGATAGCGCACCATGCCATCCGCGAGGCCAAGGCCAAGAACTATAATGTGGTCATCATCGACACCGCCGGCCGTCTGGCCGTCGACGAGGAGATGATGAACGAGATCGCCACGCTGAAGGAGGCCGTTCATCCCGACGAGACGCTCTTCGTGGTGGATGCCATGACGGGACAGGATGCCGTGAATACGGCGAAGGAGTTCAACGATCGGTTGGACTTCGACGGTGTCGTGCTGACGAAACTCGACGGCGATACGCGCGGCGGTGCCGCCCTCTCCATCCGCACCGTGGTCAGCAAGCCCATCAAGTTTGTGGGAACGGGCGAGAAGATGGAGGCCATCGACGTGTTCCATCCCGAGCGTATGGCCGACCGTATCCTCGGCATGGGCGACATCGTGTCGCTCGTGGAACGTGCCCAGGAACAGTTTGACGAGCAGCAGGCTCGTGAGCTGGAGAAGAAAATCCGCAAGAACAAGTTCGACTTCAACGACTTCATGGGGCAGATCCAGCAAATCAAGAAGATGGGTAACATCAAGGATTTGGCCGGCATGATACCTGGGGTGGGGAAGGCCATCAAGGACATCGACATCGACGACAACGCCTTCAAGAGCATTGAGGCCATCATCCAGTCGATGACCCCTAAGGAGCGTGCCAACCCCGACCTCATCAACCAAAGTCGCCGCCAGCGCATCGCCAAGGGTAGCGGCACGAAGATAGAAGAGGTGAACCGCCTGCTCAAGCAGTTTGACCAGACGCGCAAGGTGATGAAGATGATGGCGGGCGGTGGCAGTTCGAAGATGATGCAGATGGCCAACGCCATGCGACACATGAGACACTAAATACACAGCAATGATGCAACTGATAGACGGTAAGGCTACCGCAGCGGCCATCAAGGCCGAGATTGCGGAGGAAGTGAAGGACATCGTGGCACGGGGCGGTAAGCAGCCCCATTTGGCCGCCGTACTGGTGGGCCACGACGGAGGGTCGGAGACCTACGTAAAGAATAAAGTGTTGGCCTGCGAGGCCTGCGGTTTCAAGTCCACCCTCATACGCTATGAGGAGGATGTCACCGAGGAGGAACTGCTGCAGTGTGTCGCACGGCTGAACGACGATGCCGACGTGGACGGCTTCATCGTGCAGTTACCGTTGCCCAAGCACATTGACGAGCAGAAGGTCATCGAAGCCATCGACTACCGCAAGGACGTGGACGGCTTCCACCCCGTCAACGTGGGACGCATGGCCATCGGACTGCCCTGCTTCATCTCGGCCACCCCATTAGGCATCCTCACCCTACTGAAACGCTACAATATCCCGACCAGCGGCAAGAAATGCGTGGTGCTGGGGCGCAGCAACATCGTGGGGAAACCCATGGCACAGCTTATGATGCAGAAGCAATACGGTGATGCCACCGTCACCGTGTGCCACTCCCACTCGGAACACCTCAAGGACGAGTGTCGCCAGGCCGACATCATCATCGCAGCCATCGGGCGACCCGACTTCGTCACCGCCGACATGGTGAAGCCCGGTGCCGTTATCATCGACGTGGGTACGACGCGTGTGGCCGATGCCTCGCGGAAGAGCGGCTTCCGCCTCAACGGCGATGTCAAATTCGACGAGGTGGCCCCGAAGTGCTCGTTCATCACCCCCGTGCCCGGTGGCGTGGGTCCCATGACCATCTGTTCGCTGATGAAGAACACGCTGGCTGCCGGTAAGAAAGAATACTATCAATAAAGAAACGCAATGACCGCTCAGGACTATTACGAGCAAGGCAATGCCTGCCGTCGGCAAGGCCACTGGCAGGCCGCCATCAACAACTATCTGCAGGCTCTGGAGCTTGACCCCGACAGTCCGGCCGCTGCGGCCAAGCAGATGCTCGACGATATTCTGAACTATTATCATAAAGACGCGTATAACCCTTAAAACAAAAGCAATTATGGCAAAGGTAAAAGGAGCTGTCGTGGTCGACACGGACCGTTGCAAAGGATGTGTGCTGTGTGTCAGTGCCTGTCCGCAGGGCGTCATCGTGTTGGCCAACCGGGTCAATGTGCACGGCTATCCCTACGTGGAGCCGACACAGATGGACAGGTGTACCGGATGCACCTCGTGTGCTGTCGTTTGTCCGGACGGATGCATCACGGTCTATCGTAAAAAAATGGAGGAATAAAACTATGGCAGAACAGGAAGTAACACTCATGAAAGGCAACGAGGCACTGGCCTATGCTGCCATCCGCTGCGGTGCCGACGGGTATTTCGGATACCCCATCACGCCCCAAAGCGAGGTCATCGAGACTCTGGCCGAGCTGAAGCCCTGGGAGACCACCGGCATGGTGGTGCTGCAGGCTGAGAGCGAGGTGGCATCCATCAACATGATTTACGGAGGAGCCGCCGCCGGCAAGCGCGTGCTCACCTCGTCATCGTCGCCCGGCATCGCACTGATGCAGGAGGGCATCACCTATATGGCCGGTGCAGAACTGCCCGGCGTGTTCATCAACGTGCAGCGTGGCGGTCCCGGACTGGGTACCATCCAGCCCTCGCAGGGCGACTATTTCCAAGCCACGCGAGGCGGAGGAAACGGTGACTACAACACCATCGTACTGGCTCCCGCCAGCGTACAGGAGATGGCTGATTTCGTGGACTTAGCCTTCGCGCTGGCCTTCAAGTACCGCAATCCGGCTATGATACTGGCCGACGGCGTGATAGGGCAGATGATGGAAAAGGTGGTGTTGCCGCCCGTCAAGCCCCGTCGCACGGAAGAAGAGATTATTAAGGAGTGTCCCTGGGCTACCACGGGGCGCACGAAAGGTCGCAAGCCCAATATCATCACCTCGCTCGAACTCAAGCCTGAGGCTATGGAGCAGCGCAACCTCCATCTGCAGGAGAAGTACAAGACCCTCCGGGAAAAGGAGGTGCGCTATGAAACCATCCAGTGTGACGATGCCGACTACATCGTGGTGGCCTTCGGCAGTGCTGCGCGGTTGACGCAGAAAGCCATGGAAATGGCGCGCGAAGAAGGACTCAAGGTGGGACTGCTACGTCCCATCACGCTGTGGCCCTTCCCGACGGAAGCCATTGCCCAGGCGGCAAAGGGCAAGAAGGGCGTGCTCGTGGTCGAGATCAATGCTGGACAGATGGTACAGGATGTCCGTCTGGCCGTCAATGGCAGCATCGCCGTCGAGCATTTCGGACGCTTGGGTGGCATCGTTCCCGAGCCAGAGGAAATCGTAGAAGCAATAAAGAAGATGAGGTAACTATGGAGCACGAAATCATCAAACCAGAGAACCTGGTATATCAGAAGCCCACCCTGATGAACGACAACCACATGCACTATTGTCCTGGTTGTTCGCATGGCGTGGTGCATAAATTGGTGGCTGAGGTCATCGAAGAGATGGGAATGACAGAGAAGACCATCGGTGTCTCGCCCGTGGGATGTGCGGTCTTCGCCTACAACTATTTGGACATCGACTGGCAGGAGGCCGCCCATGGCCGCGCCCCTGCTGTGGCCACCGCCGTCAAGCGGCTCTGGCCGGATCGTCTCGTGTTCACCTATCAGGGTGACGGCGACCTGGCCTGCATCGGTACCTGCGAGACCATCCATGCCCTGAACCGCGGCGAACATATCGCCATCATCTTCATCAACAATGCCATCTACGGCATGACGGGCGGACAGATGGCCCCGACCACGCTGATGGGTATGAAGACCTCCACCTGTCCCTACGGACGGCAGGCCGACCTCCATGGCTATCCCCTCCACATCACGGAGATTGCCTCCACGCTGGAAGGCACTTGCTATGTGACGCGCCAGAGCGTGCAGAATGTGGCTGCCATCCGCAGTGCGAAGAAAGCCATCCGCAAAGCCTTCGAGGCTTCGATGGCCGGCAAGGGCAGCTGTCTCGTGGAGATTGTGTCGACCTGCAACAGCGGCTGGAAGATGTCGCCGAAGGCCGCCAACGAATGGATGGAGGAGCACATGTTCAAGTACTATCCGAAGGGTGACCTTAAGGATACGACGGGACTTTAGTCAATCAACAGAAAACAGCAAAGCAATGAAAAAGGAAATCATCATATCCGGTTTCGGCGGTCAGGGCGTGCTCTCCATGGGCAAGATTCTGGCCTATTCGGGACTGATGGACAACAAGGAAGTGACTTGGATGCCGGCCTACGGTCCCGAGCAGCGCGGCGGTACGGCCAATGTCACCGTCATTGTGAGCGACGAGCGCATCAGCTCGCCGATATTGAGCAAGTACGATGTGGCCATCGTGCTCAACCAGCCGTCGCTCGACAAGTTTGAGAGCAAGGTGAAGCCCGGCGGGCTTCTGATATATGACGGCTTCGGCATCGTCAACCCGCCCACGCGCAGTGACATTGAGGTGTATCGCGTGGATGCTATGGACAAGGCGGCCGAGATGAAAAACGCCAAGGTGTTCAACATGATCGTGCTCGGAGCGTTGCTGGGCGTGTGCCCGGTGGTGAGCACCGACGGTCTGAACAAAGCCTTGTACAAATCGTTGCCGGAACGCCACCACGCCATGATTCCCCTCAATATGCAGGCCGTGGCCGAGGGCATGAAGATGATTACCCATAAATGAAAACTATATGATTAGAACAGTGATTGGCGCTGTGGCTCTGCTCCTCATGAATTCAGGAGTGACGGCACAGCGCAAACCCGTAGCGGCAGTGGCAGCCAAGAAGGATGCCGCGTGCCGCATTTTCGTGTATTCGCCCGGAGAAAGGGACGGCCTGCACGTGGCCTACCTCAATGCGGAAAACCGCTGGCAGCACATCGGCCAGCTGTGTTCCTCCGACTATTCCCGATGGGGCTCCGAGAAACGGATGTACAACCCCCACGTTGTCCGTGCCAACGACGGGACATGGCGCGCCGTCTGGGCGGTCAATGACTATGCGCCCTGCTTTGCCGCGGCATACAGTGCCGACCTCATCACGTGGCGTCCGCAAGACTATCCCAAACTCTCGGTGAAGGGCATCGCCCAGCCTTTCATCAGTCCGAAGGCCGATGGATCGTTCGACATCTACATGAAGTCCAAGCAAGGCGCGCTGCGCGTTCAGGCTACCGCCGATTTCCGACACTTCAAGGAGGTGGCCGTGGGAAACACCGCTGAGGCTTCGGCGTGGACTCCCGATACGGCCACCGTTGACGGAAAGCCGATGGTTGGCAATCGGTTTGAGGTTTCGCCGTCGCATCTCGACCAGCTGTTGTCCTACTTCAAGACGCAGGCTGGCGATGGCCGGAAAAATGCGGAAACAATGCGCGACGACGCATCCCGCTTCGCCCATCTGTCTAAGGAGGTGAAGGCTTCGCTGCGCGTAGACGGTTCGAAGAGTAAGGCCATCTCCGACAAACTGGTGGGCGTCTTCTTCGAAGACATTAGTTATGCCGCTGATGGCGGACTCTACGCCGAGCTGGTGCAGAACCGGGACTTCGAATACTCCCCGGCAGACCACAAAGGCTGGAATGCCTTGACGGCATGGCAGAGCAGTGTGCCCCTCACCGTGGCGACGGATCATCCGCTCAGCGCGAACAATCCCCACTATGTCGTCATCGCCGCCGACACCCTGTACAACGAAGGTTGGGACGGCATCTGCGACAAGGGCGCGCAGTATGACTTCTCCCTCTATGCCCGTTTGACGGATGGCGGCAGTCAGACGCTTGCCGTGGCGTTGGTCAGCGAGGACGGCTTCGTGATGGCTGAAGGAAAGCTGAAGGTGGCCAGCGACGCGTGGCAGCGTTACACGCTCTCGCTCAACACTGCCAACAAGAAGCGCATCAAACAGTATGGCGACCAAACCGTGAAATGCCGGTTGATGGTGGCAGGCAAGAAGAACACGCCCGTAGCCCTCGACATGATTTCCCTGTTCCCACACGACACCTTCAAGGGACACGGTTTGCGGAAAGACCTGGCACAGGTCATTGCTGACCTGCAGCCCAAGTTCGTGCGCTTTCCGGGCGGTTGCATGAGTCACGGCGACGGCATCGACAACATCTATCACTGGAACCACACCGTAGGCCCTTGGCAAGACCGCGTGCCGGACAAGAACATCTGGAACTACCACCAGACCCGAGGACTCGGCTTCTACGAGTATTTCCAGTTCTGTGAGGACATCGGTGCAGAGCCGCTGCCCGTATTGGCAGCCGGCGTGCCCTGTCAGAACTCCGGTCCCAACGCCGAAGGATACGGCGGTCAGCAGGGTGGCATCCCCATAGACCAGATGCCCGCCTATTGTCAGGAGATTCTCGACATGATTGAGTGGGCCAACGGCGACCCTGCCACCAGTCCATGGGCGAAGCTGCGTGCCGAGGCCGGACATCCCGCACCGTTCAATCTCAAGTATGTGGGCATCGGCAACGAAGACCTTATCTCCACCGACTTTGAGGAACGCTACCTCATGATTTGCGAGGCCATCAAGAAGAAATACCCAGAGATGATCGTCTGCGGCACTGTCGGTCCGTTCCATGCTCCCTCTTCCGACTATATCGAGGGCTGGAAATTCGCCAAGGCTCATGCCGATGTCTTCGACATGATGGACGAACACTACTATGAGTCTACGGGGTGGTTTATGAACCACCAGGACTACTACGACAACTACGACCGCAAGGCCGCGAAGGTGTATCTCGGCGAGTGGGCATCGCGCACCCGCACCATGGAGTCGGCCCTCGTGGAGGCCATGCACCTGTGCCACATCGAGCGCAACGCTGATGTGGTGGCCATGACGAGCTATGCGCCATTGCTGTGCAAGGAAGATCATAAGAACTGGAATCCCAACCTCATCTATTTCAGCAATACCGACATCACCCTCACGCCGAGCTACTACACCCAGCAGTTGTTCTCCGTCCATGACGGCGACCGCTATGTGGAGTCGCAGTTGCTTGTCGACGAGACCTTGCAGAACCGCGTGGCTGTGAGTGTGGTGAAGAATGCTGACAATGAGACGGTGCTGAAACTCGTGAACGCCCTGCCCGTAGCGGTGTCGCTGGAGGTGTCCGGTCTGTCGCTGGACGGCAGTACAGTGGAGGGCTTCTACGGTCAACCCACCGACGAGTCGGCCAAGCCTTTCGACGGAACGGTCAGCACCAAGGTCAGTGGAAACACGATTACGCTGCCGCCCTACTCGGTGAGTGCTGTCAGCATCAAGTAAGATTCAGTTCTACAACCCCACCGTAGGGCACTGCGTGCTGCCATACTTCCTGCGGTGTGTAGCGTTTCGCATAGACCATGGCAGCACCGATTACCCCAGCGTGGGTAAAGACAACCACCCGAGAGTGGCCACCATCCTTCAATGCGTCAAGGAATGTGGCCACTCTTTTGCATTGTATCGGGAAACTCTCGCCGTGGGGTGTCGGCAGATGCAGGTAGTCGTCGTACCACTGCTGGAGGTACGGGTCGGTGATGTCGTCATAGCGTTGCATCTCCCAGTCGCCCATGTTCATCTCCATGAGTCTGCGGTCAACGATGGCATCGGGAAAGCCGCAGTAGTCGGCCAGCAGGCGTGCCCGCGTGAGGGGCGAGGTGAAGGCCGTGTCCGGGCGACCGTCGTTCCAAAGACCGTCCAGCGCAGCTTTCGTCTGTGCCGCCTCCTGTTCGAAGGAGTCGGCCACGCCGACATCCGTCTGTCCGTAGCACGTACCGGGAGGCACGTCGACACGCGTGTGTCTGACCAAAATGAGGTTCATGGGGAAATTCTATAAAGCCTCGTCGTCCGGCCGTTGTATGGCAGGACGCGAGGCTTTGGGCAGGTGTTTCTTCTTGCGGAGGAAGGCCGCTTTGCGCGCCTCGTACTCCTCGAAATGCTTCTCCAGAAAGTTGTCGGCCATGGCGGTGGCTTACTCGTTCTTGCTGTAGATGACCGTGATGTGGAGCGGATCGTGCGCGTTCTCGCTGCCTCCCACCAGTCGGATGCTCGTCAGCGACATCTCGTTGTTGATGCCAGTGATGGTTGTCGTTGTCGTGTAGTACGATGAGGAGGTTGTCGTCACCGTCTTGACCGGTACCAGCACCACCTTGTTCCAGTTGGGATGCGTGGCAACGTAGTTGCTTCCGCCTGCCTTCTTCTTCAGGTAGAGGTGGTTGACGAGGTTCGAGATATTGCTGAACGTATAAGTGTTCTTCGTACTGCTGTACGTGGCCAGATAAGACGTTTTGTTGTCCGCCACGTTCAAGTTCTCGAAGAAGGCGTTGAGGCTGTCCTTTTCCACCATCAGCAGCTGTGTAGGTTCTTGCAGCAGGTCGTCGCTGAGCGTGCTTTGTGCGTTCATCCTGTTGAAGACAATCTTGGCCGAGGTAAGTGTGTCGTTCTCGTGGTTGAGCTTGATGTCGTCCACGGGCAGTGTCACCTCCGTAAAGATGCCGGCCGGCGTCTTCAGATAGGTGCAGCTGTTGTCCGCAGCCAGTCGCGCCACCGTCTTCTTGTCGTTGGTGATGCAGGTGGTCTGCAGCACCTCCTCCGTGCCTGTGAACGTCTTGCTGCCCACGTAGGTCGTGTCGTTCTCCTTGCCACGGAAATAAACCGTCAGTTGCGTGCGTGCTACCTCGTTCATTAGTCCCAGTCCGTCCGTAATCTTGAAGTAGAAGCCCGGACACACCTTATGGATGAAGCTATAGGAGTTCTTGAAATACTCGGGGTGCGCATAGAACATCCGCATAAGGTAGGTGCCGTAGTTGTTGTACGTATTCCCGGCCTTGTCGGTATATTCCTTGTTGAGCGGTATGCTGACGTACTGGTAGTACGACCCCGACTGCTGCACGTTGCGCAGACTGTCGCTCAACTGCAGGTTGACGATGGAGAACATCTTGTTCTCACGCAGTCCGTCCTCGCGGATGTAGCCCTTCGCGATCGGGTCGAAGTTGGTGTAGTAGGTCTTTCCCTCTTCCACGGGCGTCCCCATTTCCAGCACCGACAGCTTCAGTGCTGCCAGCGAGTCACCTTGCCAACTGTTCACCACGATGTTCAGCGTGCACGAGTCCGCCACAATCTCCCCGTTGTCCGCCAGACTGATCACGCTGTCCTTGGGCGGAAAGATATCGCTGCTCTCGTTTTCCAACAGCGTGAACTGCGTCATGTAGTCGCTCGTGATATACGACCCCGTTTCCGGGTCTTTGATGCGTCCGATGTAGCTGTATTCACTGCGCGAGATGACCGAGTCGACGACCAGTGAACGGGAGTCCACCTGAAAGGAGTCTGTCGATATGGAAAACAGGTCTGAGCGGTTGCTGATGCTGTTGCCAATCCCTACGGTATCTTCATCGCAAGAGCAGATTGCCATCAGCGGGAGGGCAATGGCTGCCAATAGTGTTTTCTTTGTCATTGAAGTAACGGTTGTCTTGATAGTATCCTTGATGTATCTTTTTTACCTTTGATGCGTGGTGTCATTCCATCTTCGCATAGAACTCCTCGTAAGCCTGTCCGAAGTCAGTGCCGGGGTAGGCGAGAGTCGGAATGCCCTGTTGTGCGGCGTAGTCCATCCAACTGGCTTCCGTGTCCGGATGGGCGGCGATGACCCCGTCGCTGTAGTCGATGGCCAGCTTCGCCAGTTCGGCTGCGTCGAACACGTCCTTGTACTTGGACAGCGTGTCTGCCGTGATGTCGCGGAACTCCAGACATTTCTTGAAGTTCGGTGCCAGGTCACTCGTCATGTGGTTGGGGAACAGCGAGGTGACCACCTTCGTGTCGGTGAACGACGGCTCGTCGCAATACGCCTTCTTGATGAACAGCGGCACGACGGCTCCCATCCATCCCTGCACGTGGATGATGTCGGGCACCCAGCGCAGTTTCTTGACGGTTTCCAGTACGCCACGGGCAAAGAATACGGCGCGCTCCCCGTTGTCGGCATAGTCCATGCCGTTCTCGTCCTTGTCCATCTGGCGGCGGACGAAATAGTCGTCGTTGTCGATGAAGTAGACCTGGATGCGCGTCTGTACGATGGTGGCCACCTTGATGATGAGCGGGTGGTCGGTGTCGTCGATGATGATGTTCATTCCCGAGAGACGGATCACCTCGTGCAGCTGTCCGCGTCGCTCGTTGATGTTGCCCCATTTGGGCATGAACGTGCGAATCTCGTGGCCGTTCTCCTGCATAGCCTGAGGCAACGCCTTTCCCATGAAGGAGAGTTCGTTTTCCGCTACATAAGGAACGATTTCCTGGTTGATGAACAATATCTTCTTTGCCATATCCTTTGTGTTTAATCCTTGCAAAGTTACGAATTTTTTTCCGAAAAGCGTTTGTGCAGTGCGATAATTTAAGGTTTTTGCACCTACTTTTGGCATATTTTCACCTATTTCCTTTCCTTATTTGATAAAAAAGTAGTTATTTTGCACTCGCTTAGAAACACAGGAAAATCAGTATGAAAGTATTCAATAAGATAGTGGATCTTCAAAACCAGTTGTTTGAAGACCGGAAGCGCGGGAAGAGCATCGGACTGGTGCCGACCATGGGCGCGCTCCATGAGGGACACGCCTCGCTGGTGCGCCGCAGTGTCAAGGAGAACAGTGTTACCGTGGTCTCGGTATTCGTCAACCCCACCCAGTTCAACGACAAGAACGATTTGCAGCACTATCCCCGCACACTCGATGCCGACTGCCAATTGCTCGACAGCTGCGGGGCAGACTATGTGCTGGCTCCTGCCGTCGAGGAGATGTATCCCACGCCCGACACGCGCCATTTCGAGTTTCCGCCCGTCTCCACGGTGATGGAGGGCGCGCATCGTCCCGGCCACTTCAACGGAGTGTGCCAGGTGGTGAGTCGCCTGTTCTACATTGTCAAACCCGACCGCGCCTATTTCGGCGAGAAGGACTGGCAGCAGATTGCCGTGGTGAAGGCCATGGTGAAGCACCTCGGGCTGAAGGTTCAGATTGTGGAGTGCGACATCGTGCGCGACACCGACGGATTGGCGCGCAGCTCGCGCAACACGCTACTGACGGAGGGCGAGCGCGCCATTGCCCCGACCATCTACAAAGCCCTGAAGGACAGTCTTTCCTATGCCAAGACCCACAGCGTGTCCGAGACCCACGATTTCGTGGTCAACGCCATCAACGCCGTGGACGGTCTCGACGTGGAGTATTTCTCCATTGTCGACGGCAACACCCTGCAGGACGTATCCTCCTGGGACGACACCCCCTACGTGGTGGGTTGCATCACGGTCTATTGCGGCAAGACCCCCATCCGACTCATTGACCACATCAAATACAAAGCAGAGGCATGATGATAGAAATGATGAAATCCAAGCTCCACTGTGTCACCGTGACGGAGGCCAACCTCAACTATATGGGGAGCATCACCATCGACGAAGACCTGATGGATGCCGCCCATCTGCTTGCCGGCGAGAAGGTGCAGGTGGTCAACAACAACAACGGCGAACGCTTCGAGACCTACATCATCAAGGGTGCGCGCGGCAGCGGCTGCATCTGTCTGAACGGTGCGGCAGCCCGCAAGGTGCAGGTGGGCGATGTCTGCATCATCATCTCCTATGCCCTGATGGATTTCGAGGAGGCCAAGACGTTTACGCCCACCGTGGTGTTTCCCAAGCCGGGAAACCGCCTGTAAGGCAGGAAGTGCATCCGTCGGAACAGCCATTCGGCGCAACAACAACGAAGGAGGGAACCTGTACCAGGCTCCCTCCTTTCGTTTTGATGTGTGTCGCAAGGCGGTCACTCGATGACCACCAGCGCGTCGTCTTCCATCACGCTCTGTCCGGGCTGCACGCACACGGCGGTGACCTTTCCGGCCTTTTCCGCCTCGATGTTGTTGGCCATCTTCATGGCTTCCAGCACCAGCACCACGTCGCCGGGCTGTACCTCGTCGCCCACGTTGACGCGAATCTCCGTGATGACGCCGGGCAGCGGTGCCTTCAGCGCACTGTCCGCACTGATGTTTCCAGACGGTGCGGCAGCAGGCGCAGCAACAGGTTTTGCGACGACAGGCTTCACCACCGGCTTCTCGGCCTCCGGTTCAGCCTCCATCTCCACCTGGTATTCCTCGCCGTTCACGCAGACGGTAGCCACATTCTCGGTCACGTCGCCGATGGTAACCTCATACTTCTTTCCGTTGATGGTGTATTTATATTCTTTCTTCATTACACATACTGTTTTATGGATGTTCCGTCATGGTCAGGGCATATCCGTTCCATTGCGTCTGCTTGTCATCAATCGTGATGACACCCGACTCCTTGTCGTGGACATTGTTGCCCTTGAACTCATGGATAGCCATAGCAATGGCTGCATAGACTTCATGCTTCATAAGCCGTGTCGATTACATGGGGATGTTGCCGTGCTTCTTGGCGGGCAGTGCGTCACGCTTGGTGGCCAGCTGTGCCAGACCGCGGCAGATGCGGAAGCGCGTGTTGCGCGGCTCAATGACATCGTCGATGTAGCCATACTTGGCAGCCTGATAGGGGTTGGCGAACAGTTCGTTGTACTCCTCCTCCTTCTCGGCGATGAAGGACTTGACATCCTCGCCAGCTTCCTTCTTGGCCTTGGCCTCCTTGGCATACAGCACGGCAGCAGCGCCGCTGGCACCCATCACGGCAATCTCGGCAGAGGGCCATGCGTAGTTGAGGTCGGTGTGCAGCTGCTTCGAACCCATCACGATGTGGGAACCGCCGTACGACTTGCGCAGGGTGACGGTGATCTTGGGCACGGTAGCCTCGCCGTAAGCGTAGAGCAACTGTGCACCGTGCAGAATCACGGCGTTGTACTCCTGTCCCGTTCCAGGGAGGAAGCCCGGCACGTCGACGAGCGACACGATGGGGATGTTGAAGGCGTCGCAGAAGCGTACAAAGCGTGCACCCTTGCGCGAGGCGTTCACATCCAGCACGCCAGCATAGCAGGAGGGCTGGTTGGCCACGATGCCGACACTCTCACCGTTGAAGCGGGCAAAGCCCACGATGATGTTCTTGGCAAACTTCGGCTGCACCTCGAAGAACTCCCCGTTGTCCACGATGGAACCGATCACCTTGTACATGTCGTATGCCTCGTTGGGGTTCTCTGGGATAATCTCGTTGAGCGTGTCCTCCAGACGGTCGATGGGGTCGTCGCACGCCTTGCGCGGTGCCTGCTCCATGTTGTTGGAGGGAATATAGCTCAGTAGCGTCTTCAGCATCTGGATGGCCTCCTCCTCGGTCTTCGCCGTGAAGTGGGTCACGCCACTCTTCGAGGCATGCACGCTGGCACCGCCGAGGTGCTCTTGGTCGATGTCTTCACCCGTCACGGTCTTCACCACCTTCGGTCCGGTGAGGAACATATACGAGGTGCCCTCCATCATCAGCGTGAAGTCGGTGAGGGCAGGGGAGTAGACGGCGCCTCCGGCACACGGTCCGAAGATGCCCGAAATCTGCGGGATGACACCCGATGCCAGGATGTTGCGCTCAAAGATTTCCGCATAGCCAGCCAAGGCGTTGATGCCTTCCTGGATGCGTGCGCCGCCCGAGTCGTTGATGCCGATGAGCGGTGCGCCCATCTTCATGGCCATGTCCATGACCTTGCAGATCTTCTGGCTCATGGTCTCGGAGAGCGAACCGGCGTGTACGGTGAAGTCCTGTGCAAAGACGAACACCAGACGGCCGTCGATGGTGCCGCTTCCGGCCACCACGCCGTCGCCGAGGAACTGCTTCTTCTCCATGCCGAAGTTGTGGCAGCGGTGCTCCTTGAACATATCATACTCTTCAAACGAACCCTTGTCGAGCAGCATCTCGATGCGCTCGCGGGCGGTGTATTTTCCTTTGTCGTGTTGCTTCTGGATGGCTTTCTCGCCACCGCCGAGGCGCGCCAGCTCCCGTTTCTCGATGAGCTGCTTGATTTTTTCTAACTGTTTAGACATAGTGGTATGTGTGATACTTTACTTGATGCGTAAGGATTAGTGTTCGCAAAGCTCGGTGAGGATGCCTGCGGTGGATTTGGGGTGCAGGAAGGCGATGTTGAGGTTTTCTGCGCCCTTGCGCGGAGTCTGGTCAATCAGCCGCACGCCCTTCTCGCTGACCTCTGCCAAGGCGTTGGCCACACCGTCCTCCACGCAGAAGGCCACGTGGTGAACGCCCTTGTTGCCCTTGTCGAGCCATTTCTGTATGGTGCTCTCCGGCGACGTCGGTTCCAGCAGTTCGAGCTTCACCTCGCCACACTTCAAGAAGGCGGTCTTCACTTTCTGGTCTTCCACCGTCTCGACGGCATAACACTTGAGTCCCAGCACGTTCTCAAAGTACGGGAGGCTCTCTTCGATGCTCTGGACGGCGATGCCCAGATGCTCAATGTGCGAAATTTTCATATTGTTTTAAATTAATGGTTCAAATTGCTTGCAAAGGTACGAATAAAAAGTCAATGGAAGGGAAAATCCGGTATGAATTAACACTAATTATACCAGTTCCACCCTGTTGATGTCCTGTTCCTTCTCGCAGTAGTGGCAGGTCAGCGTGCCGTCGCTGACGTGGAACCACGTGGCCATCGGCTCGTTGTTCGTGATGCACTTCGGGTTGTTGCATTTCACGATGCCCTTGATTTCCTCCGGCGTGCACACGGTCTTTTTCTCCACCACCTC
This sequence comes from Acutalibacteraceae bacterium, assembly GCA_963599475.1. Taxonomy (GTDB): domain Bacteria; phylum Bacteroidota; class Bacteroidia; order Bacteroidales; family Bacteroidaceae; genus Prevotella. Next base: position 5,346 of record CAVBXH010000024.1, on the reverse strand, counting down.
GTAGTCGCGTATGATGTTGAGCACGATGTTCGGAGCGACCACCGAGAGGCGCGAGATCTCCTCGTTGGAGAACCATTTGTTCTCGATCTTGATGATGCCCTTCTTGCCGAGCTTCTTTGACTTGTAGTTGTAGCCGATGGTAACGGTGGAGTCCAACTTGTCAAGGTTCAGCAGTTGCGCCACCTGGTATGTCTTTTCCGAAGGGATATGGTCTATCACGGTGCCGTTCTCGATGGCGGCCACCAGTCTTTCGTTCTTGTTCATGGGATGATGGTTTTGTCGTTTTTCACTTGTTCCAGGCTAATGTCGAGCACGTCACAGAAGATGGCTTCGCGTGCGAACAGTCCGTTGCCAGCCTGCTGGATGTAGTAGGCGTGCGGGTTGTCGTCCACCTCATAGGCAATCTCGTTGACGCGCGGCAGCGGATGTAGGATCTTCATGTTGGGCTTGGCAGTCTTCAGCGTGTCGTTGTTAAGGATGTAGACGTTCTTGACGCGCTCATACTCCATGAGGTCCGAGAAGCGTTCCTTCTGCACACGTGTCATATAGAGGATGTCGGCATCGGCAATGATCTTGTCGTTGAAGGCCGTGTGCTCTTGGTAGCTGATGCCGTGCTCGTCGCAGTAGATCTTGTATTCCTTCGGCATCGCCAGCTCCTTGGGTGCCACGAAGTGGAAGGTGGGGTTGAAGTGGCGCATGGCCATGATGAGCGAGTGGACGGTGCGCCCGTATTTCAGGTCGCCCACCAGGTAGATGTTCAGGTTGTCCAGCGTGCCCTGCGTCTTGTAGATGCTGTAGAGGTCGAGCATACACTGCGAGGGGTGCTGGTGTGCGCCGTCTCCGGCGTTGACGATGGGCACCTGCGTCACCTCCGCCGCATACTGTGCTGCGCCCTCGATGTAGTGGCGCATCACGATGACGTCGGCATAGTTGGCCACCATCGAGATGGTGTCCTTCAGCGTCTCGCCCTTGGTGCCGCTGGTAATCTTCGGGTCGGCAAAGCCGATGACGCGTGCGCCGAGGCGGTTGGCGGCTGTCTCAAAGCTGAGGCGTGTGCGTGTGGAGGGTTCGAAAAAGAGCGTGGCGACCACCTTGCCCTTGAGCAGTTCGCGGTTGGGATGGCGTTCAAACTCCTGTGCCATCTCGATCATATAGAGGATTTTCTCCCGCGTGAGGTTGGCAATAGTCACGAAATCATGCTTGTTCATAGGGGTGTAGTTGTTTATTTTGATGCAAAGTTAACGCTATTTTCCGAGATAACGGCAGATTGCGGTTGATTTATTTTGTGTTTTTCGCAAATTGGACTAACTTTGCAGGGCGAAAAACAAAATACTTACACATCAACAGATATGAAACAGACTAAGATTGTTGCAAGCATCAGCGACCGCCGGTGCAGTCAGGATTTCATTCGCCAGCTCTTCGACGCCGGAATGAACGTGGTGCGTATGAACACCGCCCACGCCTCGGAGGAAGGCTTGCGCGAGATTATACGCAACACGCGAGCCGTGAGCCGCCACATCGGCCTGCTCATCGATACAAAAGGACCCGAGGTGCGCACCACGGGTTGCGACGCGCCCATCGACTACAAGACGGGCGACGTGGTGAAGATTTTCGGTCGTCCCGAGATGGACACCGAGCACGATATTGTCAACCTCTCCTACATCGACTTTGCCGGCGACGTGCAGGTGGGCGACCACATCCTCTTCGACGATGGTGCTTTGGATATGGTGGTGCTCGACATCAACGGTCCGGCCGTCATCGCCCAGGTGCAGAACGACGGACAGCTGGGCAGCCACAAGAGTGTCAACGTGCCCGGCCGCCACATCGACCTGCCGGCCTTGACCGAGAAAGACCGCCGCAACATCCTGTTGGCGGTGGAGGAAGACATCGACTTCATTGCCCACAGCTTCGTGCGGTCGGCCGCCGACGTGCAGGCTGTGCAGGCTGTGCTCGACACCCGCCACTCCGACATCAAGATCATCTCGAAGATCGAGAACCAGGAGGGCGTGGACAACATCGATGAGATTATCGATGCCAGCTACGGCATCATGATTGCGCGTGGCGACCTGGGCATCGAGATTCCCATCCAGCGCATCCCGGGCATCCAGCGCCAGATTATCCGCAAGTGCGTGCAGAAGCGCAAACCTGTCATCGTGGCCACGCAGATGCTGCACACGATGATCAATAATCCGCGCCCCACGCGTGCCGAGGTGACCGACATTGCCAATGCCATCTACTACCGCACCGACGCGCTGATGCTCAGCGGCGAGACGGCCAGCGGCAAGTATCCCGTGGAGGCCGTGCGCACCATGGCGGCCATTGCCGAGCAGGCCGAGTGCGACAAGTTGCGCGAGAACGACATCGAGGTGCCGCTGTCGCCAGACTGCGACATCCGGGAGTTCATGGCTCATAGTGCCATCGAGGCCACCGAGCGTCTCGGGGTCAAGGGCATCGTCATCGACTCCGTCAGCGGCCAGACGGCGCGCGACCTCGCGGCCTTCCGTGGCCCGAATCCCGTCCTTGCCGTCTGCTACAACGAGAAGCTGCAGCGCCTGCTCAACCTCTCTTACGGGGTCATCCCCGTGTTCCAGAAGGAGCATATCTCCAAGCAACGCCTGTTCCAGGCCGCCGTCCGCATGCTCCGGCAGAAGGGCTACCTCCAGCCGGACGATAAGATTGCCTATCTCTCGGGAAACATCAGCGACGGTGGCGGCACGAAATTCCTGGAAATCAACACCGTCAGCGAGGTGGCCAAGTTCCACTTCTCGTAGGCGTGCCCCTCTGGCCGCGGTCAGCCTAACAGGAAGGCGATGGTGAGGTAGAACGACAGCTCTGTGATGAGGAAGGAGGCGCCGCAGCAGTCGCCCGTATAGCCCTGCAGACGGCGGTTCATCAGCAGATAGAGCAGGTAGAACACCACGCAGGGCACGGCCAGTAGCGTCTCTGCCGCACCGACGGTCAACAGTCCTTTCTCCACGGTCATCCAGCACCACAACGCCACGGGCAACAGTCCCGTGGCGGCCAGTCGTAGGCCAGCCTTTAGGCCGTAGCGCGCATACACCGTCTTGGCCTTCGCCGTCTCTGCCGTGCGGGCGTAGGGCAGAAACTGGATGATCTGTGCACTCACCATCTTGCAGAACGGGTCGCCAGCCATGATGGCCAGCGCGATTGTCAGCCTTCCGCTGTGTTGCCCGATGATGTAGAGGGTGGCCGTCAGCAGTCCCGTATAGACCACCAGTCCCAGCACGCCGAACGTCCCGATGTGCGGGTCTTTCATGATGGCGAGCGTGTGGGCACGGTCGCGCCCTCCGCCGAAGCCGTCGAGGAAGTCGGCCAACCCGTCCTCGTGGAGAGCTCCCGTGATGACGATGCGCACGGCAACAGCCAGCAGGGCGGCAAGGAGTGTTCCGGCATACAGGTCAGCCACGTAGAAGGTGGCGGCCATCGCGCCTCCCGTCAACCATCCAGCCAGTGGCCAGTATTCCACCACGTGGCGGTAACACGACTCCGCGGGCTGGCGCAGTCGCCAGAAGGGCAGTCGGGTGAAGAATATCAAGGCGGCCAATGGGGTCTCCCACCATTTTGTCGGGTCTATGCTCCGTTTCATGCGTCTCGTTGTTGTCGTTGTCGTTTTCGGTCAGAAATATTTCGTGATGTGTGCCGTGTCGAAGGTGTTCATCTCCTGCATCATCCGCACACTGCTCTCCAGAATGCCGAAGGCACACAGTGCCCCCGTCCCTTCGCCCAACCGCAGTCCGAGGCTCAGCAGTGGGCGCGCTCCCATGCGGTCGAGCAACAGGCGGTGGCCACTCTCGTCGCCGCAGTGGCCGAACACCATGTAGGGCATGGCATTGGGGCAGATCCTACAGGCGGCCAGTGCACAGGCCGTCATGATGAATCCGTCCACTAATATAATAAGGTGTAGCTCGGCAGCGCGCAGCATGGCTCCGATGGCTGCCACCATCTCGAAACCTCCGAACTGGCGCACCACCTCCCAGGGGTCGTCGCGCCTGCCGCCTTCGGTCTCAAAGCGCTGCACGGCGGCGCGGAGCACGTCCCGCTTGTGGCAGATGCCCGCGGTGGCCAGTCCTGCGCCCGCACCGATGCAGTCGTCCAGTGGCAACTGCGCCAACAGACTCATCCACACACTGCTGGGCGACGTGTTGGCGATGCCCATCTCGCCGATGGAAACCACCTCGCAACCGTCCTTCCGGCAGTCGTCCACCATCTCGATGCCCACCTCCAGTGCCTGCTGCAGCTCCTCGTCGCTCATGGCCGCCTCGTGCAGGAAGTTGCGCGTGCCCCATGCCACCTTGCGGTGGATGATGCCCGCCACCTGCGAGAGGTCGTGGTCCACGCCCACGTCCACAATCTTCAGCGTCACGCCGTACTGTCGGCAGAACATATTCACGCCGCCACCGCCTTGGGTGAAGTTCTTCATCTGTTGCCAGGTCACCTCGCGTGGCGACACGCTGACCCCTTCGCGCTCAATGCCGTGGTCGCCGCCAAACAGCAGGTGGCACGGATGGTGCAGGGTGGGCGAGAGCGTCTGTTGTGCCAGTCCGATCTGCATGGCCAGATCCTCCAGCCGCCCCAGCGATCCCTTGGGCTTGTTCAGGTGGTCGATCTTCGCTTGGAGGGCCGTCCGCAGTGATTCGTCGGGTGGGGTAATGTCAAACTGTATCATTTTATCTTCACTGCTATTCCGCTAACCATCAGAATGACCTCGTCGGCCTGGGCGGCCACATATTGGTTGAACCAGCCCAACAGGTCGGTGAACCGCCGCTGCACGGCGTTGGCACTGACCCCGCCGCTTCCTATCTCGTTGGTCACGAAGATGAAAGTAGCCTCCTGCCGCACCAGCCGGTCAAACTCCTCCTTGAGGGCATCGAGCACCGTATCCGTCTCGGCTGCTGCACTGAAGAAGTTCGTCGCCCACAGTGTCAGACAGTCCACCAGCACCACGCGTCCCGTGAGGTCGTGTCGGCTCAGTGCGCGCTCCTCTTCGATGGTGGTCCATTGCGGTCCCCGGCGCTGTTGGTGGCGGCGGATACGATCCCGAAACTCATCGTCCCAGACGTGTGCCGTGGCCATATAGACCGGGTGGTTGCTGAGTGTTAGTGCCAACTCTTCGCCCTTCGTACTTTTCCCCGAGCGTTGGCCGCCCGTAACAAGGATTATTCTGCTCATAGTTTGCAAAGTTACGATATTTTCTGCAATATGCACCGCTTCCCTTTTGAAAAATGTCTGCGTCCGCCGTTTTTTGGCTCGTGAAAAAAGGGAAATAGCCGTTGATCGCAGTCAAAGGGTTCATTCACTTTTGAATGGACGTCTTGATCGCAGTCA
>CAVBXH010000023.1:0-30694 GCA_963599475.1 Acutalibacteraceae bacterium | reverse complement strand
GGTATGGTTTATCACTCTTCACCACCGAAATCCGAAATCCCTTCAGCCTCTTCGTCCGGGTCGGCTTCTATCTCAAAAGTGGTGCGGTAGTTGTTTTCGTTCATCTCATCGTCCTCAAACGACCCGCTGTCCTCGTCTTCGTCGGGGCGGTTGTAGGTATCTTCGGGAATCTCGTTCTCGTCGTGCTCCTCGAAGGTCATGCGCGGCTTCTCCATCTCGGGCTTCAACTTGGCAAAGATGGCCTCCACCCACGATCCCTTGGCCACTTCCAGCACTTCGAAGCCGTCGGCCACTTTCTTCTCGTACATTCCGCCCTTCTTGTGCAGGCGATCCTTCGGCAGGGTGGTGGTGGAGATGTCAAACCCGCTCTCGATGATGTCCTGGATGGACTGGGACAGCGAGTCCCAACCGCCTCCGAAGTTGCGCTCCAACACCTCCACGAGTTTGGCGGCAGAGATGTGGCGGATGTTCTCGTAGGTCAGGTCTGTGACGCGCATGATGGGGCGCTTGCGGACGGCTATGGTTATCTTGATGTTGTCGTCAACGGTGATGTTTCCGACCTTATAGCCCTGTTTCTCATACGAGGAACGGATGTCCGGCGTCTCCTCTTTGATCTCTTCCACATTGAAGGCCGATCGGATGATGTCGATGTAACGGCGGATATTTTCCTTAAATTCAGGGTCTTTGCTGCCCCCGTCCAGTATCCGGAACACGTCGTTTTCCTGTATGTCCCAGGCTGAGCTTTTGGTCAGCGTTTTCAGGCTTAATGCTTTTTTTGTAGCAGAATCTTTCATGTCTTTCTTTATCTCTTTCTGTTTTCGCCTGCAAAGGTACGATTAAGTGAGAGAAATGCAAAAGAAAAGTTTATTTTTCTTTTGCATTTCCGAGCGTGAGTACCCTCGGCCGCAGGTTATAGGTAGCGCAAACCGAGAGAACTTCCTATTATTATATACGCGCGAGGGAGCTTCCCGATTGAAAAAAAGAAAGTGACCGTTGATCGCGATCAAGACGTCCATTCAAAAGTGAATGGACCCTTTGACTGCGATCAAGACATCCATTCAAAAGTGAATGGACCCTTTGACTGCGATCAAGACGTCCATTCAAAAGTGAATGAACCCTTTGACTGCGATCAACGGCTATTTTCCGAAACTCTTTTTTCAATGCCGTTCCTCCCGAAGGGACGGCATTTTTGTTCTCGAAGGTTTGTATCTCGCTTATTCGTACCTCTGAGCTTCGCTCGAAGGTATTCATACTTCGGCTCGTTCGCCCGGGGCGAGGAGACTGCCCAGAGCGATGTGGACATTCTGGTGGAATACGACAAAGACGCGTGCATATCGCTACGCACCATCTCCCACATGATGGGGGAGCTGGAGTGGAGCGTCGGGCGGCGAGTGGACCTGATAGAGAACGGCTGTCTGCTGCCTTTCGCGGCAGAGTCGGCCAACCGCGACAAACCCCAGAGATGACACACAATGGGCTGAAAGCCCTATAGTACATAGCCCAGAGATGACACACAATGGGCTGAAAGCCCTATAGTACATAGCCCAGAGATGACACACAATGGGCTGAAAGCCCTATAGTACATAGCCCAGAGATGACACACAATGGGCTGAAAGCCCTATAGTACATAGCCCAGAGATGACACACAATGGGCTGAAAGCCCTATAGTACATAGCCCAGAGATGACACACAATGGGCTGAAGGCCCTATAGTACATAGCCCAGGGCAACGCCCTGGGTACATCGCGTCCATCAACCGACGCCCTGAAAGGGCAAAAGTGCATAAACCATTATGCACCAGTCTAATGACTTATGCCCTTTCAGGGCGCGTATATACACACGAACAAGACCCAGGGCGTTGCCCTGGGCTATGGACTGTTGGGCCTTCAGCCCGTCCCCCCACCAATTTACGGTTCAGCCCGTCTTCCACCAATTTACGGTTCAGCCCGTACATGAACAGTTGTTGGGCTTTGGCTTTCCCTTTGGCCACCGATTTTCAATTCTGCCCATTGTGTACCTTGTCAGGTCTTCCAGAACCATTTCCTGTGGGTGAACCAGGCGGTGAACGCCATGCTGGCCGCTGTCAGGAGGATGCCCTTCAGGAGGCCGCTCCACGCCTGGGTGCTCATGGCCTCGACGAAGGGGTAGAGGTGGAGCAGCGCCAGCAGGGGGATGACCACCATCGACGAGGAGACATACGCCACCATGGGGTTTCTGCCCGTCAGCTCCAACGGCAGGGAGAGCCAGCGGAGACGATAGTGGTCGCAGGCGACGGTGAAGAACAGCAGGGCGAAGAAGGCCAGTCCGCACGTGACGAGCAGGTAGCTCATGGTGACATCGTCCTTGCGGATGCCACCCTCGTAGGCTTCGAGAAAGAGCCCCAACAGCAATAGGTAGCTGCCAGCCCTGCTGAGCCGGGAGTGCCAGCGGCTGTCGGCTGGGTCGCCGCCCTTGCGGGTGATCCACAGGATAGCGGCAGTCAGCAGCCCCGTCACGATGAGGTTCGCCACGAGCCAGCGCGCATAGAGGAACACCACGTTGACCACAACGACGGAGAGGGCCAGCAACGCGACGATCCACAGGGGCATGCGGTTCTCAGCCACAGCGGCGGACGCTTGCCGCGCCTGCAACCATTCCGCCAGCCACTCGCCAGCCACGGTGCCGGGGATGATGATGAGCAGATATTCCTGGCACGGGACTTCAAAGAGCCAGGGCAACGGCGACGCGTGCATGATCCACGCAGCCCACGACCCTGCCGTCGGGGCAGCCATGAACAGGGCGACCACGAAGGGCAGCACGGCCAGCCTGTGCCACGGCCGATGGATGGTGAGGAGATAGAGGAGTGACCCCGTCAGTGAGACGTTGGCCAGGATGATGATGATGATGTCGGTGTCGGTGAACTGGAACGGCAGACTGTTGGCATACGGCTGGAGCAGCACCAGCGCACAGCCTGCCACATAGGCCACTGCCTTGACGGCCAGAGCACCGCGGCGCGACAGACCGAACGGGTTGGGCAGGAACATTAGGCAGAGCAGGACGAAGCCCACCAGCGGCACGGCATAGCGCAGCCACTGCTGCCCGTAGCCCAGCATAAAGGGGAAGGCGTGCATGATGAACACGGCGAAGAAGCTCAGCTTCAGCCACCGCAGCACACTCTTCCAAGCCAGTGCCAGTCGGCTCGCGCCCCGGTCGTACTGTCGCCCCAAGGAGAGCGGGATGGCCGCACCCATAGAGAACAGGAAGAAGGGGAAAATGAGGTCTACCCACGTGATGCCGTAGGCGGTGGGCGTAAAGAGGTGGTCGGGCGGCGGCAGCTGCGCATGATACATCCACGACGGCAGCACGCGGAAGGCCTCCGTGGCCGAGAGGATCATGGTCATGATGGCATAGCCGCGCAGGGCGTCGAGGCTGTGGGCGCGTGCGGCAGGGCGATGGCGTTGTGCTTCCATAGGGCGGTGGGGCTGCTGTGCTTTCATAGGGCAGGGTGGGGGTGCTTAGGGTATCATGCCGCCTGCCCGCATACCCTTCTCCACCTCGTCCCACAGCTCTGGACGGGCGATGAGGTGGCAGATGTCGAAAATCATCAAGCCGTCAGACTGCTTGAGGTTCATCTCGATGGACTGGCTGAGTCGGGAGGGATGGCCGTAGAGCTGGTCGACCAGCAGACCGCCGTAGAAGGCATGGCCGCCGAGAATGGTGCGCAGATGGGTGCAGGAGCCCTCCACGCAGTACCACGTGCCCGTCTGCACCTCCGAGTCGGTCTCGTTCTTCACGCCAGCCGTGTTCTTTGCGCCGTCGGCCAGGGTGATGTCTGTATAGTAGTTGCCCGTGGTGTAGAGGTCCAGCATCTCCATGTAGGCCGTGTTCCGGTATTGCGGCGTGGCCCAGTCGTAGTCCTTGGACGGGTCGTAGCTGCGGCTGGCAAAGTTGACACCCACCTCGTAGTAGGACGGATACCAGGCGCCGGTGTAGGTGCCGAAGCTGACGGCGGCGTTGGCCGCCTTCACCGTCTGGCGCAGATCGGCCATGGCATCGTGGATGGTCTGTGCGCGCCACTCGATCCACCGCTTGAACCACTTGCCGCGCGCCACGTGCCACTGTCCGTCCTTGCCCTTCTTCCAGCGGAAGATGTCTTGGGGAAACTTCTTGACGCGCTGCCCCACATACTGCTCGAACGCCTGTCGCGAGAGGTCGGAGAAGTCGGCTTCGATGCCATCGTAGCGCACACGGTCGAGGATGATGCCGTCGAGCGACGGATAGGCTTGGATGAGGTCAGTAATCACGGCCTTGATGTGCTGGCGGAAGTCGGTGTTCAGCGGATTGACCATGGCGGAGTATTTCTCCTTCTGCTGGGTGATGGGCTTCAGTCCCTGCGGCGTGTAGACCACGGAAGCCCACTCGGGGTGTGTGGAGTAGACGAGGCCGCGGTCGAAGTAGTTGTGGCCCGCCACGAAGCAGTTGAGCGTGGCCTGCACCTGCAGTCCGAGACGGTGAGCCTCCGTGAGGAACACTCCTAAATAATCCAGGCTGTCGGCGCGCTGGAAGCCTTGCCACTCGCGCATCTTGGGAGCGTGAGGCGTGTCGAAGAATACCTCGCCCGTGATGGGGCGCACGTCCACGGCCACGTCGGTGAAGCCCAGATCGCGGACTTTCTGCAGGTAGTAGGTGATGCTGTCGGGATGGCTGAATCGGCGGAAGTTGGCCTCGCCGTCCACCCACATGATGGCGCGCCGCACCGGTTGCTCCGCCTGCTGTCGGGCGGCATGGGCGCAGGGCATGGCAAGGGCAAGCGCCAGTCCTGCCATGAGAAGTCTATGGTTGCAAAGGGTCATGATGGTTTCTTTTCTTTCTTTGTTCTGTGTGTTGAGGGATTATTGCTGTTTCTTCCAGTACCGCTCGATGTCCTCCAGCGACATGCCTGCCGTCTCGGGCACGAGCTTCCAAACGATGAGCATATAGGGCACACACATGGCGGCGAAGAGCAGGAACGTGCCGGCCGGCGTCAGCGAGGCCAGCATCCAGGGCGTGAGCTGCCCGATGAGGTAGGTGCCCACCCAGAGGGACAGACCTGCAATGCTCATGGCCAGTCCGCGCACGTGGTTGGGATACATCTCCGAGAGCAGCACAAAGACGATGGCGCTGATGCTGATGGCGCAGCAGAAGACATAGAGCAGGAAGAAGGTCAGCATGAAGTAGACGGACAGTCCCCAAACGGACTGGAAGGCGAAGTAGACAGCGATGAGCAGCAGGCAGGCGATCATGCCCGACACGCCGTAGTAGATGAGCTTCTTTCGGCCTACGCGGTCGATGATGAACATGGCGATCACCGTGGTCACCGTGTTGACGATGCCCACCAGCACCTGGCAGAACAGCGGGTCGCCGATGCCGGCATCCTTGAAGATGGAGGGACCGTAGTAGAGCACGGCGTTCACACCCATGAACTGGCCGAGCATGGCGATGCACACACCGATGACGACGGCCTTGAAGATGCCGGGCTGCAACAGCGATCGCCACTCCGACTTCACCTCGGAGGAAATCATGGATCGCGTGTCGGAAATCTGCTGGCTGACAGCCTCTGCCGTGCGGTACATCCGGCCGTAGATGCGCTCCGCCCGCGTGCCGTTGCCCGTGACGATGAGCCAGCGCGGACTCTCAGGGATGACCATGATGACGAAGAAGAAGAACAGCGCCGGCAGGGTGCCCATGCCGAGCATGCCGCGCCACACCTCGTCGACGAAGACCAGCTGCAGCCATCCGTCGCCCAGCTGAGCGGTCTGCGAGAACTGCAGCAACTGGTAGTTGACGAAATAGGCAGCCAGAAACCCTACGGTGACGGCCAGCTGATAGAGCGACACCATCTGTCCGCGGTAGCGGGTGACGGCAATCTCGGAGATGTAGACCGGTGCCACGATGGAGATGACACCGATGCCGAGGCCACCGACGATGCGGAACGCCACCAGCGAGGGGAAGTCTGCCACGACGGCACAGCCTGCCGCCGACACGGTGAACAGCAGGGCGGCGATGAACATGGTGGGTTTGCGCCCCAGGCGGTCGCTCAGGATGCCGGCCACCGACACGCCCGCGATGGAGCCGATGAGGGCACACCCCACATACCATCCCTGTTGAATGACATCCAGGCCGAACTGCGCGCTGACCTGGTCGATGGTGCCGGAGATGACGGCGGTGTCGTAACCGAAAAGTAAGCCCCCAAGGGCTGCGACCAGTGCCAAGAAAAACACATAGCCCAGTCGTACGTTTTTATGGTCCATGATGTAGTAAGAATATCGATGTTGTTGAATGGTTAGGGAGCTGCGGCATTAGATACCGAAATACTCCCGGTAGCGGTCGTAGAGATGACCCGCCTGCAGGTAGGCCGACTGCGGACTCATGAAGTGGGAGAACTCGAAGGTGATGGCCTTGTCGTAGCCGCAGCGCTTGGCTGCCTCCAGCTTCATCCGCAGCTTGTCGAACTTGATGGGCAGGAAGTGGATGGGCATGTCGCGGTCGAAGGTCTCGGCGTTGGTCCAGCACTGCATGCCGTAGCGGTCGGCCAGCTTCTTGTTGACGGAGAAGAAGGCGTCCAGCTCGTCGTAGTCGATGTGGCCGTCCTGGAACGCGCAGGCGTCCACCACGTCGTGGATGCCGTCGAAGATCTCGTTCCACTCCCGCTCGTGCGCCTCCACGCTGACGGCCTGGTCGTTGGTCATCTTGCCCGTGCCCATGACAGCCTTCTTGCCGTCTATCCACGGAGAGATGAAGACGGGCAGTCCGCCTGACACGTCCTTGCACTGCTTGCCGATGGTGTGGAAGGTATGGATGGCGCCCTTGGTCTTGCGGCTGATTTCCGTGCTGATGTACCAGCCCTTGAAGCTCTGATGGTGGCCGTACATCTTCCACACCTCATCGATGACGTAGCGGTTGTCCTCGATTTCGCGAGACATATCGCCCGTGTCCCAGTAGTGGCCGGAGTCGTAGAGTCCGAAGTAGAACTTCATGCCGTACCGGTCGGCCAGGCGCAGGTACATGTCGATGAGGTCGACGGAGGGCATATAGCACCCCTTCTTCAGCAGATAGGGCGAGGGATAGGTGATGAACTTACGGTAGCCAGATCGGATGACGATGACGGTGTCGATGCCGATGGCCTTCATGTACTGGAAGTCCCGGTCCCACTCCTTCTCGCCCCAGTTCTGGTGGGGAATGTCGTGGGAAATCTCGTCGAGGAAGGTGCCGGTGATGCGGAGCCCGTTGTCCTTCGGCACGATGAGGTGTCCCTCGCCCGTGCCTGTCGCGGTCACTGGTTTCGGGGCGGAAATCCCGTTGCTGCCCTTGGCTTCCAACAGGGACGGAGCCACCACGGATGCTGCGCATCCCATGGCCAGCTTCTTCAGAAAGCTTCTTCTGTCTGTCATAGGTCTCTTGTGTGTTGTCGGTTTTGTGTGTTGTTGCCGGTTGTTGTCGGGTTGTTTTCGGTGTTGTCAGAGCGGCTTGTACTCCACGAAGGCCTCCATGGCCTCGTAGCAGGCCAGTCCCAGCTCGTCGTACAGGTGGGCGGTGTCGCGGTTGCGGTCTTCGGCACGCTGCCAGAAGAGACGCTCGTCGTTGCCGAGGAAGGGTGCACTCTCCATCTGCGACTGGTGCTTGAGGATGGAGTTGCGCTTGGCCCTCAGCTCTTCGGGGCTCAGCGGCACGCACATCTCGATGTTCTCGATTTCCCACTCGGCCCATGCGCCGCGGTACATCCATATCCGGCAGTCGTCCAGCCACGCTGCGCCAGCCTCCTTCTCCAGGTCGATGGCGGCCAGCACGGCATCGGTACACTTGCGGTGGGTGCCGTGGGGGTCGGCCAGGTCGCCCGCCACATAGATTTGGTGGGGCTTCACAGTCTGGAGGAGCTGGCGCACGATGTCCACGTCCTTCTCCGTCATGGGTAGCTTCTGTATCTTTCCGCTCTCGTAGAACGGCAGGTCGAGGAAGTGGACGCGGCTTAGCGGGATATTATTGAAGGTGCAGGCCGTGCGTGCCTCGCCGCGGCGGATCAGTCCCTTGATGGTTAGGATGTCGCGCGGGTCGCTGTCGCCGTCCTTCTTGTCGGCGAAGAACGCCTTGATCTCCTTGTATTTCTCGGTGATGACATTGTCCTTCGAGTTGGAGAAGAGTTGGTTGAAGCCGTTGATGAAGTGCATGAAGCGCGTCACCTCTTCGTCGCCCACGGCAATGTTGCCCGAGGTCTCGTAGGCCAGATGCACCTCGTGGCCCTGCTGCACGAGGCGGCGGAGCGTGCCGCCCATGGAGATGACATCATCGTCGGGGTGGGGCGAGAACACGATGACGCGCTTTGGAAACGGCTTTGCGCGCTCCGGGCGGTAGGTGTCGTCGGCGTTGGGCTTGCCGCCCGGCCATCCCGTGATGGTATGTTGTAGGTCGTTGAAAATCTTGATGTTGGCATTGTATGCAGAACCGTAGAGTGCCAGCAGCTCGCTCAGTCCGTTCTCGTTGTAGTCCTTGTTGGTCAGCTTCAGGATGGGCTTGTGCAACTTCTGGCAGAGCCACACCAGGGCGGATCGGACGAGCTTGTCGGTCCACTGGCAGTGGGTGACCAGCCACGGGTGTTCGATGCGTGTGAGGTGGGCGGCGGCGCTGAGGTCGAGCACCACCTGCGCGTTGGGGTGGGTCTGCAGGAAGGTGGCCGGCAGCGTGTCGGTGATCTGTCCCTCCACCACCTTCTGCATGATCTCCGCCTTCTCGTCGCCCCATGCCGTTAGGAACACCGTCTTGGCCGAGAGCAGCGTCGCGATGCCCATGGTCAGCGAGCAGGGCGGAATCTGCTCCTTCGTGCCGAAACTGTTCTCCATCTCCTCGCGCGAGGTGTTGCCGATCAGGATGAGGCGCGTGATGGTCTGGATGCCCGAACCGGGTTCGTTGGCGGCAATGTTGCCCATGCGGCCGATGCCCAGCAGCGTCACGTCAATGCCTCCGAAGGTCTTGATGCGCTGCTCGTAGAGCCGGCAACTGTCGTAGACGGCCTCCTGAGCGACGCTCCCATCGAGGGTGAAGATGTTCTGCGGCTCGATGTCGATATGGTCCAGGAAGCGCGCCTTGAGCTGATTGATGCTCCGGGCCGTGTTTTCCTTCTGGAGCGGATAGTATTCGTAGGCGTTGAAGGCGATGACGTTGCGGAAGCTGAGTTTCTTCTCCTTGTGCTTCTTGACCAGTTCTTCATAGACCGGCACGAGCGACAGACCAGTGCCCAGAGCCATCACGTAGTATTTTCCGCTGTGCTGTGCGGCCACGATTTCCTGCTCGAGGTAGTCGGCAATGTGCTTGGCCCCTTCCTGCGAGGAGGCGAAGATGTCGGTGTGGATTTTCTCCATGCGGGAGATTTCCGAGTATTCCACGGTCGTTTTCGGCTTGTAATACTCGACGGGTACTTTGTTGAGTACGATTTGAGAACTTAAGTTCAGTCTCATGGTGTTTCTTATTTGTTTTTTGTTTAGTTTAATATTCCACTTCTTGCGATGAGGCAGGCCCCGATGAGTCCCGCCCGGTCGGTCAGCGACGAGGTGGCAATGACCGAGTCCTCGTTCACCATATTGAGCGAGAATTTCTTGATGCCCATGCAGATGGGTTGCGTCAGGTATTCGCCCGTGACGGACAGGTCGCCGCCGATGACTAAAATCTCCGGGTTGAAGACGTTGATGATGCCGGCCAGGTTGTTGCCCAGTTCCACGGCCACCCGTTGCAGGGTCTCGATGCTGAGCACGTCCTCCCGTTCGATGGCCTCCAGTATCTCGGACAGCGAGAGCTCGTGGTCGCGGTTTCTGACGCGGCTGGACAGGATGGACACGGCACCCTCCCTTAGGCGGTTGGTCATGTTGCGCTGCAGGGCCGCCCCCGAGGCCTCCGTCTCCATGCACCCCGTCTTTCCGCAGTGGCAGATGATGCCGTTGTTGTAGATGTGCATGTGGCCTATCTCGCCCGAGAAGCCTGACTTGCCCAGATAGAGCTTGCCGTCGATGATGATGCCGATGCCGATGCCCCAGCTGATGTTGACGAAGACGACGTTGCGGTAGCCTTGGCAGCAACCCTTCAGATATTCGCCGTAGGTCATGCAGCGCGTGTCGTTGTCGATGCAGGCTGGAATGCCCAGTCGGTCGGACAGTGCGGTGGCCAGCGGCTGGCCGAGGCAGGTGAAGTAGTTGTGGGCCTTCCCTTCCGCAGGGTTCACGCGCCCACCTACACTCATGCAGGCGTTCAGTATCTTCTCCCTGTCGATGCCGGACTCGTCCACGAAGCGGTTGATGATGTCCATGAGGCGGTCGAAGCAGGCCTCCGTGTCTGCGTACTCATAGGGAATCTTGAACGTGCTCTTCACCAGGTTGCCGCAGAAGTCGGTGATGCCGAGGTTGAGGCGGTCGTGGCCCGTGTCAATGCCCAGGAAATAGCCAGAATCGGGGATGAGGTCATACACCCTCGGCGCACGCCGGGCATAGTTGTCGCGCTTGCCCACCTCGTGAACCAGTCCGCCGTCTATCAGCTCGTTCAGTGACTTCGTGGTATAGGGAATACTAACGCCCAGCCCGTTGGAAAGTTCGGAGATGGTCTGGTCTCCTTTTTCTATCAGTAGGTTCAGCAGGGCAGAGGTTGCCGCCGACCAGTTATTGTCCTTCAGTATGGTTGCTTTCACTGTTTCAGTTATTTGATGTCGCAAAGTTATTAAATAATCCTGTTGGTTGCAAAATTAATGTAGTTAATTATTCTTAATCGAATAAATAAATAGGATTAATTGTTGTTTGCTGGGTTGTCCCTACGGCTTGGTGGACTGAAACAGTATTGTAACATACTGAAACCCATTTTCAACGAACGCCGCACAGATACCTCGCACAGCGCGGTTGCCTGCTTCTATATATAAATAGGTGTAAAGGAGTAAAAGCACTGAAAAGCAAATTAATTTTATTTATTTATTCGTTAAAAAGAAAATAAATTAGTTTTTGTTTGGAACTTCTTTAACTTTATCGTATTTTTGCAGCGGATTAATTAAACCGGCTCAATCCATACACGGAAGGAAACCTAATATCGAACTTATGTATAAAACTGTATGATGAACAAACATGAAAAAGGATGTAACAGCTTGATAAAGCGGACATTCTGGTTAGTATTGCTAACTTTGTCAATGTTTGCCCTCGACGGACAGGCACAGTCGGTCCTGAAGGGCACTGTCCTTGACGCGTCGGGTGAACCGCTGGTGGGAGTCACCGTGACGGTCAACGGTAACGCCAAGACGGGTACGGTGACCGACATCAATGGTGACTACACCCTGCAGCTCGGCAGTCAGAAGGCCGACATGCTTACCTTCTCGTGCATCGGCATGAAGACCGTGCGCATGAAGGTGGCCGGAAAGAACCACATCAACGTGACCATGCAGGACGACAACACCGACCTGGTAGACGTGGTGGTGGTCGGTTACGGCCAGGCCAAGAAGCAGTCGCTCACTGGAGCCGTGACGGCGATGAAGGGCGAAGAACTGCTCAAAGGCCCGTCCACCAACGTGTCCAGTCTCTTGGGCGGTAAGATGCCGGGTGTGACCTCCGTGCAGACCTCCGGTGAGCCGGGCGACGACCAGGCTGCCCTGCGCATCCGTGGATCGCGCATGGAAGCCCTCTACATCGTGGACGGAATGCCGCGCTCCATCAACGACATCGACCCGCACGACATCGCCAGCATCTCCGTATTGAAGGACGGTGCTGCCGCTGCTGTTTACGGTCTGAATGCCGCTGGCGGTGTGATTATCGTGACGACCAAGAAGGGTGCCGAGGGCAAGGCCAAGGTGTCCTACGACGGACAGTACGGTATCTCTGTCAACGCCAACTTCCCGGAATTTATGAACGGTCCTGAATATGCGCACTACTACAATATGGCGCAGATGATGGACCAGCTGGCTAACGGCACCATCCAGAGCCGCGAGGACTATGTCCCCACCTTTACGAAGTCGGACGTGGAGAAGATGCTCAACGGCGACCCCACCGACGGCTGGGACAATGTCAACTACATCGACAAGGTGTTCGGAACAGGCCACCTCACGAAGCACAACGTCTCCGTGCAGGGCGGCAACAAGACCTCCAACTACTACATCGGTTCGGGCTACATGAACCAGGACGGTAACATCGACAACTTCAACTACCGCCGCTACAACCTCCGCACCAACGTCACCACGAAGGTGGGCAACGACTGGACCATCGACCTCGGAGCAGTGGCCACCATGACCCGCAAGTCGCAGCCGCGCTACAACTCCGGCGGCACCGACGGACTGGAGTCTTCCAGCGAGACGGGATGGCTCTCCGTGGGACACCAGGCCATCATGATGCGCCCCTACCTGCCAGAGAAATGGGAGGGACTGTACACGGGTACGGTGCCCAACAACGCCGCCGTGGTCTACAGTCCGCTGGCCGCTATCTACGAGTCGGGCTACAAGAAGACACGCGGCACGGAGCTGAACACCAACATCTCCATCAGCTATGCAGCACCCTGGCTGAAGGGTCTGACGCTGAAGGCTGCCGGTTCCTACGACTACCTTTCTTCCAGAAACAAAAACCTGAATACGGCCTACCAAACCTACACGCGCGACCTGAATACAGCCACCTTCGTGCTAAACCAAGACCCCGAGTCGGTCAACAAGAACCAGCTGGGGGAAGGCTCCTACGTGACGGAGCAGATGGTCGGACAGCTGAGCGCGGAATATGCCCGCCAGTTCGGCAAGCACAACGTGGACGCCCTGTTGCTGGTGGAAGCCCGCGACTACAAGTCGTCGTCCTTCGCTGCCTATGCGGACAACATCCCCTTCGCCGGTCTTCCCGAGCTTTCCTACGGTACGCCGCTGGCCAGCGGTTCGCAGTCCGGCTATAGCGGCCACACGCGCACGGCAGGCTACGTGTTCCGTCTGAAATACGACTACAACAACGTCTACCTGGCCGAGTTCAGCGGACGCTACGACGGCAGCTACAACTTCAACGGCAACGTGTCGAGCAAGCGCTGGGGCTTCTTCCCCTCCTTCTCCGCGGCTTGGCGCATCTCCGGCGAGCAGTTCATGGCGAAGACCAACGACTGGCTGAGCGACCTGAAGATCCGCGCATCCATCGGTCTGCTTGGTAACGACTCCGTGACACCTTACTCGTTCCTCAGCACCTACTCGTTCGGTGGCAACCGCGTGTTCAACGGCAACGTTTACAACTCCATGTATACCTCCAATGTGGCCAACCCCGAACTGACCTGGTCGAAGACCCGCACCACCAACCTCGGCTTCGACGCCACGCTGTGGGGCGGCCTGCTCGGCCTTGAGTTCGACTGGTTCTACAACCTCAACTACGACATCCTGGCCAGCATGAGCGGCGACAAGGCTCCTTCCATGGGCGGCTACTACTACACCGTGGCCAACCACGACCGCTACGCCAACTACGGTTTTGAATGGACCGTCTCCCACCGCAATAAGTTCAACCTGGCCGGAAAGCCCTTCAGCTACAGTGCCAGCCTGAACATGACCTACGCGAAGAACAAGTGGCTGCGCTACCTCGACGAGCCTAACGCTCAGGAGTGGCGCAAGCACGTGGGCACCAGCGTGGATGCCGCCTACGTGTGGATTGCCGACGGTCTGTTCCGCTCGGAGGAGGAAATCGACAACGCCGCCTGGTACGGTAGTCGTCCCAACGTGGGCGACATCAAGTACCGTGACCTCAACGGCGACGGCAAGATTGACGAGCAGGACCGCGCACGCATCGGACGCAGCAACCGCCCGCAGATTATGATGGGCTTCAACCTCGGCGGCTCCTGGAACGGCTTCGACCTCAACATGCAGTTCACTGGCGGTTTCAAGTTTGACGTCTCCATGCTGGGCACCTACTACAACGGCTACGACGACAACACCATCTGGACACAGACCTTCAAGGAGGGAGCCAACTCGCCCTTGTGGCTCGTGCAGAACTCCTACAGCATCGACAATCCTAACGGTGAATATCCGCGCATCACCCTGTCTACCACCACCCACGGCGGCGACAACGGTCTGGCCTCCACCTTCTGGATGCGCAAGGGCGACTATATCCGCCTGAAGACCGCACAGTTGGGCTACACCCTGCCGAAGGCTTGGCTCAAGGCCCTCAACATCGAACGCATCCGTCTCTACGTGGAGGGTTCCAATCTCTTTACCATCGACAACCTGCCGCAGGGCATCGACCCGGAGTCGCCTGCCGTCAACAACGGATACTATCCGCAGCAGCGCACCTTCCTCGGTGGTATTAACGTCACTTTCTGATCACTTAGCCGATAAATAGATATGAAAAAGAAATATATCGCCTTTTGTCTGCTGACAGCAGCCGTAGGACTGACCTCGTGCAATGACTTCCTTGACATTGACCCTACGAACAAGGCAACAGAGAAACTGGTCTGGAACGATGTTTCGACCGCTGAGTTGGCCGTCAACTATTTCTACGCCGACATACCGTACCTGGGCAGCTTCAGCAACTACCAGTGTGCAGCAGGCCTCACCGAGGGTCTGACCGACGAGATGAAGTACGGCAACATGAACTACAATGCCCACTGCTACATCCCCAACGAGATTTCGTACGGCGGCACGGTGCTCACCGCGTCCTATGCGGATGTCTACATGGGTGTGTGGGGTAGCACCTACGAGGAGATACGCCGCGTCAACGAGGCCTTGGGCAAGTTGCACGCCAGCGGCTTCAGCGAGAGTGTGCAGAACCGCCTCGAAGGTGAGTTGCGCTTCTTCCGCGCCATGTACTACTTCGAACTGCTGAAACGCTATCATCAGGTCATCATCTACGACGAGGACCTCTCCAAGATTTCCACCAACCACGCCCTCGACACGGAGGAAGCCGGATGGAACTTTGTCTATGAGGACTTGAAGTACGCTGGAGAGAACCTTCCCGTCTCCACCAGTGCCAAAGGTCGCTTGACCAGCGGTGCTGCCTACGCCCTGATGTCGCGCGCCATGCTCTACTGCCAGAACTGGACGGCTGTGAAGAGCGCCGGCGAGAAGCTCTTCGAGATGGGCTACGAGCTGACCAGCGACTATTCCACGGCCTTCAAGGCTGACGGAAACACCGAGGCCGTCTATATGTACCAATACAGCACGACCGCCAACACCGGCCACACGTTCGACAGCTACTATGCACCGGGCGGAGACCACTCCACCGCAGGCATGACGACCTATGGCGGCTACGGCACACCCACGCAGGACATGGTGGAGGAATACGAGCTGGCTACGGGCGGCAAGGCCGACTGGACTACGTGGCACACCACGGATGGCACGATGCAGACGCCCCCGTACGACAAGCTGGAGCCGCGCTTCAAGGCCACCATCCTCTACAACGGTGCATCGTGGCGCAACCGCACCATCGAGCCGTATGTGGACGGCACCGACGGATGGGCTGAATGGATGAAGGATGCGACCAACGAGGGACGCACCACCACGGGCTACTACCTGCGCAAGCTGGTGGACGAGAACCACGACTTCACCATCACGCAGAACAGCACCCAGCCTTGGGTGGCCTTCCGCCTGGCAGAGGTGTATCTCAACTATGCCGAGGCTTGTCTCCGCACCAGCGATATGGCCACCGCACTGACCTACATCAACAAGGTGCGCGCCCGCGTCAAGTTGCCGGAGCTGACGGGACTGTCGTCGGAAAGCGACGTGTTCGAGGCACTGCGCCACGAGCGCAAGATAGAGCTGGCCTACGAGGGACTCTACTATTGGGACATGCGCCGCTGGGGACTCTCCACCACGGCCTTCACGGGCATCCGTCGCCACGGTCTGAAGATTGAGAAGATGGGCGAGAGCAGCTTCCGCTACACGTATGTAGACGTGGACCAGGAGAACCTCAACTATCCGGCCAAGATGAACCGCTTCCCGATTCCGCTGTCTGAGTTGAATACCAACAAGGACATCGAACAGTTCACAGAATGGAAATAACCTGAAAACATACTGATTATGAAAACGAACAAGATAATATATATGTGTGTCTCCTTCGCTGCCATGGCTTTCCTGGGAGGCTGTGCCGACGAGGACCACGTGGCGCCCACCGCTGACAGGGCTGGCATTACCAGTCTGACGGCTTACTTCACCTCGGGTGAGTATAAGGACAAGGCTGCCAAGGAATGGACCATTGACAACAGTGCCGACATCACGGACTATGTGATTCCCGTGCCGTACTACTACCCAGAGGAGAGCGACAACTCTACCGCTGAGGCCATGAAGGCCATGAAGGTGACGGCAGTGCTGGAAAACAACTGCGTCATCAACCCGGGACTCGGCATCCTCGACCTGACCAAGAAGAACGAGTTCACCTACACCGACCCGTACGGCAACGTGAAACACATCACGATTTCCGGACAGCAGACGCGCTCGGACAAGTGTGCCATGAAGAGCTTCATGGTCAACGGCGAGCTGACGGGTGTCATCGACGAGGACAGCAAGACCATCTCGCTGGTAACGGCGGAGGATCTCTCCAACGCCACGGCCGAGGTTGTGCTGGATGCTCATGCCACCATCTCTCCCGACCCTGCTGAGGCTCACGACTTCAACAGTGCGTTTGAGTTCACGGTGACGGCAGACAACGGCACCAGCAAGGCGGTCTATACTGTCATGAAGCAGGTGCCGCCCAAGGTTGACGCAGGCTATACACCGGGCAGCGAGAAGGAGCTGTTTGTCAACGACCTTTCGATGTTCGGCCTTCCTGCCGACCCATCGACGACGCATCCCACCCTCGCCGCCGTGGGCAAGAACTACGTGGTGATGAACTACGGTGACGGTTCTGTTCCGCAGTATTTCCTCAAGTCAACCGGTTCGAAGGTTGGCACCGTCAACCTTGGTTCGGCCAAGGCAACAGGTGCGGTGGCCAGCGACAATAGTGGCAACATGCTGATCTGCAACTATGCCGAAAGCGGACAGACCATGGAGGTCTACAAGACCAACGACCCGACCAAGGCTCCCGAGAAGATCATTAGCTACAAGAACCTCCTCGGCGTGCCCATCGGTGCACGGCTCCGCGTACAGGGTGACCTGAACGGAAACGCCGTGATCACTGCCACACCGAACGCCTGCAACAACGCCATCCGCTGGATCGTGAAGGACGGCAAGGTCGGTGACCCGGAGAACCTGCTCCTCGGCACTCCCACATGGGGCGGTATTGACGGCATCGCAACCGTCGCAGCCGTTGATGCTACTGGTGCAAAGGGTGCCGTGTGCGACTTCTATGATGGCGGCAACTGCCAGATGTACTACCTGCCCGACTGGTCGTCGGCCACGCCGCTGGTCAGCAATGGCACAGGCAGCGCATGGGGCTTCAACACGGGTGCCCTCGACATCCGCGACTTCAACAACAGCCGTTACATCGCCCTCTTCGAGATGGGTTACTGGCCCACATGGGGACTGAGCGGCACCGTCTACATCTACGATGCAGCGAACCCCGCCTCCGTGACGGGCACCAATGCCGGATCTTCCGCACTCAAGTATGCTTGGGGCGTGCGGGACGGCGTGGGCGCAGCCGGTGACAACCGCTATGCAGACGTGCTGCTTGCACCTTCTCAGGACGGCTACTTCCTGTATGTGTTCTACGTGTCCAACACGCACAACACCTTCGGTGGTCTCCAGATGGACTGTATCAAAAAATAACGTAAAGCATAATGACTATGAAACGATATCGTATCAACCCGGCGCTGCTCCTCATGGCAGCAGCGCTGTTTACCTTCTCTTCTTGCAGTAGCGAGCACCATGAGGATATTCTGAGCAACTGGATCTGGGACGACGGCACCGTCGACCCGGACCCGGAGCCAGACCCCGAACCCACGGAGGCCAACCCGAAGGTGGTTGCTGCCGGGTGGGAGAATGTGACCACGGAGTTCGACGGACTCCCCGAGTACATCAACGTCTACAAGAAGTCGAAGACCTCGGAGAACGATCCTGCCGTGGCCTACATCGCTGTGGCCGATATGGCACAGGCTAAGTTTGACGTGTCCTCAGACCTCTACAAGAATGCCGACGGCAACTTTGTGAGCGACGCGCTCTACACACCGTCGGAGTTCTACGAGAAGGCGGAAAAGCCGGCCATTGTCATCAACGGTGGCCTGTTCTACGACGTCGGCAACGGCTATATGTATTCGCAGAGTGCCCTCTACCGCGGGGGAGAGATGCTGAGCTCCAACTTCAACTACTGGTCCACCGACTGGGTCAACTTCTGGTATCCGACACTCGCCTTCTTCTACCAAGATCAGAACGGGGAGTTCCACACCAAGTGGTCCTACTACTCCTGGACGACACAGGACTTCGGCTTTGAGACACCGAGGAGGTGTGACCCCAACGCCCCGGAGACGGCCTCGCCTACAGATGGCGACCCAGGAGCAGCCATCGTGCTCAACGACGGCAAGACGGTGCAGACGGGCATTGGCGGCGTGGGTATGCTGGTGCATGACGGCATCCTGCAGAACACCTGGGGCTACGAGATGCTGGATGTCAGCGGTGGCTCCAACCAGCCCCGCACGGCCATCGGCTATGCTAAGGAAGAGAACCGCCTCGTGTTCTTCGTCTGCGAAGGCCGTAACCCGACGGAAGGCGTGGCCGGCATGACCATCGACGAGGTGGGCATCCAGATGAGTGCCATCGGCTGTACCGAAGCCATCTGCCTCGACGGCGGCGGTAGCTCCTGCATGCTGGTCAACGGCAAGGAAACCATCAAGGGCAGCGATGGCGTACAGCGCAAAGTCATTGATGCCTGCTATATCCGCTAACCGATGAGAAAGCTATTATTGGCCTTTGCCGCGCTTCTGGTGTTGTCGCTCACTGCGTGTGGCGGCGACACCCCGGGCGGAGACCCGGAGGCACCGGACGTTCCAGTGTCTCCGGACACTCCCAGTGGTGACGACACCGCCCCGGAAGCCGGTCTCAAGCCCCGCTACATCTGGATTGATGCCGCGGCCAACTTCCCCCGGTATGCCAACAGCCAGGAAAATATCCAGGAGGATCTTGCCAAGGTCAAGGAAGCCGGTTTCACGGACATCGTGGTAGACGTTCGCCCCTCGATGGGCGACGTGCTGTTTCAGACCGACGTCACCGAACAGGTGAAGAAACTGGATGTCTGGGAGGGTAGCAGCTACACGTTCTGTGAACGCACCGCCACCTGGGACTATCTCCAGGCGTTCATCGATGCGGGCCACGCACTGGGACTGAAGGTCAATGCGGCTGTCAACACCTTTGTGGGCGGCAACCTCTATCCGTACGGACTGGGCGAGCAGGGTGCAGTGTTCCGCGACGGGAATATGCGTTCCTGGGTGACCACGCTCAACCTCAAGCGGGGACTGGTCAACGCGATGGATCTGCGCAGCACCGACCCGTCCAATGAAGAATACTACGGCACGAAGTTCCTCAACCCGGCCAATGACGAGGTGCAGGTGTACCTTCTGAAACTCCTGCGCGACCTGAGCAAGTATGAGGTGGACGGCATCTTCATGGACCGCTGCCGCTATGACGACCTGAAGGCGGACTTCTCCGCCGAGAGCCAGAGCAAGTTCAAGAGCTACGTGGGCGACAGCACCGTGAAGTTCCCCGATGATGTGGGCACTCCGGGCATGTCGCTGGAAAGTGTCACGGTGGTGCCCAAGTACTACAAGGAGTGGCTGGCCTTCCGCGCCAAGACCATCTACGACTTCGTGCAGAAGGCGGTGGCCACCATCCACGGCGTCAACCCGAAGATCAAGGTGGGCACCTACGTCGGGGCGTGGTACTCTTCCTACTATGAGATGGGGGTCAACTGGGCCAGCCGTAAATACAATCCAGCTGCCGACTATCCCGACTGGGC
Organism: Acutalibacteraceae bacterium; assembly: GCA_963599475.1. GTDB lineage: Bacteria > Bacteroidota > Bacteroidia > Bacteroidales > Bacteroidaceae > Prevotella. Next base: position 10,839 of record CAVBXH010000023.1, on the reverse strand, counting down.
CAATGCCAACTACCAGAAATACGGCTATGCCGACCTGCTTGACTTCATGCTCTTGGGCTGTTACGCCGGTGCGGACAATGTCTATGGCAGCAGCGAGTGGACCATGCAGGGCTTTGCCACGCGCGCCAAGCGGTTGCTCTGCAACGTGGTGCAGTTTGCCGGAGGCCCCGATGTCGGCAACCCGTCGGGCTTCGAGAACGGCGGACAGCACGATGCGGTGAAGAACAGTGTCGATGCCTGCATCAATGCGGCCGACGGCTACTTTGTCTTCGACATCTGCCACGTTAGGGCGTACAACTACTGGAGCGACCTGAAAGCCGGCATCGACAAATACCGTGTGGCGAATACGAAATGAAAACAAACAACAACTACTACTACGAAAAGAATATGGACAAAAGGAAGTATCTACAACAGTGGGCAAAGAGATACAAGGACGATTTGCTCAACAACATCATGCCGTTCTGGATGGAACACGGCTGGGATCGCCAGCACGGAGGCGTGTACACTTGCGTCGACCGCGACGGCTCGTTGATGGACACCACCAAGAGCGTGTGGTTCCAGGGGCGCTTTGCCTTTGTCTGCTGCTTTGCATACAACAACGTGGAGCGCCGGCAGGAGTGGCTGGATGCCGCGAAGAGCACCCTCGACTTCATCGAGAAATATTGCTTTGACAGCGACGGACACATGTATTTCTCCGTCACGGCGGACGGAACACCCTTGCGCAAGCGTCGCTATGTGTTCAGCGAGACCTTCGCCACCATCGCCATGTCGGAATATGCACTGGCAACGGGCGACAGGACGTATGCGGAGAAGGCGCTGAAGATTTTCCGGGACACGCAGCGTTTCATGGAGACGCCGGGGTTCCTCGCACCCAAGTTCGAACCGAGTGTCAATCTGCAGAGCCACAGCATCCTGATGATTCTTATCAATGTGGGTTCGCGCCTGCGCGAGGTCATTGAAGACCCGAAAATCACGGAACAGATTGACGCATCCATCGACCGCCTGCGCCGCCACTTCATGCACCCCGAGTTCAAGGCGTTGCTGGAGTCGGTAGGCCCCGATGGCGAGTTTGTGGACACTAACATGACGCGCACCATCAATCCCGGACACTGCATCGAGACCAGCTGGTTCCTGATGGAAGAGGCGCGCAAGCGCGGATGGGACAAGGACATCCTCGACACCGCACTGACCATCCTCGACTGGTCGTGGGACTGGGGCTGGGACGAGCAGTATGGCGGTATCATCAACTTCCGCGACTGCAAGAACCTGCCGCCGCAGGACTACTCGCAGGACATGAAGTTCTGGTGGCCGCAGTGCGAGACCATCATCGCCTGCCTCTATGCCTATCTGGCTACGGGCGACGAGGAGTATCTCTACCGCCACCAGCGCATCAGCGAATGGACCTACGCCCACTTCCCAGACAGGGAGCAGGGCGAGTGGTACGGCTACCTGCATCGCGACGGCACCGTGGCACAGCCGGCCAAGGGCAATCTCTACAAAGGCCCGTTCCACGTGCCGCGCATGATGGTCAAGGGCTTCATGCTCTGCAATGACATTCTTAAAAAACTGGACGAATGATGATTTTTGTAAACGCCTTTAGAGAAAGGTATCATAAGATGAAAAGGATAACAGCCTTTGCCCTGGGGTTGCTGCTGGCCATGCCGGCGGCAACCGCCCAGGACTTGAGGTTTCGTGCCGACGGCACGTTCAAGATTGCACAGATTACCGATGTTCACTACAACGGCAGTGCGGCTTCCAAGGCTGCGCTCAACGTGCTGGACAGCGTATTGACTTACGAGAAGCCGGACCTGATTGTGCTGGACGGCGACATCATTTGGGGCACTCCAGCCAAGAAGAACCTGCTGGCCGTGCTCCATCGCATTGCGAAATACCGGATTCCGTTCGTCTATGAGTTCGGCAACCACGACTTCGAGCAGGGACTCACCAACCGCGAGCTCTACGACATTGCACGGGGTGTGGAGTATAACATCTGTCCCGACCTCCAGAACCAGAAAGAACTGGACTATGTGCTCCGCATCAAGGGACACGAGGGTAGGGAGGATGCTGCCGTGATCTACTGCTTCGACTCCCACGCCTACCCCAAGGGCTTCCCACAGGACAAGAGCCACGGCACCTATGCCTGGCTCACCTTTGAGCAGGTGGACTGGTACCGGCAGCAGTCCCAGGCGGTCAAGGCTGCCAACGGCGGCAAGACGCTCCCCGCACTGGCCTTCTTCCACATCGCCCTGCCTGAATATCATCAGGCGGCAACCAACGAGAATGCCACCCTCATCGGCACGCGTCGGGAATCGGCCTGCAGCCCAGAGTTCAACAGCGGGATGTTCACGGCAATGATGGAGAGCGGCGACGTGATGGGCACCTTCGTGGGCCATGATCACGACAACGACTACGCCGTGATGTGGCACGACATCCTTTTGGCCTATGGACGCTACTCTGGGGGCAACACCGTGTACAACCACCTGAAGCCCGGTGCACGCATCATCGTGCTGGAGGAGGGCAAGCGCCGCTTCTCCACCTACATCCGCGAGTGGGACGGCCGGGTGCGCGACGAGTCGGTCTATCCGGACAGCTACGTGATGGACGACTGGAGCAGCCGCCCGCTGCAACGCTATTGAAACGAAAAACCATTCCTCATCCTCCTAAAACGAAAAGTATGCTTCAAACATTCAGAAAAACCATCTTGTCGGCACTGTTCTTCCTGAGCGGTGCCACCGTCTGCCTGGCCGCCAACGATAAACCGTTCACCGTCCCTGAGATGACCGAATGGCAGGGCGCGGAGGGCTTCATGACACCGTCTGGAAAGGTCGTGGTGGCTTCGTCTTCCCTGAAGGCCGTGGCCGAGCAGTTTTGCCGGGACTATTGGCTACTGACGGGGCGCACCCTGGAAATCGCAGACCGCAAGACCCCACGGAAGGGCGACATCGTGGTGCGCCTCAGAAAGGAGAAGGCGCTGGGCGAGGAGGGCTATCGCATGGCCGTGGGCCAGTGGTGCGAGGTCAGTGCCTCAACGGTCAAGGCCGTCTACTGGGGTACGCAGACGCTCCTGCAACTGTCGGAACAGCAGGCATCGCTGCCCTGTGGCACGGCAGTCGACGTGCCGCAGTACCGCGTCCGTGGCTTCATGCTCGACGTGGGCAGGAAATACATCCCGATGGATTATCTGCACCAGTTGGTGAGGGTCATGTCCTACTACAAGATGAACCTCCTGCAACTGCACCTCAACGACAACAGTTTCAAGCAATACTTCGACAACGACTGGATGAAGACGCCCTGCGCCTTCCGCCTGGAGTGTGACACCTATCCGGGACTGACCGCCAAGGATGGCAGCTATTCCAAGCAGGAGTTCCGGCAGTTGACGGCAGCGGCAGCCCAGTGCGGCATTGACCTCGTGCCAGAGATAGATGCGCCAGCTCACGCCCTGGCCTTCACCAAGTACAACCCTGCGCTGGCCTCGAAGGAATACGGCATGGACCATTTCGACATCTTCAATCCCGAGGTCTACACCTTCATGGACAATCTCTTTAAGGAGTATCTCGACGGGAAAGACCCTGTGTTCTGCGGCAAATATGTCCACATCGGCACGGACGAATACGCCAATACCACGCAGGAGTTGAAGGAGAAGTTCCGCGCCTACACGGACCATTACCTCGCTCTGATGGAGCGTTACGGCAAGCACCCGATGCTCTGGGGCGCACTGTCGCACGCCGACGGGAAGACACCCGTACGGCAGAAGGGCGTGACGATGACGCTTTGGTCCAACGACATGGCTGACCCCAAAGAGATGAAGCGGCAGGGATGGCAGTTCATCAGCATCCCGGACTGGCAGGTGTATCTCGTGCCTCTGGCCGACTACTACCATGACTACCTGCCGACAGCATCGCTTTACAACACTTGGACACCGCGCATCTTGAGGAGTGTGGAATTGAAGGAACGCGACCCGCAGGTGGAAGGCGGAATGTTTGCCCTGTGGAACGACCTCTATGGCAACGGCATCACCGTGGCTGACCTCCACGACCGCATCTATCCCGTGCTGCAGGTCATGGCTGACAAGTGCTGGACGGCACAGCTCGTGCAGTTGCCCTTTGCCGCTTTCGAACAGTCCTGCCGGACGCTGAGCGAAGCGCCAGGTATCAATGTGCGGGGAAAGATGGGTGTCCCTGCCTTAACGCTGGAGGAGGTGAAGGCTGGCGAACGCCTCGGACTGCCCGTGGCGGAGGTGGGCTTCGGTCACCGCATCTCCTTCACCGTCGACTGTGCTGCAGAAGCCAAGGGTACGGCCCTGACCGTCGGCCCGCAGTCCACGTTCTACCTGTCTGACCCCGTCAGCGGCAAGTTAGGCTACCTGCGCGAAGACTACCTCGACACCTTTGACTACACTCTGCCCACAGAGGGCGAGGTGGAGATTGCCATAGAGACCACCAACCGGGAGACGACGCTGTATGTGGACGGCGTGAAACGCGAGACGCTGGGCGAACAGCGGTTCTACGTCTGCGACTCCCTCAGCCTCGTCAACAAGATGCCATTCCGGGCGGAGCGTCCTGCCGTACACCATCCCTCGGTGAGCATGAGATACCTGCGCACCCTGTTTTTCCCCTTGCAGGAGGCAGGTCGTTTCAAGAGCAGGGTCAGCCGGTTGAGGGTGGAGACGCTGGAGGCAGCGACAGGATTTGCCGACGACCGCCACATTCCCGCCACCGCTCCGGAGGTGTCCTTCACGGGGCGCGTCCAGCGCTTGGACAATGGTGGCGTGCGCTACGACTGGACGGGTGTCTACCTGCAGACGGCATTCACGGGTAGCCGCATCGCTGCCGTGATGTCTGAGGAAGGGACGAGCTTCCACAACGTCTTCATCGACGGACAGTGGGTGAAGAAAATCAAGGTGACGGGGAAGGAACCCCAGACCATCACGCTGGCCGACCGGCTGTCGGAGGGTCAGCACATCCTGCGTCTCCAGAAATGCACAGAGGGAGAGTACGGCTGCACCACGGTGAAGGAAATCGTTGTGGAGCGCACCGCTGAGCTGAGTCCCGTGCTGCCTGCCGACCGTTTCATAGAGGTGATTGGCGACAGCTACACCTGTGGCTACGGCACGGAGAGTGACAACCGCGACGACCCGTTCCAGTTGGAGACGGAGAACTGCGACAAGGCCTATGCCTGCATCGTGGCCCGCCATTTCAATGCTGACTATGCTCTCGTTGCTCACTCCGGTCAAGGTATCGTGCGCCACTGGGGCGACAGTGTGCAGATTTCTGCGGACAACATGCCGACACGCTGGACGCAACGGTTCGATGCCCACGGCACGGAACCCTACGACTATCAGGCCTACCGCCCGCAACTGGTACTGATTAATGTAGGCACCAACGACTTCTCACCTGGTGCGATGCCCACCGTCGAGCAGTATGTGGGCAGCTACGTAAAGCTGATCCAGTCCATAAAAGCCCGTTATGGCGAGGAGGTCACCGTGCTCTGCATTACGCCCCACTCCGCCAACAGCGAGCTGAAGGCTGCCTTACACGAACTGCGCAACAGAACGCAGCAGATGCACCGCGTCTATATGGCCAACGCCATGGATCGTACCGTCTCGGAAGACACTGACCTTGGAGCCAGTTGGCATCCCAACTACCGTGGCCAGTGCAAGATAGCGATGTCTCTGATTCCACAGATCTCCACCATCATGGGCTGGCCCGTCACGACTAACCCCGTCATGGCTAACTTCAGTCAAACAATTTTTTAGGCTAAGACTGGCCTTGTTCTCATGATAATTCCGTACCTTTGCCCTCCAAAGTTTGAAGAATCATGAAAGAGATGACTGAATTGGAAAAGATGCGGAGCGGACTGCTGTATGACTTCAGCACGCCAGAAGTGATAGCCAGTTGGAAGCACGCCCGCACGCTGTGTGCCCGGTTGCAGACTATGACCGTGCACGATGACAACTACCGCGAAGTGATCGAAGACCTCATTCCCGGTTTTCCCAAGAGTTCCGAGCTGATTCCGCCCTTCCACTGCGACCACGGCAGTAGCATCACCGTCGGTGAATGCGTGTGCATCAACTACAACTGCACGATGCTGGATGAGGGGCGCATCACCATTGGCAACCACGTGCTCATCGGCCCCAACTGCAGCTTCTACACGCCGCAACACCCGAAGGACTATCTGCAGCGTAGAAACCCGACAGAGACGGGACACCCGATAACCGTCGGCGACGACACTTGGATTTGCGGCAACGTGACCATCTGTCCCGGTGTCACCATCGGTGCGCGCTGCATCATTGCTGCGGGAAGTGTCGTCACGAAGGACATTCCCGACGACAGTATGGCGGCAGGCAATCCGGCCGTGGTCAAGAAAAAGTTGGTGCTCTGAAAATAAATAAAGACGCGGATTGTTTGCTATGTCGGATTTTCTCCGTATCTTTGTCGCACAAAACAAACAAACAATAGAAAATATGATAGACGTCAAGCAGACATTAGCCGCCGCCGAAGAGCGCATGGAGATGGCCGCCATGTTCCTGGAAGAGGAGCTGGGGCGCGTGCGCGCCGGCCGTGCCAACGTGGCCATCCTCGATGGTGTGCGTGTAGACTCCTATGGCTCGAAAGTGCCTTTGAACCAAGTGGCCAACATCTCTACGCCCGATGCGCGCACCATCGCCATCAAGCCTTGGGACAAGAAGCAGATCCGCGACATCGAGAAGGCCATCATGGACTCCGATGTGGGCATCACGCCCGAGAACAATGGCGAGGTGATCCGGCTGGGCATTCCGCAGCCCACCGAGGAGCGCCGCCGCGACCTCGTGAAGCAGTGCAACAAGATTGCCGAGAAGGCCAAGGTGGAGGTGCGAAACGTGCGTGCCGACATCAAGGATAAGCTGAAGAAGGCCGTCAAGGACGGACTCTCCGAAGACCTCGAGAAGGATGCCGAGGCCGACCTGCAGAAGGTGCACGACAAGTACATCAAGAAGTTGGACGACCTGATGGAGGCCAAGAACAAGGAAATCATGACCGTTTAAGGCGCGTGAAAGGACTCGTCATCAAGAATACCGGCAGTTGGTACGCCGTCCTGGTGGACGATGGATCAACTGTCGACTGTAAGATAAAGGGAAATTTCCGGCTGCGCGGCATCCGCTCCACCAATCCCGTGGCGGTGGGCGACCGCGTGGAACTGGTAGCCAGTGGGGAGGGCACGGCCTTCATCACCGAGATTGAAGACCGCCGCAACTACATCATCCGCAAGTCCATCAATCTCTCCAAACAAAGCCACATCCTTGCCGCCAATGTCGACCAAGCCCTTTTGGTTGTCACCGTGGCGCGCCCGGAAACCAGCACCACCTTCATCGACCGCTTCTTAGCTTCCGCCGAGGCGTACCGCGTCCCCGTCATCTTGGCTTTCAACAAGACGGACACGCTGGACGACGGCGAGCAGCATTTTCAGCAGCAGATGATGCAACTCTACGACACGGTGGGCTACGAATGCCACGCCGTCTCGGCCATTACGGGCGACGGTGTGGACGAACTGGTCGGGAAGCTCACGGGCAAGACCACCCTGCTCAGCGGCAACAGCGGCGTGGGCAAGTCGACCCTCATCAACCGCATCTTGCCAGATGCTCATCTGCGGACGGCGGAAATCAGCGATGTCCACAACACGGGCATGCACACCACCACCTTCAGCGAGATGCTCCGCCTGCCCGACGGGAGCGGCTGGCTCATTGACACGCCGGGCATCAAGGGCTTCGGCACGTTCGACATGGAACGTGAGGAGCTGACCAGCTATTTCAAGGACATCTTCGAGTTTTCCAAGCAGTGCCGCTTCAGCAACTGCACCCATACCCACGAGCCAGGCTGCGCCGTGCTCAAGGCTGTAGAGAACCATTATATCGCACAGAGCCGCTATCAGAGCTACCTCTCCATGCTCGACGACAAAGACGAGAACCGCTACCGCGAAGCCTATTGAAGGTCTTTCACGGTAGCGACTCTTGTTTTTAGGTCTACTTACACTGACAGAATGTCACTCGCCGATGGTGATGGTGTATTGTGCCATGAACGAGGCACCGGGCAGCAGGTGGTTCATCATGGGCTTGTCCTTGAACTCACCCTTCCATCCGCGCGGGTCGCCCAGTCCGTACCACGGTTCGAGGCAGACGAACGGGGCTTTCTTTCCGTAAGGACTCCAGAGACCTATCACCGGACACTTGTAGTCGAGCGTCACGGCAGGACGGCCGTCGGTGTCGAGCAGGGAGACATGGTGCGTCTGACCCTTGTGGAAGACTACTGCATCGTTCTGAAAGAACGCATTGTCGAAATGGATGATGCCCTTGTCGGCCTTTGCCGGAATCTCCGTCATTTCGTAGCTGCCGTCGGCATAGCCCTTCAGCGTCGTCATCGATTGCGTGTTGTCCATCACCAGCGTGCCCTTCAGCTCGCCGCCCTTCTCCATGCCGGGCACGTTGAAGGCCGGGTGGCCGCCAATCTGGAAGTGGATTTCCTGCGTGTCGGTGTTCTCCACGTGCCACGTCACCGCCAGCTTGTTACCGTTAATCCGGTAGCTGATGGCCAGGTTGAAGTGGTAGGGATAGACCTTCAGCGTTTCCTCACTGTCGTGGAGGGCGAAGGTCACACGGCTGTCCGACTGGCTGACCAGCGTGAAGAGCGTGTCGCGTGCGAAGCCGTGGCGCGGCAGGTGGTACTCTTTGCCCTGTACGGTATAGGTGTCGTTGTTGACACTGCACACGATAGGGAACAGCACCGGCGAATGTCTCGGCCAGAAGTCGGGATCGGCCTGCCAAAGATATTCCCTTCCGCTGTTGTCCTTGATGCTTTGGAGTTCGGCTCCCATCGGTGCCACCTGGATGGCAATCCGTTCGTTTTTAAGTTCTACCATAGTATGTTCAGTTTGTTTTTAGAATTGTTCCAGTAGGCGGATGCGCTCCTCGGTGCTGGGGTGTGTGGCAAAGAGACCGCTGATCTTGTCCATCAGGCTCTGCGCATGGCGGCGCGGATGGATGATGAAGAGCTGTGCCACGTCTTCGCGCTCCACGCGTCCGAGTCCGGGGTTGTTGGAAATCTTGCGCAGGGCAGAGGCCAATGCCAACGGGTTCTGGCAAAGCTCAGCCCCTCCGGCGTCGGCCATGAACTCGCGCTTCCGCGAGATGGCAAAGCGCGTCAGCAATACAAACACGTAGGCGATGGCCGAGCAAAGCAGTCCGACGAGCAACACGACAATGACGGCGACGCCGCTGTTCTTGTTGTCGCTGTCGCCACCCACCCGGCGGTTGCCACCGCCAAACCAGAAGATGTTCTGTATGACGTGCATCACCATGCCCATCACGGCCGACACGATGCCTACGAAGACGATGCTCGTGATAAGCAGTCGCGTATCGCGGTTGCGGATGTGCGTCAGTTCGTGGCCAATCACGCCCGCCAGCTCCTCGTCGTCGAGCACCTTGAGCAGTCCTGTGGTGACGGTGACCGTGTAGCTCTTCTGGTCAATGCCGCTGGCAAACGCGTTGAGCTGCGGGTCGTCCACCACGCATACCTTGGGCATCTCCATGCCGCCGGCGATGCAGAGGTTTTCCACGATGTTGTACACACGCGGATTCGAGCGACGCTCCAAGGGACGCGCTCCCGTGGCGTGCTTCACCATCGAGGAGTTGAAGCAGTAGGCAATGAGAAACCACACCGCCACACCGCCAATCACCCAGGGCGCGGCACTCAGGAAGTATTCATTGACCACCGCGGCATCGAATACATTGACCACGTTGCCGTATTCGTCGTAGTAGTACGTGCCGAAATAGTTGATGAGGGCCAAGAACACCCATACCATTCCCAGCAGGATGGCCGGGAATAGCAGGAGCAGCAATATGGTATAGAGATTGTTGCGCTGGATTTGTGTCTGGATACCGACGTATTTCATCTCTTCCGTTTAGAATTTGATTGCAGGAGCCGTTTCCAACTGGGCGCGCTGTTCCTGGGCCACTTCGAACATCGGCTCGGTGTGGAAGCCGAACATGCCGGCCACGATGTTGCCGGGGAACGTCTGCACGGCGTTGTTGAGTTCGCGGGTGGCCGTGTTGAAGTAACGGCGCGAGGCAGCAAGCTTGTTCTCAATGTCGGAAATCTCGTTCTGCAACTGCAGGAAGTTCTGGTTGGCCTTCAGGTCGGGGTAAGCCTCCAGCGACACCTTCAGTCCTGACAAAGCGGCAGAGAGCTGGTTGTCAGCCTGTATCTTGTCGTTGATGGTCTGTGCACCCATGGCCGCCGAGCGAGCCTCGGTGACGCGCTGCAGCAGTTCCTTCTCGTGGGTGGCGTATCCCTTGATGGTCGACACGAGCTGCGGGATGAGGTCGAAGCGCTGCTTGAGCTGAACGTCGATGTTGGCAAAGGCATTGGTGCGGTTGTTGCGCAGTTTCACGAGGTTGTTGTAGAGGGCGATAAGAATCAGTGCGATTCCCACTATCACCAGGATGACAATTAATGTTGTACTCATAGTTGTTTCTGTTTTGATGGATAATCTTTTTCTATTTCAGACTTCAAATATACTGCCAAAGTTTCAGACCGCCGAAAAAATTAAGATTTGTTCATATCTTTTATGGATACTACATTTTTTTGTCCGTATGTCCCTGGTTGACCCTCGCCACCACCGCCGAAAATGTTAAAATAGAAAAATACCAAATGTCTTTCTTTCGCTATTCGAAAACTTTTCTGTACCTTTGCAGCCGAATTTCATCGGTAGGTGAGATTCATAGCGAACAAAAATGGGCAAGTCCTGTACGGCCAGCTCCCTCGGAATCCTCCAGGACGGGAACGTAGCAAAGGTACTTGGTTGTAG
>CAVBXH010000022.1:0-31228 GCA_963599475.1 Acutalibacteraceae bacterium | reverse complement strand
GTTTCCCCACTGGTGTTTGAGACCAGCGCGTCTACCGATTCCGCCATCTGGGCTTCCGAAGCGCGTGCAAAGGTACGAAAAACTTTCGAATATCCTGTTAGAATAGGAGAAAATTTGCTAAAAAAGTTATTTTTCTTTGTGCTACAAGAAAAAATCGCTAACTTCGTGGCGTAAACAATCTTTTAAAGTCTACTCTATCATGAACAACAAACAATACTGTATCATCCTGGCAGGAGGGAAAGGGCGCAGGCTCTGGCCGTTGAGCAGAGAAGCCTCTCCCAAACAGTTTATTGACTTATTCGGCAGTGGCCGTACCCAGTTGCAGCAAACCTACGACCGCTTCGCCAGTATCCTGCCCCAAGAGAATATCTTCATCACCACGTCCAAGGAGTATGTGGAGCTGGTACAGGCGCAGTTGCCCGATGTTGCGCGCGACCGCATACTGGCAGAACCCGTCAATCGCGGCACGGCACCGGCGGTGCTTTGGGCCAACACGCGAATCTGCCGAATATGCCCCGATGCCGACGTGGTCATCACGCCAAGCGACCAGCTTGTGCTCCACGAAGAAGCCTTCCGCAACAATATCCGGGAAGGCTTTGGCGTGGTGGAGCGGCGCGACACGCTACTCACGATAGGCATCCGCCCCTCGCGCCCGGAGCCAGGCTACGGATACATCCAGATGGGCGACAGCGTGGAGGGTGTGGACAGCGTTTATCGCGTGAAGTCGTTTACGGAGAAACCCGACCGTAGCTTTGCCAAGGTGTTTATGGAGAGTGGTGAGTTTCTGTGGAACACGGGACTGATACAGGCCAACGGACGCTATTTAGATAGTTGTTTCCGGCTGTTGTACCCCGACGTGATGAAGCGTCTGGACGATGTGCGCCCCAACTACACGCTGGAAGACGAGCTGGAGTTCGTCAGCGAAAACTATCCGTCGTACGCCAACCTCTCCATTGACCGTGGCGTGCTGGAGCGCTGCAGCGAGGTCTGCGTTATGCAGGGCAGCTTCGGCTGGGCTGACCTCGGCACGTGGCACGCCATCTACGAGTGCAGGAGCCGCGGGGAAGGCGACAACGTGGTGGTGAACTCAGAAGTGATTCTGGACGACTCCACCAACAACGTCATCAAACTGCCGAAAGGGCGCTTAGGCGTCATCAGCGGGCTCGACGGCTACATCGTGGCGGAGGAGGGCAATGTGTTGCTTATCTGCAAGAAAGGCGATTCATCTGCACTGGTTCGCAAATATGTGAACGAGGTGCAGATGAAATACGGTGACGAGTTCGTGTAACGTTTACTGGAACTCGCTCAGAATCTTGTCGGCAATGGTCTGAAACTCCGTCTCCGAGAGTTTCAGTTTCTCGCGGCGGAAGTCCACGTCGGCCTCGCTCTGCATAGGGATGAGGTGGATGTGGGCGTGGGCCACTTCCAGTCCGAGTACCACCTGCGCCACCTTGCGGCAGGGGAAGGCACGCTTGATGGCCAAAGCGACGCGCTTGGCAAACTGCTGATAGCGCGCCAGTTCGTCGTCGTCCATGTCAAAGAAATAGTCCACCTCGCGGCGCGGAATCACCAGGGTGTGACCCTTCACCAGTGGGTTGATGTCGAGGAAGGCATAGAACTCGTCGTTCTCTGCACATTTGTAGCTGGGAATCTCCCCGGCTGCAATCTTGGAAAAGATGTCCATAAGCGTTTTCTCTCTTTCGGTGGTACGGTTTAGGCAATAGAGATGTTCTCGATGCGCAGCTTGATGGTGCCGCGCGGAATTTGGATTTCCACCTCGTCGCCCACCTTCTTGCCCAACAGTCCCTGTGCGATGGGGGTCTTGATGGAAATTTTCCCGGCACGAAGGTCGGCCTCGTTCTCGCTGACGATGGTGTAGGCCATCTTGGCCTTGGTGGTCAGATTGGTCATCTCCACCTTGGTCAGAATCTGCACCGAGTCGGTGGTGAGGCGCGAGGTGTCCACAATCTTGGCCTCGGCAATGGTGGCCTTCAACTTGTTGATCTTCGTCTCCAGATGCGCCTGTGCCTCCTTGGCGGCATCATACTCACTGTTCTCACTCAGGTCGCCCTTGTCGCGGGCTTCTGCGATGGCTGCCGACGCCTTCGGGCGCTCAATGCTCTCCAATCGCTGCAGTTCGGCTATGAGGTTGTCATAGCCTTCTTGTGACATATAAGCCATAGTTTCTTGTTTTATAAGGTTTATCTTTTTCTTGTAATATCAGCCCTACGAGATACACAAAACAAGAGAATTCCGGCTTTGCTCCTGCCGGAATCCTGATTCCAATCGTGTCTCATTATCGTCTGCAAAGATAGGCATTTATTTCCGTCCCGCCAAATTTTTTCCAAAAAATCGGTCAAGAACGAAATAGAAGAGCACGCCGCTGACCCATCCGCCAAGGACATCGACGGCATAGTGAGCTTGGATGTAGACGGTGGCCATACACATCAGTATATAGAATGGCAGGATGCTCCACAGCAGGCGGCGACTGCCACTCTTCCACGCCAGCAGGACGAGGATGGTGGTCACTCCCACATGACTGCTTGGGAAGGCTGCCGTAGGACGTTCGCCAGCAGCATGGGCGGCGGCCACGAGATGATAGCAGAACCCATTGGCCCAACCGGGGATGGGCAGCGATTCGGTGTGACTGACGAACCACTGGCCGACGTCGGGAAACAGCCCTGCGGCAATCTGGTCTGTCCCTGCGGCCAGATAATAGTACTGCGGCCCTGTGACGGGCACAAGGTCGAAGATGACATAATAGAGGAAGAAGGAGGCCAGCAATATAAAGGTGGCACGCGCAAAACGTCCGTAACAGCGAAAAAAATAGTAGAGGCTCACCGCCACCATCAGCGGATAGTAGCTGGCATAGCCCAGATGCATCAGTTCCGACCACCAGTGCTGGGGCATCCACCGCGAGAAGAGCAGTGCCGGCTGACAACCGAACAGCCACTGGTCGGCAGCGGCGAAGAAGGGGTCGAGGTTGGGCAGTAGCTTGTTCAACTCGTAAGTGTCCGGATACCACCACGAGAGCAGTCCCAGTTGCAGCAGGATGCGCGTCAGATGCGTGATGCGACAGGGCTTCCAGCGATAGACCGCCCATCCCAACAACACGGCAGCCACTGTCGCCGCTCGCCCCACCAGCATCGGGGCAGGTTGCAGAATGTGTGGCCACAGCACGGCCATCATGCCTACGGTGAACAGCAGATAGGCCAGCATGACCCATTCCACGGCCAGCAGTCCGCGCGTGGGGCGCGGCTCTTCGGCCACCATACGGAGCAGAAATCCTGGTGTGCGCATCGTCAGAGCCATCCTTCCGATTGATACCACTCCACGCATCGGCGTACGCCCTCGGCCAGTTTCACCCGGGGACTATAACCCAGTTCGTTGATAGCCGGAGTAATGTCGCAGCGCCAGTTTCGTTGTCGGAGTATATTGAACTTGTCATTGTTGAGTGCTGTCATCCGACCCGTAGCGTGCCCCAGCCATTCGCCGCAGGCTGTGACAACGCGTAGCAGCCAGATGGGCACCGTGGCGCGGACCCGCCAAGGACGACCCAACGCCTCGTGGATGAGGTTGCTGAAGTCGGCAGACTGGTACACGGCCCCGTCCGACAGAAAATAGCGTGCCCCTACCCTGCCCTTCTCCAGTGCCAGGAAAACCGCCTGCACCACGTCGCTGACGTAGACGAAGGTGATGTCCTGCCGCTGCCGCCCTACGGCGAAGTCGGTGTGGCCTTTGATGCTCTTGAACTGCAGGAAATAGTCCTTCTCCCTCGGTCCGTACACGCCCGTGGGACGGAGCACCACAAAGGGAAAGTCCGTCAGCGTGTCGAGCCACGTCTCCGCCTCCAGCTTGCTCTGGCCGTAGGCGGTGTTCGGGCGCGGCGTGTCGCTGTTGAGGATGTCTTGGTGGGGTTCGGTTTCGCGGACAGCCCCCATGACGCTCAGGCTGCTGATGAACACGAAGCGGCGCACGGGCATCTGCAGCGCGCGCACGGCATTCACAAGGTGCTGTGTGCCTTCGGTGTTGATGCGCCGAAAGTCGGCTTTGTCCAGACATTTGGTAGCCCCGGCGGCGTGGACAATGTAGTCGAAGGCGTGGCCTTTCAACTGCGCCGTCAGCTGACGCTCCGACGAGAGGTCGAGTTCGATGAAGTGGATGCGTGGGTCCTGCAGGTACGCCCTCGAACTGGAACGGCGCACCGCCGCCCAGGTGTCGAAGCCCTGCCGGAGTGCCTCCTCCACGATGAATGAGCCGATAAAACCACTGGCTCCTGTAACGAGTATCTTCATAGTGTGAATCTTTTTTTGAGAACAACCGTCAGGACTGCACGCGTCTGGCCGTCAACAGATGCCAGCCCTCGCGCACCCACAGCACCAGCGACGAACCCACGATAATGATGATCCAGTCGCTCCAGTGCAGGCTAACCACGTTGAAGAACCGCTGGAAGCCTGGAATCTCGACCATAGCCACCTGTCCGACGAAGATGATGGCCACGATGGTGAGCAGCCCCTTACAGCCCCGGAAATGCAGCGCGCTACGGCCGCTGCCGAAGGCACGGGCGTTGAAGAGGTAGAAGAAGTGGGTCATGACGAAAACAGTGAACAACAGCGTTAGCTCATAGGCACTGATGTGCTGCTTGCCGTGGAGCTGCAAGTGCAGGAAATCGGTCAGCCGCAGGACATCGGCGTGCTGGAACACGTAGAGCATGGCCAGCAAGAGCAGGAAGAAGAAAACGCCCACGCCCACTATCTCGCCCAACATCTCCCGGGTGAGGATGGAGGCCCGTCTGTCGCGCGGCTTGTCCTTCATCACTGCCTCAGACGGCGGGAGTGATGCCAAAGCCATGGCTGCAAAGGTGTCCATGATGAGGTTGATCCAGAGCATCTGCGTGACGGTGAGTGGCGAGGCCGTGTCCATGAACGCGCCGCAGAGCACCAGCAGACAGGCCGTGACGTTGACCGTAAGCTGGAACAGCAGGAAGCGCTGGATGTTGCGGTAGAGGGATCGTCCCCACATGACCGCCTTGCCGATGCTGGAGAACGAGTTGTTGATGATGGTAATGTCGCTGGCCTCCTTGGCCACGCTCGTCCCGTCGCCCATCGACAAGCCGACGTGGGCGGCACGCAATGCCGGGGCATCATTGGTGCCGTCGCCCGTGACGGCCACCACCTCACCGTTCTCCTGCAGCGCTTCCACCAGTCGACGCTTGTCCATGGGGCGTGCCCGTGCAATGATTTTCAGTTCACCGACGCGCTGGCGCACCTCCTCGTCGGAGAGGGCTTCAAAGTCTGGTCCGGTGATGATGCTGCGGTCGGAGTCGCCATCGGTCCACAGTCCAATCTGCCGTGCAATCTCGCGTGCCGTTCCCGGCGTGTCTCCCGTGACAATCTTCACCTTGATGCCCGCCTCCATGCACTCGCGGATGGCCTGCGGCACATCGCTCCTGACAGGGTCGGCAATGGCGGCAATGCCCAGGAAATGCAGGCCGGTAGCCTGAAGCTTATGACCGACGATGGGAAGGGGCGCATCCGCCTCCAGTATCTGGTAGGCGAAGCCCAGCGTGCGCATGGCGCGCTGCTGGTAAGCGGCCAACTGGCGTTCCAGTTCCGCCTGCTCCACTGCTGCCGTCCGGCACAGGGCGAAGACGATTTCCGGTGCACCCTTCACGTAGAGGATGCGCTGTCCCTTTCTGGCCGCCGAGTCCACAACGGTAGCCATATATTTACGTTCGGTGGAGAAGGGCAGCTCCGCCAGTGTTTGGGTCTGTTGCCGGATGATGCGATAGTCCACGCCTTGGTCGTGGAGCCACAGCAGGAGCGCGCCCTCGGTGGGGTTGCCCAACACAGAAGGCTCTTCAGGCTTCGAATAGTCGAGCGATGCGGTGGCGTTGACGGCCAGGCCTTCGTAAACGATGTCGTCGTCAGTCTCACCGTAGCGTTGCATCTCCTCGACGCGCATGCGGTTCTCCGTCAGCGTTCCCGTCTTGTCCGTGCAGATGACGGTGGCAGCCCCCATGGTCTCGCAGGCGTGCATCTTCCGCACCAGGTTATGGCTCTTCAGCATGCGGCGCATACTATAGGCCAGACAGAGCGTGACGGTCATGGGCAGACCCTCGGGCACAGACACCACGATCAGCGTCACGGCAATCATGAACGTCTGCAACAGATAGGCCGTGAAGTCGAGCCACTGGAACTGCGTGGCTTCGGCCAGATAGGCGACCGTGCGCCCGACGACGATGCCTGCAGCCACGAGATAGCTGCCGATGGAAATCCACCGTCCTAAGCGTCCGAGCTGCTCGTCCAGCGGCGTGCGCACGCTGTTGTCAATCTGTACGGCCTCGAACACCTTGCCCTGCGCGGTATGGTCGCCAACAGCCGTGACGCGGCAGAGGGCGTGGCCTTCCATCACCTTCGTACCCTTCATCACGTGCGCCGTAGGATAGGTGGCTTCGGGGTCGGCCTCCTCGGGGCGTTCACTCTTGTGGCAGATGGGTTCGCCCGTCAGACTGGACTCGTCGACCTGCAGCGAGGTGGAGGTCATCAGCACTGCGTCGGCAGGCACCTCCATGCCTGTGGAGAGCACCACCACATCGCCCACCACCAGTTCGCGGCGCGCCACCATCGTGGTGTTCCCCTCGCGGATAACCTCCACCGGTTCGTCGTCGTTCACCTGGTTGAGAATGGCAAACTCCTTGTTGGCCTGCCATTCAAAATAGAAGGAAAGACCCGTGGCGAGCAGGATGGCCACAAAGATGCCCACGGGTTCGAAGAATACCTCGCCGCCCTTGTGCAGCCCACAGTACTCGTAGCAGGCAATGCCCACGGATAGCAGTCCGGCAATGAGCAGGATGACGATGAGGGGTTCGCGGAATTTCTCCAAAAACTGTCTCCACCAGGGTGTCCTCTCCGGGGGAGTGAGGACATTCTCTCCATACTGTTTCCTACTCTCTATCACCTGTCGGGCGTTCAGTCCCGTGATGTGTTGTGTCTTGTTCATACGCTTATACTTAATGTCTGCCGATGGCTTGCTCAGCAAACTACCGGCAAATAATCTTTTCCAACAGAGCGCGTTCACGCCTGTCGTCCTATTCCATTTCGCTGGCAAAGTTAATGTTTTTTTCTCAAACCGTGGCCTGATAACGAAAATCTTTTGCTTTTGGTGGGCTCGTTTCCGTTGACACTTGGGCGCAGTCGGCAATAAAGAGTGGGCATCATCGACTCCCTAAGCTCAGTTCATCGATACAGCTTAGTGCCCGTTTTTAGCCCCCTTGACTGCATTTGTAGTCCAACTTGGCTTTCAGGGTAACTCTTTCGAAAAAGAGCGAACCGCCTGTCAGAGAGTGACGGACGGTTCGCTTCGTTAGTATGTTATGAAAAATTTGAGAGAAGTGAAACTTCACAGTTTCGGTTGTGTTTTAATTTAAATGATTTATTTAGAGAAAGCATAGAAAATATATTCATTCCTTGTGCAACGTGCCACTTACGACTCTACTGCTGTCAACGGGTGCATCGGAGATGTTCTCGGCCTGCATTGGCACTACCGTGTCTGCGGAGTCAATCTGCTGGATGAACGAGTTGGCATAGTCGTTGCGCGGGTCGTTCCAACGAGCATCCCACGGGTGTTGCAGTGCTCCGCCCACCGAGAAGATGATGGCCACCGCTGCTGCGGCTCTGAGGAGTGGCCGCAACTGCCGCCGCAGGGAGACGGTGCGCGCCCGTACAGGCTGGGCATCGCGCTCTTCCGTCACGGCAAGTATCCGCTGATCGAAGTCGTCGCCCAACTCCACCGCATGCTCCTGTTGCAGACAGGAGAAGAGCGGGCGATACCGCTCCAGCTGTGCAGGGATGTTCTGCTGGCTGAAGAAGGTGTGCAGAATCTCCTCCTCTTCGAGGGAGGTTTCCGCTGCCCAATAGCGTTCCATGAGTTGTTCGATGTACTTATAGTCCATAATGGTCTGTTTTCTTGAATTGTTGTTTGACGGCTTGTCGCGCCCGGAAGATGTTTACCTTCACCTGTTCTTCGCTGATGCCTAACAGGGCGGCAATCTCCTTGTAGCTTTTCCCCTCAATGTCGCGCAGTTGCATGGTGCTTCTTTGCTTCTCGGGCAGGCTGTCCATAATGCGGCGCACGAGTGCCACGCTGTCGCGCCGGACGGTCTGTTCCTCAGGGTTTGTCGCATTGCCGTCGTCTGTCGGTTCGGTGGCCACGCTGTCGAGCGAGACCTCCTGCCGTCCGTTACGGCGCGTCATGTCGAGGGAGAGGTTTCGGCAGGTGGTGACGCAGAAGGCTTCGATATTGTCTATCTCATTCCAGCTGTCGCGTCGTTTCCATACCTTCATCATGGTTTCTTGAACCGCGTCCTCTGCCTCCGCAGGGTTGAGGGTGATGCGGAGTGCCAGCCTGTAGAGCAGGTTTTTCAGCGGCAGAACATCGTTTCGGAAACTGATCGTTTTCATCCTCTCTATAGGTAAGACGTTTGTGACGGGAAAATGTTACAGCACAGACGAAAATTTTTTCGCCGGACTTAGCGAACCACAGTGCCGTGGAGTCCGTCGATGGCTGTGGCCTGTGTGATGACCACGCGCTTCACACCACCCCGAAGAGTATCGAAGGCGTTGTCGAGTTTGGGAATCATACCGCCGGCAACAGTGCCGTCGGCCTTGTAGCGCTCGTAGTCTTCGTGCGTGATTTCTGTGATGACACTGTCCTCGTCATCGGGATGACGCAACACACCTTTCTTCTCAAAACAGTAGATGAGCGTCACGTCATAGTAGGGCGCAAGTGCTTTGGCCGTTTCAGCGGCGATGGTGTCGGCATTGGTATTGAGGATGTTTCCTTGTCCATCGTGTGTCAACGATGCCATAACGGGCGTGACTCCCGCACTGACGAGACGATGTAGCCATGCACCGTCCACGCGGTCCACGTCACCCACAAAGCCATAGTCTACACCGTCCCGGGGCGGTCGCCTGTGGCTGCGGATAACGTCCGCATCGGCACCGGTCAGTCCGAGTGCATTGATGCCGAGTGCTTGAAGCCGTGCCACCAGTTGCTTGTTGACCAGTCCGCCGTAGACCATCGTCACCACGCGCAGCATATCGGCCCCAGTGATGCGCCGTCCATTGACCATCTCGCTCTCGATGCCGAGCGATGCGGCTATTTTCGTGGCACTGCGTCCGCCGCCATGCACCAAAACCTTCCGGCCTTCCAGAGCGGCGAAGTCCGCCAACAGGCGAGCGGTCTGTGCCTCGTCCTCGACGACGGCTCCGCCCACTTTCACAATTGTCATTTTTTCCATAATCACTACCTTTGCATCTTTCTTGCTGCAAAGGTAGTGCAAAATAGGCGAAATGCCAAAAAATTACCCGTTATTTCCCGATGGTTCCGCGCTTTTCTATCTCTCTATTGATGTTGTCTATCACCTCGTCGGTCAACTCGTACTTGGAGATGATGAACATGGCCAGCACGAGCAGGGCAGCCGGGATGACGCACACCAGCCAACGGATGCCTTCCTGCGCGAGGGCACTCTGCTGCTCCAGTCCGTTCATGAAATAAGCACCTGCAGCATTGCCCACGGACATCATGGCGAAGGCCGTAATGAAGAAGAGGGCTACGACACGGAGGGGACGGTTGTGGAAGAACTCTGTCCAGAGATCGCTCACCTTCACATTCTTCGTCTCCTTCTCGTCCATGACCACACGTTCCTTGGTCTGCGTGAAGCAGAACACCAAGAGGGCGAAGCCTACGAGGGCATAGATGAGCATGGCAGTGAACCAGGCATTGCTGTCGGCTGGAAGGGTGCTGCCCTCCTGGGCTGCCGCAGCCCGGTATCCGGTCCAGGCAAGTACGGCGCCGGGCACTACGCCGCCCAGAGCCATGCCGGCCTTGTAGAAGATGCCGGTCAGGGCATTGACGATGCCTGCGATGCGCTTGCCGCCTGTGTATTCCGCAAAGGAGATGACCTCGGGAATCAGGGCCCACATATAACCCGTAGCTACGATGACACCGGTCGACTTGATGAACTGTGCGATGTAGACCAGCGTGATGTTGTCCTTCACGGGGCCGGCCTTACTGATGATGTAGAGCATAGCCATGCCGACGATGGCGATGGTAAGGAAGAGGTAGAACATGTTCTTCTTGCCCACGCGCTTCTTGATGGCAGGCACCAGGGGCATAAAGATGAAGGAGGGCAGGGAACCGAGTCCCATGAAGAGAGCCATCTCTATGGGAAGATCCTTGGCAGCAGCCAAAACGGCCACCAGAATAGGCACGCCTGCCGACACGCAGAGTCCCCCTACGTTGGCCATGAACATACGGACGGAGGTGAGTATGGTAATCTCGTCCGTGTCGCGCGTCAGTGAGGAGTTCAGTGCACCATACGGTACATTGATTAGGGTGTAGAGCATAGACAGTCCCACGTAGGTCACGTAGGCATAGACGAGTTTTGCAGTGGGCGTGTGCCCTTCCATACCATTCCAAAAGCAGAGGATGGCGAGTACGGTGAGCGGCAGTCCGGCCAACACGAGCCATGAGCGGTACTTGCCCCACCGGGGATGGTGTTTGTCAACGTATGTCCCCACCAATGGGTCCCAAAGCACGTCCACCAACCGCACAATCAAGAACATGGTGGCGGCAGCAGCGGGGCTGAGCCCGTAGATGTCGGTATAAAAAAACAGGAGATACATACAGACGGTCTGGTAAATTAGGTTCTGTGCCAGATCGCCCGACCCGAATCCGATGCGTTGCAGCCACGTGAGCTTGTAGAAGCCCTTAGTCTCTGCTTGGAGTGTCTTTTGTGCCATTATCGTTTTGGTTTTTGTTATTATTCTCCAGACTTATCGGCTGCAAAGTTACGCATTTTCGCGCAGTTTTTCATGCTCCAGTGTAACACATTACCGCATCGTATGTTTCATTTTGCGGAAAAGCCGTCGTTTCTCCACCGCCAGCACCCCTTCGGGCCGTCTACTCCAAGTAGGTGTAGCCGTAGAGCCCACTGCGGTAGGTGGAGAGGAACTCCCGTCCTTCCTCCAGGGTAATCTTGCCCTGTTTAACGCTCTTGCTCACCCATATCTCCAGCTGGCGCACCAGTTTCTTGGGTTCATACTGTACGTATTCCAGAACCTCTGCCACGGTCTCGCCGTCAATGACTTGGTCGATGTGCCAACTGCCATCCCGAACGGAGATGTGGACGGCGGTAGTATCACCGAAGAGGTTGTGCATGTCGCCGAGAATCTCCTGATAGGCTCCGACGAGGAAGACACCCAAGTAGTAAGGCTCATCGCGGCGTAGCGAATGGACGGGCAGCGAATGGGAGTTGTGGCGGTTGGTCACGAAATTGGCGATTTTACCATCCGAGTCACAGGTGATGTCCTGTAGCGTGGCATTGCGCGTAGGACGCTCGCCAAGACGCTGGATAGGCATGATGGGAAACATCTGGTCGATGGCCCATGAGTCACTGAGGCTCTGGAAGAGCGAGAAATTGCAGAAATACTTGTCAGCCAAGAGCTTGTCGATGTTCATCAACTCCTCGGGCACATGCTTGAGGTTCTTGGCCAACGCATTGATTTCGTGGCACACGCTCCAGTACATGGCTTCTATCTCTGCGCGTGTCTTCAGATCCACGATACCGTGGGAGAAGAGGTCAAGCACCTCCTCACGGATTTGTTCCGCGTCGTGCCAGTCTTCCAGTACATTGCGCGGCGACAGGTTGTCCCATATTTCGTAGAGGTCGCGCACCAGCTGGTGGCTGTTCTCGTCGGGTTCGAACTCCTCGGGCATCTCGGGTAGCGAGGCTGTCTCCAGCACGTCGAAGACCAGCACAGAATGGTGGGCGGCCAGCGAGCGTCCGCTCTCCGTGATGAGGTTGGGATGCGGCAGGCCGTTCTTGTCGGCAGCGTCGACGAAGGTGTAGATGCAGTCGTTGACATACTCCTGGATGGAGTAGTTAACGGAGCTCTCGCTGGAGGGCGACCGCGTACCGTCGTAGTCTACGCCGAGTCCACCGCCACAGTCCACGAAATCGACATTGTAGCCCATCCTATGGAGCTGGATATAGAACTGCGAGGCTTCGCGCAGGGCGGTCTGAATGCGCCGTATCTTGGTGATCTGGCTACCGATATGGAAGTGGATGAGCCGTAGGCAGTCGCGCATGCCCTTCTTGTCGAGCAGTGCCAGGGCATCAAGCAATTCGGCCGAGGTTAGTCCGAACTTGCTGGCATCGCCGCCACTCTCTTCCCATTTGCCGCTACCGGAGGAGGCGAGCTTGATGCGGATGCCTATATTGGGGCGGATGCCCATCTTCCGGGCCTTCCGCGCGATGATTTCCAACTCGTTCATCTTCTCCACGACGATGAAGATTTTCTTGCCCATCTTCTGTGCCAAGAGAGCCAGTTCAATGTAGCTCTCGTCCTTGTAGCCGTTGCAGACGATGATGCTGTCGCTCTGGCACTGCATGGCGATGACCGCATGGAGCTCAGGCTTCGAACCGGCCTCAAGACCGAGGTTGAACTTGCGCCCGTGCGAGATGATTTCCTCGACAACAGGTTGCATCTGATTCACCTTGATGGGATAGACCACGTAGTTCTCGCCCTTGTAGCCGTATTCGTTGGCGGCTTTCTTGAAACAGCTCCACGTCTTCTCGATGCGGTTGTCCAGGATGTCGGGGAAGCGCAGCAGCACGGGGGGCTGCACGTCGCGCAGCGCCAGCGAGTCCATCACTTCGCGCAGGTCTATCTGCGTGCCATCCTTGAGGGGCGTGACACAGACATTACCCTGTTCGTTGATGCTGAAATAGCTGGTGCCCCAGCCGTTGATGTTGTAGAGCTCCTTAGCGTCTTCTATTGTCCATTTCTTCATTTTCGTCTTGACGGAAAGTGGGTTAGGTTTGTTCCTGTTTGATTTGTTCAGATGTTGAGCAGACGGCGCAGGCGCTCCACACTGAGTCTGATTTTGTCGCTGTTGTCCAGTAGACTAACATCGAGCGTGTAACGCGCCTTCCGGTAGAAGGCTTCGCGCTCGGCGAGGTGACGGGTCACGTAGTCAATGAGTTCCTCGGAACTCTTCCCCTTGACGAGGGGGCGCTCCACCTTGCCCATCAGCAGGTGGCGGCAGAGCACCTCGGGGGTGGCCTTGAGGTAGGTCACGTCCCCCTGGCGGTTGAGGTAGTCGATGTTGTCAAAGAAACAGGGTGTGCCGCCTCCGCAGCTGATGATGACATCCTCGAACTCGGCCACTTCATGCAGCATATTGTACTCCATCAGACGGAATCCCTCCTCGCCCCGTTCGGCGAAGATCTGTGCCACCGTCTTCCGCATACGGCTCTCGATGTACCAGTCGAGGTCGTAGAACATCATGCCCGTCTCTTTGGAGAGAGCCCTGCCCACGGTGGTCTTCCCCGAGCCCATGTAGCCAATCAGTATGATGCGCCTCATTTTTTCTTTGCCGGTGCGGGTGCGTTGACAATCTCCATACACTCCTCATAGGTGAGTTCAGCAGCGCGCTGCTGCATCGCTTTGGTAAGGCGGTAGTTCTTGCCTTTGTAGGTGATGTAGGGGCCGTAGCGGCCGTTGATGACCCCGAGGTCGAGGTCTTCGGTGAACACCCGGAGGAAGCGTTTCTGCTCCTGCTCACGCCGCTCGCGGATGAGCGCGATGGCCTCGTCGAGCGTAACGGCCATCGGGTCACTGCCCTTGGGCAGCGAGGCGTATTTCTTGTCATGCAGCACGTAGGGGCCGAAGCGACCGTTGCCAATGACCACGGGAGAGCCTTCAAACTCACCGACGGTACGCGGCAGTTTGAACTGTTCGAGGGCCTCCTCCAGCGTAATGGTCTCGATACTCTTGTCGCTGGGAATCTGGGCGAAGAGGGGCTTCTCTTCGTCATCGGCACTACCCACCTGCACCACGGGACCAAAGCGGCCTATCTTGACGAAGACGGGACGCCCCGTCTTGGGATCGTTGCCCAACTGGCGCTCGCCGACCTTATGTTCTTGACGGGCGTTGATGGTCTGTTCCACGGCGGGTTCAAAACCCTTGTAGAACTGCCGGATCATGTCCTGCCACGACTCCTGTCCTTCTGCAATCTGGTCGAAGTCCTGCTCCACCTTGGCCGTAAAATTATAGTCCATGATATCCTTGAAGTGGGTCATAAGGAAGTCGTTGACCACAATACCAATATCGGTGGGCAGCAACTTACCTTTGTCCGAACCGGTCATCTCGGTGCGCTCGGTGCGCTTCACCTGCAACCCCTTCAGCGTGTCGACGGTATAGGTGCGCGACGTGCCAGGGCGGTCGCCCTTGCGGACGTACTTGCGCTGCTGGACAGTGGAGATGGTGGGGGCATAGGTGGAAGGACGTCCGATGCCCAGCTCCTCCATCTTGTGAACCAGCGAAGCCTCTGTGTAGCGCAGGGGTGGCTGGTTGAAGCGTTCCACGGCCTGTATCTCGCGGCGCTGCAGCTGCTCGCCTCCGCGCAGGGGCGGCAGCAGGCGCGACGTATCCTCGTCCTGACGGCTCTCGCCATCGTCATCCAACGACTCGCGGTACACCTTGAGGAAACCGTCGAAGGTTATCGTCTCACCCTGTGCTACGAAATGTTCGTCCGCACCACTCATGGTTATTGTAATGGTGGTTTTCTCCAGTTCCGCATCGGCCATCTGACTGGCGGCAGTACGCTTCCATATCAGTTCGTAGAGGCGGCGCTCCTGTGACGTTCCCGAAATCTCCGTACGGTCCATATAAGTGGGACGGATGGCCTCGTGTGCTTCCTGCGCTCCCTTCGAACTGGTGTGATACTGGCGCGGCTTGCTGTATTTCTCGCCATAGGTAGCAGAAATCACCTGCTGGCTGGCCGTGGTGCAGAGGGCAGACAGATTAACCGAGTCAGTACGCATGTAGGTGATGAGACCGCTCTCGTAGAGACGCTGCGCAACCATCATGGTCTGGCTCACGGTCATGCCGAGCTTGCGGGCAGCCTCCTGCTGGAGCGTGGATGTGGTGAAGGGAGGAGCCGGTGTGCGCTTGACAGGCTTCTTGACCACGTCCTCCACGGTGAACGTGGCATCCTTGCATTTCTCAAGGAAGGCTTCCACCTCCTCGTGGGTCTTGAAGCGACAGTTGAGTTGAGCCTTCACCTCGGCCTGCGAACCATCGGCATTCATCGCACCGAACACGCCACTGACACTGTAGTAGTGGGTGCTCTTGAATTTCTGTATCTCACGCTCACGATCCACGATGAGGCGCACAGCCACGCTCTGCACGCGACCGGCGGAGAGCGACGGCTTCACCTTGCGCCAAAGTACGGGCGAGAGTTTGAAACCCACGAGGCGGTCGAGTACGCGGCGCGCCTGCTGGGCGTTGACCAAATTCATGTCCAGATGGCGCGGATGCTCAATGGCCTTGAGGATGGCAGGCTTTGTTATCTCGTGAAACACGATGCGGCTGGTCTTCTCCTCATCGAGTCCGAGCACTTCGCAAAGGTGCCATGAGATGGCTTCTCCCTCGCGGTCTTCATCGGATGCGAGCCAGATCTTCTCTGCCTTCTTTGCTGCCGTCTTGAGTTCCTTGACCAGTTTCTCTTTCTCTTCCGGAATCTCGTATTCGGGTTCGAGTGTGCCGGTATCGATGCTCATCTCGTGCCGTTTTAAGTCGCGGATATGTCCATAACTTGACATGACCTTATAGTCGTTGCCCAAAAACTTTTCAATCGTTTTTGCCTTGGCAGGCGACTCCACGATAACTAAATTCTTCTGCATGCTTGTGATGATATTGTTATTCGGGCTGCAAAAGTAGATAAAAGTTTTGGTTGTACCTTATATATATAGCAGTTTTTTAGTTTTCTTAACTTTTCATTTTCATGAAATGACCGTGTTGCGGGGACGAAGGGATAGTAGCGGCAACCACCCTGATAGGCGCACTTTGTCGGATGCCGAATGCAAAAACAGGTGTGCACGTTTGCCCGTTTATACAAAATTGTGTAATTTTGCCGTCAGAACAAAAATATCATGCATTATGACCTTTCATTATGACGTACTGGTGATAGGCGGCGGACACGCCGGATGCGAAGCTGCCTGTGCCTCGGCAAACATGGGTGCCGACACGTGCCTGGTCACCATGGACATGAACAAGATTGCACAGATGTCGTGCAACCCGGCCGTCGGCGGCATTGCCAAAGGACAGATTGTACGGGAAATCGACGCACTCGGCGGACAGATGGGATTGGTGACGGATGCCACCACCATTCAGTTCCGCATGCTCAACAGGAGCAAAGGTCCCGCCATGTGGAGCCCAAGGGCACAGTGTGACCGGGGAAAGTTCATCTGGGAATGGCGGACACGGCTGGACTACACCCGAAATCTGAACATCTGGCAAGACCAAGCGGACGAACTCCTCGTGGAGCACGGCCATGCCGTAGGGGTGAAAACCATCTGGGGCGTGGAGCTGCGCGCCAAGGCGGTCATCGTCACCGCAGGAACATTCCTCAACGGACTCCTGCACATCGGACGGACCATGCTGCCGGGCGGACGCATCGCCGAACCTGCCGTGCCCCGTTTCACCGAGAGCATCACGCGCCACGGCGTGCGTTCCGGGCGCATGAAGACGGGAACACCGATGCGCATCAACCTGAGGTCCGTCGACCTAAGCTTGATGGGCATGCAAAAGGGAGAGAACGATTTCCACCGCTTTTCATATATGGACATGGACCGCGAGAGACCACTGCGGCAGCTGCCCTGCTGGACGTGCAACACCAATGCAAAGGTTCATGAAGTGTTGCGCGCCGGACTCAAGGACTCCCCGCTCTACAACGGACAAATCAAATCCATTGGGCCACGTTACTGCCCTTCCATAGAAACAAAGCTCGTGACATTTGCGGATCGCGACCAGCATCCGCTGTTCCTCGAACCCGAAGGCACTGACTCCTACGAGATGTACCTGAACGGCTTCTCCTCGTCGCTCCCCATGGAGGTACAGTTGGAAGCACTGCGACAGATTCCGGCCTTCAGCGAGGTCAAGTTGTACCGTCCTGGCTACGCCATCGAATACGATTTCTTCGACCCCACCCAACTGACACACACACTGGAGTCGAAAGTCATACCAGGACTGTTCCTCGCAGGACAGGTCAACGGAACAACCGGCTACGAAGAAGCCGCTGGACAGGGCATCGTAGCCGGCATCAATGCCGCCATTTCCTGCGGCGGTGGAACGCCCCTCGTACTACACCGCGACGAAGCCTACATTGGCGTACTCATTGACGACCTTGTGACGAAAGGTGTCGACGAGCCCTATCGAATGTTCACCTCCAGGGCTGAATACCGCATCTTGCTCCGACAGGACAATGCAGATGCACGCCTCACGGAAAAAGCCTACAAACTGGGAATCGTACAGCCAGAACGCTACTACTGGTGGAAGCAGAAGCAGGAAGGTATCGAAAGAATGGAGCATTTTTGCAGCAATTTTCCCGTCAAGCCTCGGCTCGTCAATGGTGCACTGGAAGCACTCGGCTCTACCCCACTCGTCTATGGCTGTAAGCTGGACGACCTCATTGCCCGTCCAGAACTGAGCATTGACAAACTGGCACAGGTCATACCGGAACTGGAGCGAGAGCTGTACCGACCGTCCAACCGCCGCGATGAAATCAAGGAAGCGGTGGAAGTAAACATCAAATACAAAGGTTACATCGAGCGCGAAAGAATCGTTGCGGACAAGATGCACCGGCTGGAGGACATCCGAATAAAAGGTCATTTTATCTACAACGACTTACACCAGCTGAGCACGGAAGCACGGCAGAAACTGACAGACATTGACCCCGAAACACTGGCACAGGCCAGCCGTATTCCGGGCGTGTCCCCCAGCGACATCAATGTACTGCTCGTATTGCTCGGAAGATAAAGTTTCACGTGAAACAGATATTCATCATTTATATAACAACAACATTATGAACAATCCAGTATTATTAAAAAACCTGCGATGCATTCCCGACTTTCCGAAGAAGGGCATCAACTTCAGGGACGTGACAACGCTCTATAAAAATGCAGAGTGTATGCAAATCATGGTTGAGGAAATGTACGAACTGTACAAGGACAAAGGCATCACCAAGATTGTCGGCATCGAAAGCCGCGGCTTCATCATGGCGGCAGCCCTCGCCACCCGACTGGGTGCCGGTGTCGTATTGGCCAGAAAACCCGGAAAACTGCCGTCGACGGTCATCAAGGAATCGTTCTCTAAAGAGTATGGCGTAGACACCGTCGAGATGCACCTCGACTCTATTACCTCGGATGATGTCGTGCTCATCCACGACGACCTGTTGGCTACGGGAGGAACGGCCAAGGCCACCTTGAAATTAGTGAACCACTTCAACCCCAAGAAAGTCTACATGAACTTCATTATCGAAATAACCGACGAAGGACTGCACGGACGGGAATACTTGGAGAATGACGTAGACGTGACCACGCTGATGGTCATATAAACCACGAATTCTGTTTCACGTGAAACGAGGAACACTACCATGACGAAGGAAGAGAACGAGACACGCCTCAAAAAACTAAAGGCCATCGTAGCAACCATGCCGGAGAAACCCGGCAGTTACCAATACTACGACGAAGACGGCACTATTATCTATGTCGGCAAGGCCAAACGTCTGAAGTCGCGTGTCTCGTCCTACTTCCAAACCGAGGTAGACCGATTCAAAACCAAGGTACTAGTATCTAAGATTCACAACATCAGCTACACGGTGGTCAACACGGAGGAGGATGCCCTGTTGCTTGAAAACGCCCTCATCAAGAAATATAACCCACGCTACAATGTACTGCTGAAGGACGGCAAGACCTACCCCAGCATCTGCATCACCAAGGAATACCTGCCACGCATCTTCAGCACACGCACCATCAACAAGAAATGGGGCACTTACTACGGCCCCTACTCCCACATAGGCACTATGAATGCCGTGCTCGACCTCATCCGTAAACTATACCATCCACGTAGTTGTCGCTTCCCTATCACGCCGCAGGACATCAGTCTAAAGAAACACCAAGTCTGTCTGGAATACCACATCAAAAACTGTGGTGCACCGTGCGTCGGCAAACAGACAGCAGAAGACTACCGCCACAACATCGAACAGGCACGCGAAATACTGAAGGGGAACACCCGTAACGTGCTGCGAAGCATGAAAACAGAAATGATGGAACTGGCCGAAGAGTTGCGCTTTGAAGAGGCCGAGGAACTGAAGCGACGCTACCTGCTCATCAACCAGTTTGTGGCCAAGAGCGAGGTGGTGAGCCACACCATCGACAACGTGGACGTGCTGACGGTCACCAACGAGGAAAACACGGCCTTCGTGAACTACATCCACGTGGCCAACGGTGCCGTCAACCAAAGCTTCACGTTCGAATACAAGAAACGGTTGGACGAGCGCGATGAAGAACTTCTCCAACTGGCCGTCGTTGAGATGCGTAGCCGGTTCCAAAGCAACGCACGAGAGGTCATCCTCCCCCAGGAAATTGACCTGCCGCTGGAGGGTGTCACCGTTACCGTGCCACAGCGCGGCGACAAGAAAACGCTGCTGGAGCTGTCGCTCATGAACGGGAAGCAATACCGTTTCGACCGGCTGAAACAGGCCGAGAAACTCAATCCCGAACAGCGTTCCGTACAACTGATGAAGAAGCTCCAGGATGCCCTGCAATTACCCAGCCTCCCCTACCACATCGAGTGCTTCGACAACTCCAATATCTCCGGCACGGATGCCGTGGCGGCGTGCGTAGTGTTCAAAAAGGCTAAGCCGTCGAAACAGGACTACCGAAAATACACCATCAAGACCGTCGAAGGGGCAGACGACTACGCCAGTATGAAGGAGGTGGTGGGACGGCGCTATCGCCGCTTGGTGGAGGAGCAACAACCCCTACCCGACCTCATCATCGCCGACGGCGGAAAAGGGCAGATGGAGATGATTCGCGAAGTGGTTGAGGACGAGCTGCATCTTACCATCCCCATTGCAGGTCTCGCCAAGGACGACCGCCACCGCACCCACGAACTGCTTTACGGCTTCCCACCAAAGGTCATCGGGATGAAGCCCGACAGCGACCTATTCCGTCTGCTGACGCAAATACAGGATGAAGTGCACCGTTTTGCCATTACATTTCACCGAGACAAGCGTTCCAAGCATCAGTTACACAGCGAGTTGGACGACATCAAAGGTATCGGACCGAAGACACGAGACAGTCTGTTGAAGGCCCTAAAGAGCGTGAAGCGCGTCAAAGAGGCCAGTATAGAGACGCTCGCCGCAATCGTGGGCGAGAGTAAGGCGAAAATCATCATCGATCACTTCTCTCAGCAGGCTCTTAGCAAGGACTTGTAAGGGAGTTCCTTCGCCCCAGGCAAGACTTAGGCAAGTCCTAGGCAAGTCCTCAGTCTTGCGAAGGTCTTGCCTAGACCTGCCTAGGGCTTGCCTAGGGCTTGCCTAGGATATGCCTAGGACAAGAAAACAAAAGAAAAACAGGCTTTTCTTTTGTTTTCTACTCGCTTAATCGTACCTTTGCAGTATGAGAGCAGTGATACAGCGCGTACAGCACGCAAGCGTGACGATAGCAGGACAGGTACACTCCCGCATCGGCAAGGGGTTGCTGATACTCCTTGGCGTGTGCGAAGAAGACCGCACAGAGGACGTGGAGTGGCTTGTCAAGAAGATTGTCGGACTACGCATCTTCGATGACAAGGACGGTGTGATGAACCGTTCTGTTATGGACGAAGGCGGTGAGGCTCTCGTGGTAAGCCAGTTTACGCTCTACGCCAGCTACAAGAAAGGCAATCGCCCCTCCTGGTTTCGTGCCGCCCGCCACGAGATTTCTATACCACTCTACGAAGCCTTCTGCCAGCAGCTCAGCGAAGCCATGGACAAACCCGTGGGCACGGGCGAGTTTGGAGCCGACATGAAAGTAGAACTGCTCAACGACGGCCCCGTCACCATTTGCATGGACACTCACAACAAAGAATAACAAAGAAGAAGAAAAATATGGCAAACAAACCCAACTACACCACAGACGAAAACAAGTACGAGAAGGCGTTAAGCCTCTACCACTGCGACCTGTCGGACGACGAGGTTCGCGAAGCTGTTCGTCGGATTATTGCCGAGAAAGTGCATGAGAACGACACCCTCGAAGTGAAGAAATTCCTGATGGGAAGCGTGGAACTCACCACGCTGAAGACCACCGATTCAGAGGACAGCGTGCTGGCCTTTACCGAGCGCGTCAACCAGTTTGACGAACAGTATCCCGAGTTGCCTCACGTAGCCACCATCTGCGTCTACCCCTGCTTTGCGAAGACCGTGAGCGAAGCCCTTGAGGTGGACGGTGTGGAGATTGCCTGTGTGAGCGGCAGTTTCCCGTCCTCCCAGGCGTTGATAGAGGTGAAGGTAGCAGAGACCGCCCTCGCCCTCAAAGACGGCGCCACAGAGATAGACATCGTGATGCCCGTGGGCAAGTTCCTTAGCGGCAACTATGAAGAAGTGGCGGACGACATCTCCGAACTGAAACAGGTCTGCGGTGACCGGAAGATGAAGGTCATCCTCGAAACAGGCTGTCTGAAGACGGCATCGAACATCAAGAAAGCCTCGATACTCGCCATTTATGCCGGTGCCGACTACATCAAGACCTCCACCGGTAAGTTGGAGCCTGCGGCAACGCCAGAGGCCGCCTACGTGATGTGTCAGGCCATCAAGGAATACTACGAGAAGACGGGCATCCAAATCGGTTTCAAGCCGGCAGGCGGTCTCAACAGCGTGATGGATGCCGTGACGATGTACACCATTGTCAAGGAAGTGCTGGGCGAGCAATGGCTCACCAACCAGTGGTTCCGCATGGGCACGTCGCGCCTCGCCAACCAGTTGTTGAGCGAAGTGATTGGCCACGACACCAAGTTCTTTTAGACGCTTCGTGCTATCACGTAATCCACATAGGCAGTCAGGGCATCCCCGATTGCCTTTTCTTTTACGCTACTTGCGATGTAGTCCATGCAGAACGTCCTCATTTCCTGCATCTTCCGCTCCGCATAGTCTATGCCGCCATACGTCTTGGTAAACTCCACCAAGACGGCAATCTCGTCCTTGTTCACCGTGCCGTCCTTCACCTTTCTGGCCAGTGTCAGCATGGACTCCATCGGATTATTGTTCAGTGCATAGATGACCGGTAGCGTCAGTTTACCCTCAGACATATCGTTGCCCGTCGGCTTCCCCACCTCTTTCGAGTCGTAGTAGTCGAAGATGTCGTCACGAATCTGGAACATGATGCCCAGCTTCTGTCCGAATGCCCGCACCTTGTCTATCTCTACATCGGAAGCCCCCGTAGACAGTGCACCAATCACCGCGCAAGCCTCGAAAAGGGCAGCCGTCTTCTGTCGAACTACCTGGAAATAAACCTCCTCGCTGATATCCTGGTTCCGGATGTTGGACAGCTGCAGGATTTCCCCTGCAGCCAGCGTGCGCCCCAGCTCAGCCAGATACTGCACGATGCGCTGGTTGCCCGTCTTCGACACGTTGAGCAGTGCCGTGGAAAGGATGAAATCGCCGACCAACACCGCCACCTTGTTGTTATAGACCGCATTGACCGATGCCTGTCCACGACGCTCGCTGCTCTCGTCCACCACGTCGTCGTGGACCAGCGAGGCCGTATGGAGCAATTCCAAGCCCACCGCCGCATACTGTGTCACCATCGACACCGTACCGTAGTTCTTGGCCATCAGCAGGGTCAACATGGGTCGCATACGCTTCCCTCCGCGCTGCCGGATGTGCATCAACACCTGTTCGAGCAGTCCTTCACTATGCGTCAGATTGCTGTCCATCAATGCCACAAAATCACGGAATTCCGCTTCTATCGGCTGTCTGATGAGTGATAAATAGTCCATATTGCTAAAATTTGGTGCAAAAATAGCGAAATTCTCGCAGGAATGAGAAATAATTTAGTAATTTTACGCAGAAAATAAACAATGTTATGAATAAACTGTTCCTTTTAGACGCCTACGCACTGATTTACCGCTCCTATTACGCCTTCATCAAGAATCCGCGCATCAACTCCAAGGGGCTTAACACGTCGGCCATCGTCGGCTTTATCAATACCCTCCAGGAAGTGCTCGCCAAAGAGCAACCCACCCACATCGGCGTGGCCTTCGACCCCCATGGCCCCACCTTCCGTAGCGAAGCCTTCCCGGCCTACAAGGCACAGCGCGAGGCCACGCCAGAGGACATCAGCAAGGCCGTGCCCATCATCAAGAAACTGCTGGCAGCGTGGAACATCCCCATCCTACAGGTGGACGGCTACGAGGCCGACGACGTGATAGGCACGCTGGCCACCCAGGCCGGCAACAGGGGCGTAGACACCTTCATGCTCACCCCCGACAAAGACTACGGACAACTGGTCACCGACCATGTACGCATCTATCGTCCGCGCCATGGCGGCGGCTACGAGGTGATGGGTCCCAATGAGGTTCAGGCGAAATACGGCATCCCCTCCCCTACCGCAGTCATCGACCTGCTGGCCCTGATGGGCGACTCCGCCGACAACTTTCCCGGCTGTCCCGGCGTGGGCGAGAAGACCGCCGTGAAACTCATCGAACAGTTTGGAAGCATCGACCAACTCCTGAGCCGCACCGCCGAACTAAAGGGTGCGCTGAAGACGAAGGTCGAGACCCATGTCGACGACATCCGCATGTCGTACTTCCTCGCCACCATCAAAACCGACGTTCCCATCCAACTCGACCTCGATGCACTACAGGTGACCCCACCCAACGAGGACAAGCTCCTTCCACTGCTCGAAGAACTGGAGCTGAAGAGCGTGATAAACCGAATTGTTAAAAAGCCACAAAAAACGCAAACGGTTGTCAACACCGAGCCTTCTCTCTTTGCAGAATTTGCGCCCGAGGATGCAGGCGACGCCGAATTTTCGAATTATGAGAGCCTGAAAACAACCCTGCATCAATATTATCTCGTTGATAATGAGGAAGAAATGCGGCGGATTTGTGATTATTTTATGACAGTTGAAATTCTCAGTCTGGACACAGAGACCACTTCCACCGTGGCCATCGACGCCGAACTCGTCGGATTGAGCTTTTCCGCGAAGGAACACGAAGCCTATTACGTTCCCGTGCCGGCAGACCGCGCCGAGGCACAGCGCATCGTGGACCTCTTCCGCCCCGTGTACGAGAATCCGAAAACGATGAAGGTCGGACAGAATCTGAAATACGACCTGGAGGTGCTGCGCAACTACGGCATCCACCTGCAAGGTCCACTATGGGACACCATGATTGCCCACTACCTCCTCCAACCCGAGCTACGCCACAACATGGACTATATGGCCGAGACCTACCTCCACTACCGCACCATCCACATCGACGAACTCATCGGACCGAAGGGAAAGGGACAGCGATCGATGCGCGACCTCACACCCGAGCAGGTGTATGAATATGCCGCCGAGGATGCCGACATCACCCTGCAACTGAAAAACCGCCTTGAGCCGCTGCTCCGGGACCACGATGCCGAACGCCTCTTCTACGACATCGAGATGCCCCTGATGCCCGTCCTGGCCGAGATGGAGATGAACGGTGTACGCATCGACACCGCCTCACTGGCCGAGACCTCCGCACAGCTGACCGAACGCATGAACCTCATCGAACGGGAAATCTACACCTTGGCCGGCGAGACCTTCAACATCGCATCACCCAAACAAGTGGGTGAGATCCTGTTCGGCAAACTGAAAATCGTGGAGAAACCCAAGAAAACCAAGACCGGGCAGTATGTGACCAGCGAGGAAGTGCTCCAGCAGCTGCGCCACAAGCACACCATCGTAGACCGCATCCTGCAACACCGCGGACTCAAGAAACTCCTCGGCACCTACATCAACGCCCTACCCCAACTCATCAACCCCCGTACCGGCCATATCCATACGTCGTTCAACCAGACCGTCACCGCCACGGGCCGTCTCTCGTCCAGCGACCCTAACCTGCAGAACATCCCCGTGCGTGGCGAAGACGGCAAGGAAATCCGCAAGGCTTTCATTCCCGAACCCGGCTGCCTCTTCTTCTCCGCCGACTACAGTCAGATAGAGCTTCGCGTGATGGCCCACCTCAGCGGCGACGAGCACATGATCAGCGTGTTTCGCGAAGGCAAAGACCTGCACGCTGCCACTGCCGCCAACATCTACAAGAAAGACATCAGTGCCGTGACGCGCGACGAACGAACGAAGTCGAAGCGCGCCAATTTCGGCATCATCTACGGCATCACCGTGTTCGGACTGGCCGAGCGACTCGACATCGACCGCAGTGAGGCTAAACAGCTGATAGACGGCTTCTTTGACACATTCCCGCAGGTGCACGACTACATGGAACAGGCCAAGGCCGTGGCGCGCCACCAGAGCTACGTCACCACCCTGTTCGGCCGTCGCCGCTATCTGCCCGACATCAACAGTGCCAACAGCGTGGTGCGCGGCTTCGCCGAGCGCAACGCCATCAACGCACCGATACAGGGCACCGCCGCCGATATCATCAAGGTGGCCATGGCACGCATCCTCAGGCGGTTCCAGGACGAGGGCATCCGCAGCAAGATGATTCTCCAGGTGCACGACGAACTCAACTTCTCGGTCTATCCCGAAGAACGCCAACAGGTGGAGCGTATCGTGCTGGAAGAGATGGAGGGTGCCATCACGCTCCGCGTCCCGTTGGTAGCCGACTGCGGATGGGGCAGCAACTGGCTCGAAGCACATTGAAAAATGGGGCTGTGCAGTATCCTGCAACAGCCCCATTTTCCATCGTGTCACGCGGTGCTATCAAAGCACGGCATAGACAGCCTTAGCATCGTCGCCCTCATAGACTACCATCTCGCTATGCGGCGAATAGGTGAAGTCGACAAAGCGGAACAGCTGCAAGGCCAGGTATTCCCCGTCCTGCGCATAGGCCGCTTCCAGACGGAACTGCCCTACAGGCACGGTGGGCAATTTGCCGTTCTCCACCTCCAAACGCCATTCTCCACCGTCCTTCTGCAGGAGTCTCGTAAGGCGTTTTTCCATGTCTGCTGCATACTCGTTGACCATCAGATTGATTTTAGCCCCCGTGGGCGTGTAGTAAAGACTGGTGCTGAGACCCAAAAAACCTTTGCGGATTTCTATGCGTGAATCGTTGGAGAGAGCCTTGGCCATCTCCATGTGTTTGTAACTTGCCATAATTGTGTATTGCTTTTAATAAATATAAATAGGTGTGTTGTTGCGAAATGAAATAAAGGAATTGTGGCCTGTATGGCCGACTGCAAACACACCGCTAACACAATATCCGCCGCAGGGCAATGACATAATACTGGCATGAGGCTCCCCGCTCATAGGGCGCAGCCTCCCTGCGACGGCGTCCGTCATAGCGGGCGTGGACAAGTGTTGTTTTCGTCTTCTGTGAAACCTGCGCCAGACGGTGGACTGCCGAGCGACCGTGGCCCGTTGCCGGCAACCGCTGCACCCGCGGTGCCGCGATGTTGCAACCGTCGTGGCCGTCGGTGATCAATGCCTCGCCAAACGGCACGTGCCTGCTACTGTTGTCGTAGATACGGTCGGTCTCCGGCACCGTTCCGTCCATACGTTCCGATGCAAAGACCTCCTGCTGCGAGCCGAAAGCCATCAGCAGGAACATCAGTAGCAGTTGGAAAAGATGCTGTTTCACGGGTGCAAAAGTAAATAATCTGCACGAGAAAACGGCACAGAAACCCATCTTTTTGCATATTACTTACTGATTATAATATTTTAAACGTCTACATTTACGGATTATAAGCGGTTACTGTCGTTTCGCTTACAGTTCGTCATTAACCATCCATTTGTAGAAAGAAAACGCGCACTGCCTTATCATCTTGCTAACTTTTTTCGTAATTTTGCGCACAAAACGCAAGTTATAACAGAGGATAATATGACAGAATGTAAGCAAACAAACAACCAACAAGGGCTTTACCAGCGTGACTTTGAACACGATGCCTGTGGTGTGGGCATGGTCGTCAACATCCATGGCAACAAGAGCCACGACCTGGTGGACAATGCGTTGCGCGTGCTGGAGAACATGCAGCACCGCGGTGCAGAGGGTGCCGACAAGAAGACGGGCGACGGAGCAGGCATCATGCTCCAGATTCCCCATGAGTTCATACTGCTGCAAGGCATTCCCGTACCCGAGAAGGGCAAGTACGGCACCGGACTGGTGTTCCTGCCGAAAGACAAGGAGCGCCAGCAGGAGATTCTCAGCATCATGATTGAGGAGATCGAGCGCGAGGGACTGCAACTGATGCACCTGCGCAACGTGCCTGTCAACCCCGACTGTCTCGGCCAGGCAGCCCTAAGCAACGAGCCCGACATCAAGCAGGTGTTCGTGACTGGTGTGGCCGACGACCGCGTGCCCGAGTTTCCACGCACGCTCTACGTCATCCGCAAGAAGATTGAGCATCGCGTCAGCGACGAGGACTTCTACATCTGTTCGCTGAGCAACACCAACATCGTATATAAAGGCATGCTCACCAGCCGCCAGCTGCGCGAGTATTTCCCCGACCTCTCCAACCCCTATTTCACCAGCGGTCTGGCACTTGTCCACTCGCGTTTCAGCACCAACACCTTCCCCACGTGGTCGTTGGCACAGCCGTTCCGCCTGTTGGCCCACAACGGTGAGATCAACACCATCCGGGGCAACCGCGGCTGGATGCAGGCACGCGAGAGCGTACTGCTGAAGGACGACTCACCGCTGACCCCCGCCATCTCGCCCATCGTACAGCCGGGCATGAGCGACTCCGCCTCACTCGACAACGTACTGGAGTTCTTCGTGATGAGCGGTCTGTCGCTGCCCCACGCCATGAGCGTCCTCGTGCCCGAGTCGTTCAACGACAAGAACCCCATCTCCGAAGACCTCAAGGCCTTCTACGAATACCACTCCATCCTGATGGAGCCGTGGGACGGCCCCGCCGCCCTACTCTTCAGCGACGGCCGCTTTGCCGGTGGTATGCTCGACCGCAACGGTCTGCGTCCCGCCCGCTACACCATCACCAAGAACGACACGATGGTGGTGGCTTCCGAGACGGGTGTCATCGACTTCGACCCCACGGAAGTGGCCGAGAAGGGACGCCTGCAGCCGGGTAAAATCCTGCTCATCGATACGCAGGAAGGAAAGATCTACTACGACGGCGAAATCAAGGAACAGCTCGCCAAGGAGCACCCCTACCGTCAGTGGCTTTCCACCAACCGCATCCAGCTGGAGAAGCTCAAGAGCGGTCGCCACGTGGACAACGCCGTGGACAACCTCCTGCAGAAGGAGGTGATGTTCGGCTACGGCGAGGAAGACGTCGACGGCACCATCGCCCCGATGGCCGTCAACGGCGTAGAGCCTACTGCCGCTATGGGCAACGACACACCGCTGGCTGTGCTGAGCGACCGTCCGCAGACGTTCTTCAACTATTTCCGCCAGCAGTTTGCGCAGGTCACCAATCCCGCAATCGACTCCATCCGCGAGTCGCTCGTCATGTCGCTCACCGAATACATCGGCCGCGTGGGTTCGGGCATCCTCACCCCCGACGAGAGCAACTGCAAGATGGTGCGCCTGCCCCACCCCATTCTGAACAACACCCAGCTCGACATTCTCTGCAACATCCGCTACAAGGGCTTCAACACCGTCAAACTGCCCATGCTCTTCGAATGCAAGAAGGCCGAGGACGGTCTGCGCGACGCGCTGACGAAGCTCTGCCACGACGCGGAGCAGTCTGTCGATGCCGGCTACAACTACATCATCCTCTCGGACCGCGAGGTGGACAAAGACCACGCCGCCATCCCCTCCCTGCTGGCCGTCAGCGCCGTACACCACTACCTCATCAGTGTCGGCAAGCGCGTCCAGACCGCCCTTATCGTGGAGAGCGGCGAGATCCGTGAGACCATGCACGCCGCCCTGCTGTTGGGCTATGGCGCATCGGCGCTGTGCCCCTACATGACGTTTGCCATCCTCGACGACCTCGTGAAGCGGCATAAGATACAGGAAGACTACGGCACTGCCGAGGCCAACTACATCAAGGCCGTCAAGAAGGGACTGTTCAAGATTATGGCAAAGATGGGCATCTCCACCATCCGCAGCTATCGCGGCGCTAAGATCTTCGAGAGCATCGGACTCA
This sequence comes from Acutalibacteraceae bacterium, assembly GCA_963599475.1. Taxonomy (GTDB): domain Bacteria; phylum Bacteroidota; class Bacteroidia; order Bacteroidales; family Bacteroidaceae; genus Prevotella. Next base: position 2,083 of record CAVBXH010000022.1, on the reverse strand, counting down.
ACGAGAGCCTCCTGAAAGCCTATTTCGGCACGACGGTGAGCACCATCGGCGGCATCGGACTGGAGCGCATCGCCCGCGATGCCATCATGCTCCACGACAAAGCCTTCGCCACAGGCAACGACGCGACGTCCCTCGCCGAGGCATTCCTGCCCAACCAGGGACAGTTCCACTGGCGCAAGGACGGCATCCGCCACGCCTGGAACCCGGAGACCATCTCCACCCTGCAACAGGCCACGCGCACAGGCAACTATGCGAAATACAAGGAGTTTGCCCACTTGGTGGACGACAAGGATAAGCCCATCTTCATCCGCGACTTCCTCGGCTTCAAGAAGAACCCCATCCCCGTGGACGAGGTGGAGCCTGTAGAGGCCATCGTCAAGCACTTCGTCTCGGGAGCCATGTCGTTCGGCGCACTCTCGAAGGAGGCGCACGAGGCCATCTGTCTGGCTATGAACAAGCTGGGCACACGCAGCAATACCGGTGAAGGCGGTGAGGACTCCGAACGCTTCCACAGCACCGTTGACGGCATCTCGCTGTCGTCGAAGACCAAGCAGGTGGCCAGCGGACGCTTCGGTGTCACGACGGAATACCTCGTCAACGCGGAAGAGATACAAATCAAGGTGGCACAGGGTGCCAAGCCCGGTGAGGGCGGCCAGTTGCCCGGCTTCAAAGTCAACGAGGTGATTGCCAAGACGCGCCACAGCATCCCCGGCATCAGCCTTATCTCGCCCCCACCCCACCACGACATCTACTCCATCGAAGACTTGGCACAGCTCATCTTCGACCTAAAGCACGTCAACCCGCACGCCGCCATCAGCGTGAAGCTCGTGGCCGAGAGCGGCGTGGGAACCATTGCCGCCGGTGTGGCCAAGGCCAAGGCCGACCTCATCGTCATCAGCGGTGCCGAGGGCGGCACGGGGGCATCGCCAGCCAGCAGCATGCGCTTCGCTGGCATCTCGCCCGAGATAGGTCTGAGCGAGACACAGCAGACGCTGGTTAAGAACGGCCTGCGCGGACAGGTGCGCCTGCAGGTGGACGGCCAGATCAAGACCGGCCGCGACGTCATCCTTATGGCGCTGATGGGCGCAGAGGAGTTCGGCTTCGGCACGTCAGTGCTCATCGTGCTGGGCTGTATGATGATGCGCAAATGCAACCTTAACACGTGTCCGATGGGCGTGGCCACACAAAACCCGGAGCTGCGCAAGCACTTCATGGGACGCTACGAATACCTCGTCAACTACTTCACCTTCCTGGCACAGGAGGTGCGCGAATACCTGGCTGAGATGGGCTTCCGCCACCTCAACGACATCGTGGGACACACGGAGTTGGCCCTCGTCAAGGACGCGGAAGGCGACAACAGCCGAAAGCCCGTGCTCGACTTCCGCCGCCTGCTCTTCAAGGAAGGCGACAGCCAGTCGGCCCTCTGCCACGTGCCGGCCACGGCCGCCCCAGCCGATGCCAACTCGCTCGACGCACAGATGATACGCGGAGCGGAGCCGGCACTGGAACGCCAGGAGGAGGTCAACCTCGACTTCGCCATCAAGAACACCGACCGCGCCGTGGGTGCCATGCTCGCTGGCACTGTCGCCCTGCGCTACGGCCAGGAGGGCCTGCCCGACCAGACCGTTAACGTGAAGTTCAAAGGCTCGGCAGGACAGTCGTTCGGCGCATTCCTCAACAAGGGCGTGTCCTTCAAACTGGAGGGCGAGACCAACGACTACTTCGCCAAGGGACTCTCCGGCGGACGCATCGCCATCCTGCCGCCCGTGCGCTCCAACTTCAACGCCGAGGACAACATCATCGCCGGCAACACGGGTCTCTACGGAGCCACCAGCGGCGAGCTGTACATCAACGGCAAGGTAGGCGAACGCTTCGGCGTAAGAAACTCCGGCGCCATTGCCGTCATTGAGGGCGCAGGCGACCACTGCTGCGAATACATGACGGGCGGACGCGTGGTCGTGCTGGGACAGACCGGCCGCAACTTCGCCGCAGGAATGTCGGGCGGCGTGGCCTACGTCTGGGACAAGGACCACAACTTCGACTACTTCTGCAACATGGACATGGTGGAGATCAACCTCGTGGA
>CAVBXH010000021.1:0-31697 GCA_963599475.1 Acutalibacteraceae bacterium | reverse complement strand
TGTTCGCAAACAATAGGTCCATTCGGATCGGAATGAAGGCATTGTTCGCAAACAATAGGTCCATTCGGATCGGAATGAAGGAATTGTTCGCAAACAACGGTCACTTCCCGTTTTTAGTTGCTTGTCTTTTGACTTGCATCTCCGAAATTCGGCGTTACTTCCCGATGCAGAAGTGGCTAAAGATGTTTTGGAGCACTTCGTTGGGGGTTATCTGCCCTTGGCCGGTAATGGCGGCAAGGTCGGACAGGACGAGGCGCAGGGATTCGGCGATGAGGTCGCCGGAGAGCTGGCGGTCGAGACCACTGATGACCTCCTGTAAGTCCGTCTGGGCGCGAAGCAAGGCTTCATAATGGCGCGCATTGGTGACGATGACATCTGATTCCTTGATGTCGGGAATCTTGGCGGCTTCATAGATGAGGTTTTCCAGTTGCTCCATGTTGCTGCCGAACTTGGCACTGACAGCGAGATGCGGATAAAGAACGGCACGTTCGGGCAGGGTGGGGGTGTGCTGGTCTGACTTGTTGGACACGATGATCAATGCCTTGTCGGATGTGCGTTGTATTATGTCTTCAAGCTCTTCCTGCGAAGGGGTGGCGTCAATGAGCCAAAGTACGATACGAGCCTTGTCGATGGACTGGTAGGTGCGCTCTATACCTATTTGTTCTACCGTATCATCGGTTGGCCGGAGACCTGCAGTGTCAATGAAGCGAAACTGCACGCCACGAATGTCCATGACATCCTCAATGGTGTCGCGCGTTGTGCCGTGGATGTCCGACACGATGGCACGTTCTTCCTTCAATAGCTGGTTGAGTAGGGTCGATTTCCCTACGTTGGTCTTGCCGACAATGGCCACGGGGATGCCTTGCTTGATGGCTTGCCCCGTCTGAAACGAGTCGGTCAGGCGGCGGATATGGTCATCCAAATGCCGGGCAAGTTCGAGCAGTTTGGTGCGGTCGGCAAATTCGAGGTCTTCATGGTCGGAGAAATCAAGTTCGAGTTCAAGCAGGGAGGTCAGGTGGAGCAACTGGTCGCGCAACGTGGACAACTCGTTGGAAATGCCGCCGCGCAGTTGGCTGACGGCCAGGCGATGGGTAGCCTTGTTGTTGGCCGCAATAAGGTCGGCCACGGCCTCGGCTTGAGAAAGGTCGAGCTTTCCGTTGAGGTAGGCGCGCTGCGTATATTCTCCAGGATGCGCCATACGGCAACCATTGGCAATGAGTAGCTGGATGATTTGATCGACGACGTATGAACTCCCGTGGCACGACACCTCGGCACTGTCTTCTCCCGTATAGGAATGTGGGGCACGGAACACGGAAACGAGCACCTCGTCTACCACTTCATTATGGTTCATGACAAAGCCGTGGACAATGGTGTTTGCCTGTGCCTCGACAATGTTATGGGTGAAGATACGGGAAAGAATTGTTAGCGACTGTTTCCCGGAAATCCGAATGACGGCTAAGGCGCCCCCAGGCTTGGTGGCCAGGGCGCAGATGGTGTCCTGTTGCATTTATATCCTGTCGAGAACCTTTTCAATCAGCGTGTCTATGGATGCCTTGTATTCTGTGTTCATCTCCTGCGCATAGCGGTTGGCAATGACCATGCAGCAGGTCATGGCCTCATGGCCGAGCAGCGAGGACAGTCCGGCCAAGGCACTCGACTCCATCTCGAAGTTGCAGATGCGCAAGCCGTCGTAGGCAAAACTTTCCACCTTTTCGTTCTGCGTGGGGTCGGCCAAGGGAATGCGTAACTGTCGGCCTTGCGGACCATAGAAGCCCCCGCAGGCAATGGTGTAGCCCCGCACCATGTCGTCCTTGGCTATGCGGTCAACGAGACGAGTGTCGGCCTGTGCCACATAAGGAGCCGCCAACAGCGGATTCCAGTGCATGTGGCGTTTGAAGGCTTCCTCCATGTCCAAATCGCAGACCGCATTGCGTCCGTCGTAGAAATTGAGCAGGCCATCGAAACCGATACTCTTGACGGAGGCCACAAAGGTGCCGATAGGTGTGAAGGGTTGCAGTCCTCCGCAGGTGCCGATGCGCACGAGTGTCAAGGTACGGTGGTCATCGCGTACCTCACGGGTGTCATAGTCGATGTTGGCCAGCGAGTCTAATTCGTTGACCACGATGTCAATGTTGTCACACCCAATGCCCGTGGCCTGCACCGTGATGCGCTTGCCTTTATAGGTGCCTGTAACGGTGCGGAACTCCCGGTTGCTTACGGTGCACTCCTTCGTGTCGAAATGGGCCGTGACGGTGTCCACGCGTCCAGGGTCGCCCACGAGAATGACCTTGTCGGCGAGCTGTTCCGGGCGCAGATGCAAATGGAAGCACGAACCGTCACTATTGATAATCAACTCTGATTCAGGGATTTTTCTTTTCATAGTCAGTTTTGTTCTTTAAGGAAGGTGATTTCCTCGTTTCTGATTTGTTTCTCCAGTTTGCGGATGTCTGCACGCAACTGGTGCTGCTGCTGTTCAGCCTCCACGATGCTCGGTGCCAGACGGCGTTTCTCGTCGGCCGTCGCCTTGCCGTAGCGTTCGCGTGCTTGCTCCATAGACTGCCTCTGTGCAGCCTGCTGCGCGTACAGCTTGACCAGTTGTTGATAGCGTTGCGCATTGCCAGCAGCCTTGAAGTCGGTCAACTGATGATAGTCCACATCGTCGTTGATGACAAAGGTAAATGCGGTGTTCTTGTCGTTGCCGTCACGCCTTTCCTTCACCTTTTTCAGACGTTCCAGTGCCTCGTCAATGTCAGGTTTCTGCCAGGTCTCTGTGATGTCGGCAATCTGTGCAAAACGCGCTATCTGCTCCTCGGAATACGCCTCCGGGTCATAGGACTGCCGCACGTCTGCAGGAACAAAGGTGTAGATGCACACCTTGCCCTCTTCCTGCCTGCGGTCGGTGGCAAACCACCCGATGCGGTCGTATTCGTTGATGACCAACATATAGTCGTTGGCTTCCGAATTGAAGGGCATTCCGATATTCTCGGGAGTAAGGAAACGATCTTCCTCCGCATCGTACGTGGTAACGTAGATGTCGTAGCCTCCAAGTCCGTCACCGCCCTCGGCTGCAAAGTAGAGCGTGAGGCCGTCGGGCATCATGAAGGGGTAGTTGACGCGCTGGTACTGTAGCGTGTCGTTGATGCCTTGCAGGGGGCGAGGATCCGTCCACCCGTTGCCTTCCTTGTCGCTGGCATAGAGGTTGACGGTTCCAGCCTCGTCCTCCAGCGACTGGATGCAGAGACTGCCTATGGCATTGAGATAGACATAAGCATGAGGCTGCTGCTGCGTGTGGAAGAAATGGTCGTAGGAGTCGATGCGTCCTTCTTCGGGGTTGAGGTGATACTGCTGAAGGAAGTCTTTCTTGTCCACCACGACACTGTCAATGACCATGATGCGCTGAGTGGCCATAGTCATTCTTTGGATGCGTTCTTGGCGTGCCAGTTCCTCGGCAGACACCTGCTCTTTCTGACGGGATGTCTGTTTATTGTGCTTCTGCGCTGCTACCGACAGCGTCATCAGGAGGAGCAACATGAAGGTGTGACTGCGTAGTTTCATTGTAGCAAAGTTACGAATTTCCACACTATACGGCAAATATACGCTGAGATATTAAAGAATTTTAATAGTAGAGTAGGGGCTTTACCGCGCCATCCGGTAGATGTCGCGCATCTCCTGCTGTCCCAACACCTCCATCGCTCCGACGGTGATGGTTCCGCCGCGCGAACACTTGTCCACCATCACTTCAATCTCCTCGTCCGTAATGTCGCGTCCCAGCAGTTCGTGGATGTTGACAGGCATTCCAATCTCGCGGTAGAAACGTTCCATAGCTTCAATTCCCTGTTCTGCAGTACGTTGCGGATTCGCAAAATCCAGCGTCACACCCATCACGTTGACGGCAAACTGGACGAAGCGGTCCTGGTGCCTGGCCATGACGTAGCGTGCCCACGACGGCCACAAGGCCGCAAGGCCAGCGCCGTGAGTGACACCGAACAGCGCACTCAGTTCATGCTCCAGACGATGAGTTCCGAAATCCTTTTCCGTACCACACTCCGTGAGGTCATTGTGGGCGAGCGATCCGGCCCACATAATCTGTGCGCGATACCTGTAGTTGTCAGGCTCTTTGAGCACCAGAGGAAGCGTGTCTTTCACGGTGCGCATCAGTGCTTCCGCAATATGGTCAGTCAGCGTCATCTCCGTGTATTTGGAGAAATAGCGTTCCATGGTGTGCATCATGATGTCCGTGCCGCCTGCCGCGGTTTGGTAGGCAGGGAGCGTATAGGTGCGCTCGGGATTCATTACCGCAAACTTGCAACGACACAGATCACTGTTGACACCGCGCTTCAACAGACCTTCGTCTTTGGTTATCACACAGCTGGACGACATTTCACTGCCAGCTGCGGGAATTGTGAGCACAACGCCGATGGGCAGACAGGTCTGTGGAACAGCCTTGCCACACCAGAAATCCCACACATCGCCGTCATAGTGAGCACCATAGGCAATGGCCTTGGCAGAATCAATCACGCTGCCGCCGCCGACGGCCAGCACGAAATCGACCTGTTGCTGTCGACACAGTTCAATGCCTTCGTAGACTTTACTAAGGAGCGGATTGGGAACAACACCGCCAAGTTCTACAAACGAGAGCCCCGCGTCGCGGAGTTGTGTGCGCACTACGTTGAGCAATCCAGACCGTTCGGCAGAACCACCGCCATAATGAACCAACACCTTGTTGTGTCCACCGTAAGTACGGGTCAGTGAACCAATCTGTTGCTCGGCATCCTTGCCGAAGACCACACGCGTGGGAGCGTAGAAGTTGAAGTCTTTAATCATAACCTTATTATTTGTATTTATCATAACTGCCATTAAATTTTCTGCGCAAACATAAAAGAAAAGAGGAGGCGTCTTCGCAGATGGCCCCCTCACGAGGAAAATGATAAATATAGATTAAAATACTAGTTGTGTACTGCAAAGTTACGGCATTCATAGGACATTCCAAATATTTTGTGTATTTATTACACAGTAATTAAACATATTTTACATGAGGGGGGGGGGGATTTAAACTTCCTTATACACGGTTCTGCCGCTATTTGTCACTTTTTTCACGAACCGTTCGGGTGAATTTTTGCAATGCTTCGTAAATACGCTGCACGGGCAAACCCATCACATTGAAGTAACTGCCTTTTAACGCCGTGACACCAATGTAGCCAATCCACTCCTGAATGCCGTAGACTCCAGCCTTGTCGAAGGGACGGTATTTTCGGACATAGTAATTGATTTCTTCGTCCGAGAGCATCTTGAAAGTAACGTCAGTGGTCACGGAGAACGCCTCCTTTTGATGACGTGTGGTCAGACAGACACCCGTGGTCACCTGATGCGTTTTCCCGCTCAGCTTGTGCAACATCTCACGTGCTTCCTGTTCGTCGGCCGGTTTTCCAAGCACTTCCTGTCCGACGATGACCACCGTATCGGCAGTGATGAGGAGTTCGTCTTCGACTAAGGTCGACAGATAGGCATCCGCCTTTTTCCGGGAGATGAAACCCGCCACTTGCTCCACGGGAAGCGTCGGCGGATAGTGCTCGTCAATGTCTGGAAGGACGCGCACTTCGAAGTCTACGTCAATGCCTTTCAGCAGTTCGCGCCGACGCGGTGAATTGCTTGCAAGAATTATTTTGTATCCGTTCGTTTCCATTCGATTACGGTCTCTGTTTATCTCTCCGAAGACATTTCTACCATCCGAAAGCCTTTTCGTTTTTCAACCATTTACCCTGCGCCTTCAACACCTGTTCAAGGACGTCTCTTCCGCACCCGTAGCCACCATTCCTGTCGCTGACATAGAGACAGACGGCCTTCACCTCCGAACAGGCATCGTGGGGACATACCGGGCAGCCAACCATTCTCAGCACTTCCAAATCCGGAATATCGTCGCCCATGAATATCACCTCATCGTCTGCAAGTCCGTATTTCTGCTTGAATTCCTCGTACACCTTGATCTTCACCGATGCACCGAGATGAATGTCGGTCATTCCCAGTCCTTCATAGCGTTTGCGCACGGATTCAATGCGGCATCCCGAGATGATGGCAACGTGCAGTCCCATCTTAACCGCCAGTTGGATGGCGTAGCCGTCCTTGATGTTGACCGTGCGCAATGGTGTTCCGTCCGCTCCGAGCGGAATGGTCTCGGCAGAAAGAACGCCGTCCAAGTCGAACACTACAGCCTTGATTTTTTGTAAATCGTAGTTTATCATTGCGTTACGGTTTGATGCTTTGGGCAAAACTTCAGCATTGCCGTTGGAGACAATGCTTCATTATTGCCGTTGGGTCAATACTTATTAAGGTGAACACTCTCCCACTTGAGTCGTTCCTCGTTCTGCGGTTTGCGCTCGTCGGCCTTATGGCCAACGGCCAACACGCACAGGCAGTGGAGATTTTCTGGGATGTTGAGCACCCCTTGAATGACCGTGTCGGCACTCGTTCCGTCCGACAGTCCCCTACCCTTCATCTGCACCCAGCAGGAGCCGAGTCCCAAGGCTTCCGCCTGATACTGCATAGAGATGGCTGCTATCGATCCGTCTTCCACCCAGCAGTCGTTCTGCACAGGGTCGCCCAAGACCACAATGGCCAGTGCGGCATCCTTGATAAACTGTCCACCCATATCCTTGGCATCGGCCAGCTTCTCCAGATCCGTTTTGTCATCAACAACAACAAACTGCCAGGCGCGCTGGCTCTTAGCTGTGGGAGCCATCAGTCCGGCGCGCAGAATCGTCTTGACATCATCGCCGTCAATCTCCTGCCCGGTGAATTTCCGGTGCGAGCGGCGTATCTGTACCAAATCCTTAAATTCCATAAGTCACAAACGTTTTATTCAGACATTACATCCTGCGTAACCGTTAGATGCTCAACTCGTCGAGCACCTTTATCAGAGCCCGGTTCAGCGGTTTGTCACTGCGGATGGCCTCGCTGAACGGCACGAAGACAATTTCATTGTTGCGCACGCCAATCATGACGTTGCGCTGTCCCTGCATCAGCGCCTTGATGGCTCCCACACCCGTGCGCGAAGCCAGGATGCGGTCGTGGGCCGACGGACTTCCTCCGCGCTGCAAGTGGCCGAGGATAGACACGCGCACGTCGAACTCCGGAAACTCCTTCTTCACACGGTCAGCATAGTAGTATGCGCCGCATTTCGGACTCTCGGACACGATGACGATACACGATTTCTTGGACTTGCGGATGCCGCGCTCCATGAAGCGCGCCAACTGGTCGACGTCCGTCGATTCCTCCGGGATGATGGCCGCTTCCGCTCCGCAGGCAATGGCAGAGTTCTGCGCCAAGAAGCCCGCGTCGCGCCCCATCACTTCAATGAAGAAGATGCGCTCGTGGGAGTTGGCCGTGTCGCGGATGCGGTCCACACACTCCATAATGGTGTTCATGGTGGTGTCGTAGCCGATGGTAGAGTCCGTGCCGTAGAGGTCGTTGTCGATGGTTCCGGGCAGTCCCACCACCGGGAAATCATATTCCATGGCGAAATTGCGTGCACCAGTAAGCGATCCGTTTCCTCCGATGACCACGAGAGCATCGATTTCCTCCCGGATACAGGTTTCGTAGGCCTTCTGCATTCCCTCGGGAGTCATAAACTCCTTGGAGCGTGCCGTCTTCAGAATGGTTCCGCCGCGTGTGATGATGCCGCTGACATCCTCCGTGGTGAAGGACTTCACCTCGCCTTTGATAAGACCGTCGTAGCCGCGATAGATTCCTTTCACGCTCAGTCCGTTGCAGATGCCCGATCGCGTGACGGCACGAATGGCCGCATTCATACCCGGAGCGTCGCCGCCCGAGGTAAGTATTCCTATTGTTTTTACTTTCGACATAATGGTGTGTTATTTAGTTTTTATATATTTAGTTTCTATACATTATATCAGCGTAAGTTCCGCCCAAAGGACAGCCAGGCCGAGCAGCCAACCGACGGCCACCTTCCCGGTCATGTAGCGCAAGTACCAGCCCAGTCGCACGTGTTCCATCCGCATGAGTGCCACGCCGCTGAAAGAGCCGACGCACAACAGACAGCCGCCTACTGCCGTGGAGAAGGCCATAATCATCCAGTAGGCTCCGTTCACCGCCGTTTCTCCGCCCTCTTCCAAGGGATAGAGCATGATGTTGGTGACCCCTACGGTGAAGGAATCCACCGCCGCACTCAGCACGCCAGCGCCAATGCCGAGCAGCCAGTTGCTGTGGAACGTGCCGGCCAGCCAAAGGCCGATGTCCTCCAGCACGCCCGTCTCTCGCATGACCCCCATCCCCATCATGATGCCCATCACGAAGAGCATCTGCTGGATGGTTCCGTATTGCAGGGCGCGCGGCACGCGGCGCTGCGCCATTTGGTCTGCATTCATCAGTCGGCGGTTGAAAGCCTCGTTGACCACCCACAGCACGCTCAGCACGCACAGTGCCCCGAGGAACGGCGACAGCTTGGTGATGTTGTGGAAAGTGGGAATGAACCACAGTCCGCCGATGCCCACGAAGAGCATTACCAGCCGTTGCCAGCGGTTCAGTCGCGTGTCGTCTCCACGGTAGGGCGCTGCCGTCCACTGCGTGTCCAGCCTGTCTGGCAGTTGCCGGTTGATGAGCATCGTCGGCACTATCCACGCCACAAGTGCGGGCAACAGCATATACGCCGAGAAGTGGCTGGCCGTCACCATTCCGTCTCCCCAGAGAATCAGTCCCACGGGGTCGCCTATCACGGTGAAGCAACCGCCGCAGGTGGCCGCCAGCACGATGGCCGATCCAACCAACATCCGTTGCCGTCCGCTCTGCAACACATTGTTCATGATAACCAGCATCATCGTGGTGGTAGTGAGGTTGTCGAGGTTGGCCGAGATGACAAACGTGGCCAGCGTTATCGTCCAGAGCAGCCGTTTGGAGTTGCGTGTTCTGATCCATTCCGAGATAAAGTCGAAGCAGCCGTTGTTGTTGAGCAGTTCGATGATGGACATAGTGGCCAACAGGAACAGCACGATGGACGCTGCCTTTCCCACGTAGTTGAAGAAGACGTTCTCGCAGATAAAGTACTTGACCGTCTCGCTGTCCGGCATCCGTCCGTCCAGGTATTCGAGATAGTCTACGGGGTGTTGTCGCATGACAAAGTCCGTACCGTAGCAGACATAGACCACCCACCCTGCCGTTCCGAGGAACATGGCAATGGCGGCCTTGTTGACACCAGTCAGATGACCCGTGGCAATCAGCAGATATGCTGCAACAAACATCAGTACGATAATCAGTGTCATGGCGTTATGGTTTTATTTTCCGATGCAATGATACTCAAATCCATTCTCGTCCAGCTCCTCGCTGTCGAAGATATTCCTGCCGTCGATGACCAGCGGTCGCCGCATGGCCTTCCGGATGACGCCCCACGAGGGCAGGCGGAACTCCTTCCACTCCGTCAGGAGCAGCAGTGCGTCGGCATCAATGACGGCATCATACATGTTCCGGCAATAGGTGATGCAGTCGCCCATGCGCCGCTTACATTCGTCCATGGCCACAGGGTCGTATGCCTGAACCGTGCATCCGGCCTCCGTCAGCAGGCGGATCATGACCAGTGCCGTAGACTCGCGCATATCGTCCGTCTCTGGCTTGAACGAGAGTCCCCAAAGTGCCACGGTCTTTCCCTGAAGCGACTGCCCGTCGAAGGCGCGCTGCAACTTCTCAAAGAGAATGCTCTTCTGCCGTTCGTTGACGCGCTCGACGGCCTTCAGCACCTCCATAGAATAGCCGTTCTGGTCGGCCGTCTTAACCAGTGCCTTCACGTCTTTCGGGAAGCAACTGCCGCCGTAGCCGCATCCGGCATAGAGAAACTTTCGTCCGATGCGCGTGTCCGAACCGATTCCCGCCCGCACCATGTTGACATCCGCCCCCACGCGTTCGCAGAGGTTGGCCACATCGTTCATAAACGAGATGCGCGTGGCCAGCATGGCATTGGCCGCATATTTGGTCATTTCTGCCGACGGAATGTCCATGAATATCACGCGGAAATTATTGATAAGGAAGGGCTTGTAGAGTTTCGTCAGCACCTTTTTGGCCTTTTCGCTCTCCACACCCACCACGACGCGGTCAGGCGACATGAAGTCCTTGATGGCATTGCCTTCCTTGAGAAATTCCGGGTTCGAGGCCACATCGAAGGGAATGTCCACCTGGCGTTTGGCCAGTTCCTCTTCGATGGTCTTGCGCACTTTTCGCGCCGTTCCCACGGGGACGGTCGACTTGGTGACGACCACCACGTAGTGGTTCAGGTTTTGTCCGATGGTGCGAGCCACCTGCAACACGTATTTCAAGTCGGCAGACCCGTCCTCGTCCGGTGGCGTTCCCACGGCCGAGAACACAATCTGCACGTCATCGAGCACGGCGGCAAGGTCGGTGGTAAATTTCAGTCGTCCGGCGGCCACGTTCTTCTTGACCAGTTCGTCGAGTCCCGGTTCATAGATGGGAATTTCCCCGTTGCGAAGCCGTTCTATCTTGTCGGCATCAACGTCCACACACGTCACGTCAGCACCTGTGTCGGCGAAACATGTTCCCGACACCAGTCCCACGTAGCCTGTCCCTACAATCGCAATGTTCATAATCCTATATTTATATTAAGGAGGACTTGCGGCGTTTTCCGCCCTTGTCCCGTTTGTTTTTTCTGTGTGCAAAAGTAGCAATTATTCTTCGAATACAAAAATTTTTTTGCTTTTCTGTGCGGATAAACTCCCTTTTGATTTTCACGAAAAAGAAGTAATTTTGCACTCGTGATTGAACTGAAGAGACATCTGGAGATATTGTTGCTCGACAACGACTGCGTCGTAGTCCCCGATTTCGGAGGCTTCGTTGCCTATCACGTGTCGGCCCATTTCGACGAGACAGACGGGGTGTTTATTCCCCCTAAACGTACCGTTGGCTTCAATCCGCAGCTCAAGATGAACGATTCGCTCCTGGCACAGTCCTACGTGGAAGCCTACGACATCAGTTATCCCGACGCTGTTCAACGCATCGAGAACGAGGTGGCGGAGCTTCGCGAGACCATCGCCCACGAGGGCAGCTACACACTGGACGGCATTGGCACGCTGTCGTGCAACGACGATGGCGGCTATCTCTTCACGCCGTGCGAATCGGGAATCCTCACGCCAGACCTCTACGGTCTGAGCACGTTCAGCCTTGCTCCAGCTGCCAAGGATGCGGAACGACCGGCTCTTCGGCCAGTGTCCGTGCACCAGACCGAAGCAGAACCTCCTGTCGACGAGAACGACTGCGTTCCTGTCGAGGACAAGACCGTGCCGCTCCCCCATCCCACCCTGACCGACGTGATGGACGAGGACGACGAGGAGGAGCGCGCCATCCGCATCAAGCTCTCCTGGATTCGCAACGTCTCCGCAGTGGCTGCCGCCGTCCTTCTCTTCCTGTTGATGAGCAAGCCCGTGGCCAACAGTAACTACAGTTCGCAGGCTGTCACGGCACTGGAGCACCACATGGTCTATCGGCTTGCCGCCAACGACCAGCCCGCCAAGCCCGTAACGGCCACTCCCGCAACAAAGGAAACACAGGTTGCAGCCCCCGCCGTGGCCGCAGACTCCATAAAGGTTCAACCAGAAAAGCCTGCCAAACCAGAAACGACTGCAACGCCAGCAACAACGCCGAAACCCTCAACCGTCCAGCAGACAGACGCTTCGCGCCCCTACTGTCTCGTTCTGGCCAGTCGCGTCAAGATGTCCAATGCCGAGGAGTTCGTGAAGAAGCTCAAGAAGCAGGGCTTCGCAGACGCTGAAATCTACGTTCACAACAAGGTCGTGAGAGTGGTCTACGGCCACTTCCGCACGGAAGGTGAGGCTTATGGCGTGCGCAACAGCCTGCAACAGGAGGCCGACTTTGCCGACGCTTGGGTGTATAAAAAGCAAACTGAAGTATGAAGCGCATCCGTTGCCCCAAGTGTGACAACTACATCACGTTTGACGAGACACAATACGCGGCCGACCAGTCGCTGGTGTTCCAGTGTCCCGACTGCGGCAAGCAGTTCGGCATCCGCATTGGCGTGTCGAAGCTGCGCGAGACGCAGCGCAAGGAGAACGAGTTGGCCAACGCACAGTTCTCGAACCTGGAGACGGACTGCGGCTCCATCGTGGTCATCGAGAACGTGTTCCACTACAAGCAGGAACTGCCCCTGCGCATGGGCGACAACGTGATTGGCCGCTACCAGAAAGGCAACCCCATCAACACACCGTTTGAGACCGTAGACCCGAGCGTCGACCTAAACCACTGCACCATTACCGTGAACCGCAACAAGCGCGGCGAACTGCAATACACGCTCAGCGACAACAACAGCAACACTGGCACTTTCGTCGACAATATCGAACTGACTCCGCGCGAACGCCGCCGCATCGAGGACGGCACGCTTTTCACCCTCGGTGCCACCAGCATCATCCTCAGAACGGTTCACAAAGCGGAAGAACTGTAGCATTTCCTTCTTTTGTCAGGGATAGTTATAAGCACATTTACCAAACAGCTTAGCGCATAGATTATCGCGAACCTGGTCATTTTGGTCAAAGTGTCATTTTCAAAATGAAAAATGCGAAAGACAATATACATTATTAATAAATATTTATATATAAGGTACGTGAGAGAAATTTGTTTTTTCAAAATCAAAATGACACCATGACACTTTTGACCACTTTTGACCGCTCTCTCACTTGTTCTTCCACCATAGACCTGTGCAACGCGCTAAAGAACAGCGACTTGCGATACAACTAATCACACTTTCGGGCACTTTCCCGTCCCATTTGTTGCAGGAACGCCGAAAAGTGTCTACCTTTGTAGCCGTGGGAAGGACAAAGCGCGCAGAATTTCCACTCGTTCGGCAGAGAAAAAAAACTCGCTCGGCAGAGAGAAAAAAAGTGGGATTAGCCGTGTGCTGTAAAAGCTCCGACAAAATTTTCACCCCGATTAGCTTATAACTCAAAAATTTTACCTACCTTTGCAAGAAAATAGTCACAGATACAAACACACCATACGAGAAATGAAAAAACCGACAGCCATTCTGCTTCTCCACTGCCCCGACCAACAGGGCATCATTTCGGAAGTGACCCGCTTCATCACCGACAACCGGGGCAACATCGTCTACCTGGACCAGTATGTCGACAAGCAAGACGGGATGTTCTTCATGCGCATCGAATGGGAACTGGAAGACTTCACCATTCCGCGCGACAAGATTCTGGAGTACATCAACACGCTCTACGCCCAGCGTTACCAGATGGAAAGCCATCTGTATTTCTCCGACCAGCGGCCGCGCATGGCCATCTTTGTCTCGAAGATGAGCCACTGCCTCTACGACCTGCTGGCGCGGTGGAAGGCCGGCGAATGGGAGGTGGACATTCCCTGCATCGTCTCCAACCACGAAGACCTGCGCTATGTGGCCGAGCAGTTCGGCATTCCCTACCACGTGTGGAGCATCAAGAAAGACCACTCCAATAAGGCCGAAGTGGAGGCCGCCGAGATGGAGCTGCTGCGGAAGGAGCAGGTTACCTTCATCGTGCTGGCGCGCTACATGCAGATTATCAGCGACGACATGATTGCGGCCTACCCCAACCACATCATCAACATCCACCACTCGTTTCTCCCGGCCTTTGTCGGTGCGAAGCCCTACCACCAGGCCTGGGAGCGCGGCGTGAAGATCATCGGAGCCACCAGTCACTACGTGACCGCCGAACTCGACGCAGGCCCGATCATCGAGCAGGACGTGACGCGCATCACCCACAAAGACACGCCCGAGAGCCTCGTGCTCAAAGGCAAGGACTTGGAGAAAATCGTGCTCTCGCACGCCGTGTCGAAGCACATCCAGCGCAAGATACTGACTTTCAAGAATAAGACCGTCATCTTCTCCTAAATATCATGCAGGTAGCCATCGTCAAATACAACGCCGGAAACATCTTCTCCGTGGTCAACGCACTGCGCCGACTGGGCATCGATCCGCTGCTGACCGACAGTGCCGAGGAGTTGCAGCGCGCCGACCGCGTGCTCTTCCCCGGACAGGGCGAGGCGCGCGGAGCCATGGAATACCTCCGGGCGCGCCGTCTTGACGAAGTCATCCGAACGTTGCGCCAACCGGTGCTCGGCATTTGCGTCGGCCAGCAACTGCTCTGCCGCCACTCGGAAGAGGGCGATGTCGAATGCATCGGCATCTTCGATGCGGAGGTGAAGCGTTTCCGTCCACAGCAGCACGCGGACAAAGTGCCCTGTATGGGATGGAACCGGATTGTACAACCCAAGGCCGAGGTCACGGGCAGCAAGACGCCGTGCGCCCTATTCCGCGGACTGCCCAGCTTCGGCAACGACGACAGCGACAACAGCGATAGAAAAGGCTGTGACGGCTACGCCTATTTCGTCCACAGCTACTACGTGCCGATCTGTCCGCAGACGGCAGCCGTGGCCGACTACATTCTGCCCTACTCCGCCGCCCTGCACCAAGACAACTTCTACGCCTGCCAGTTCCACCCCGAAAAGAGCGGAGCAACGGGCGAAACCATCCTGAAAAACTTCCTGGAGCTATGATAGAACTCATCCCTGCCATAGACATCATCGACGGACAGTGCGTCCGGCTGACCAAGGGCGACTACGCCCAAAAGACGGTCTACCGCGACAGTCCTGCCGAGGTGGCTGCTGAATTTGAAAGAATCGGGTTTCGCCGCCTCCACGTGGTCGACCTCGACGGTGCGAAGTCGCGCCACATCGTCAACCACCAAGCCCTGCAGGAAATCACCGCCACAACACGCCTCACCGTCGATTTCGGCGGCGGCATCAAGACCGACGACGACATCGAGACCGCCTTCCGCCACGGGGCAAGTATGGTGACGGTGGGTTCCGTAGCCGTGACCCACCCCGACCGCTTCATCGCGTGGCTGGAGAAATACGGCACGGAGCGCATCATCCTCGGTGCCGACGTGCGCAACGGACTGATCAGCATCAACGGCTGGAAGGAAGACTCCGCCGAGCCGCTGTTGCCCTTCCTGCGCCGCTACATCGACGCTGGCGTGCGCCACGTGCTCTGCACGGAAATCTCGAAAGACGGGACGCTGCAAGGGCCGGCCACCGACCTCTATCGCCAAGTGATGGCGGCCTATCCCCACCTGCACCTCATCGCCAGTGGCGGGGTCTCCTCCATGGACGACATCAAGGCACTCGACCAGGCCGGCATTCCCGCCGTGGTGTTCGGGAAAGCCATCTACGAGGGGCGCATCGACCTGCAGGAACTCATGGCGTACAGCAACGCAACAGAACAACAATAACGAACGTATAAACAAGAAATGGGACTGGCCAAACGCATCATACCTTGCCTCGACGTGAAAGACGGGCAGACCGTCAAGGGAACGAACTTCGTTAACCTACGGGCGGCTGGCGACCCCGTGGAGCTGGCCAAGGCCTACAGCCGTCAGGGGGCTGACGAACTGGTGTTCCTCGACATCACCGCCTCGTTTGAGGAGCGCAAGACCTTCACGGACATGGTGACTCGCGTGGCGCAGGAAATCAACATTCCCTTCACCGTGGGCGGTGGCATCAACGAGCTGGCCGACGTGGAACGCCTGCTCTACGCTGGTGCCGACAAGGTGAGTGTCAACAGTGCCGCCCTGCGCCGTCCGGAACTCATCAGCGAGATTGCCGACCGCTTCGGATCACAGGTCTGCGTCTGTGCCATTGACGCGCGCAACGATGCCGACGGATGGCACTGCTACTTGAAAGGCGGACGCGAGCGCACGCCGCATACGCTCTTCGACTGGGCACACGAGGCACAGGAGCGCGGCGCAGGGGAAATCCTCTTCACCAGCATGGACCACGACGGCGTGAAGGCCGGCTTTGCCGACGATGCCCTGCGCCGCCTCACCGACACCCTGTCCATCCCCGTCATCGCCAGCGGCGGAGCAGGAACGATGGAACACTTCCGCGACACCTTTGCCCACGGCCATTCCGACGCAGCCCTCGCCGCCAGTGTGTTCCACTTCGGCGAAATAGCCATCCCTGCACTCAAACAGTATCTGCACCAACAAGGCATCAAAGTAAGATTATGAAGATAGATTTTGAAAAGATGGGCGGTCTTGTGCCGGCCATCATCCAGGACGCAACGACGAGACAAGTGCTCATGCTCGGCTTCATGAACGAGGAAGCCTACAACAAAACCATGGAGACGGGCCACGTCACCTTCTGGAGCCGCAGCCGCCAGACCCTGTGGACCAAGGGCGAGACCTCGGGCCACTTCCTCAACCTCGTCAGCATCAAGAACGACTGCGACAACGACACACTGCTCGTCCGGGTGAACCCCGTCGGCCCGACCTGCCACACGGGAACAGACACCTGCTGGGGAGAGACGAACGAGGCCAACCCCATTCTGTTTCTCTCGGAGTTACAGGACTTCATCGACCGGCGCAAGGCCGAGATGCCGGAAGGTTCTTACACGACGAGCCTGTTCACTAAAGGCATCAACAAAATCGCACAAAAGGTTGGCGAAGAGGCACTTGAAACCGTCATCGAAGCGACAAACGGCACAGACGAACACCTGCGCTATGAAGCCTCCGACCTGCTCTATCATCTGATCGTGATGCTCACCGCCAAGGGACTGCGCATCGAAGACGTGGCTCGCGAGTTGCAACAGCGCCACGACCCCAACTGGGACAAGACACGGCGCGCCGCCAAAGCCGTAGGAGCCATGAAATGATCACCTTAAAATCTCACGCGATATGCTGATAGAATACAAAAACGCTACGATTCGTCAAGACGACGGTTCTCTCGTTCTCAACCATGTAGACTTCCACGTGGACGAGGGCGAGTTCATCTATATCATCGGCCGAGTTGGATCCGGCAAGAGTACGCTGCTCAAGACACTCTATTTTGAACTGGATCTCGACACGGCAAGCTGTGCCACGGTGTTCGGCCACGACATCCGACAGTTGAAACGCCGCGACGTGCCTGCCCTGCGCCGCCAGATGGGCATCATCTTCCAGGACTTCCAACTGCTGAGCGACCGGAATGTCCACGACAACCTGCGGTTCGTGCTCAAGGCCACGGGGTGGAAGGACGAGCAAGCAATAGAGAAGCGCATCAGTGATGTGCTGAAAGAGGTGGCAATGGCAGACAAAGCCGACCGCATGCCCCACGAACTCTCGGGCGGTGAGCAACAGCGCGTGGCCATTGCCCGCGCCATTCTCAACCAACCGAAGGTCATTATCGCCGACGAGCCTACCGGAAACCTCGACCCCGAAACAGCCGCCAACATCGTGCGACTGCTGCGCACCATCGCACAAACGGGAACGGCAGTGGTCATGACCACCCACAACATCTCGCTGCTGAAGGATTTTCCTGGCATTGTCTATCGGTGCAGCGACCTTCGCCTGGAGTCCGTCACTGACGACTACAATAAAATCATGATGGTTTCCGCCGATGCCAGCAACGACGAACCCGCATACGACAGTGGTTACGAGGTGCGCGAGGATTTGTCCGTATAGTGTGCAAACCGGCAACAACAAATAAAGAACAAAAAAAATAGATACGCTATGAAAGTAATGAAATTTGGCGGCACGTCAGTAGGTTCGCCCAGCCGCATGAAGGAAGTGGTCCATCTGGTCACCAAGTCCGGCCAGCCCGTTTTCGTAGTTCTCTCGGCCATGTCCGGCACGACAAACGCCCTGGTGGAAATCTCCGACTATCTCTACAAGAAGAACCCCGAAGGAGCCAACGAGGTCATCAACATGCTTGAAAAGAAATACATGAAGCATGTGGAGGAACTCTACAGCACCGAAGAGATAAAAAAGGCCACCCGCGAGTTTATCGTCTCCGAGATGAACTACCTGCGATCGTTCACCAAGGAGCTCTTCACCTCGTTCGAGGAGAAAAGCATCGTGGCGCAGGGCGAGATGCTGTCCACCAACATGGTGGTCAACTACATGAAGGAGCAGGGCATCAAGGCCGTGCTACTCAATGCACTGGACTTCATGCGCACCGACAAGAACTCTGAGCCCGATCCCAGCTACATCCGCGAGAAGCTCGCCGCCATCATGGAGAAGAACGAAGGCAACCAAGTGTACATCACCCAGGGCTTCATCTGCCGCAATGCCTACGGCGAGGTGGACAACCTGCAGCGAGGCGGTTCTGACTACACGGCATCGCTCATCGGCGCAGCCCTTCAGGCCGAGGAAATCCAGATTTGGACGGACATTGACGGCATGCACAACAACGACCCACGCGTGGTAGACCAGACGCAGCCCGTCCATCATCTCCATTTTGAAGAGGCTGCCGAGCTGGCCTATTTCGGGGCAAAGATTCTTCACCCCACCTGCGTGCAACCGGCCAAATACGCGGGCATTCCCGTGCGTCTGCTCAATACGATGGACCCGGAAGCCGAAGGAACCACCATCTCCAACCAGACCGAGTACGGCAAGATAAAGGCCGTGGCCGCCAAGGACAACATCATCGCCATTAAGATCAAGTCGAGCCGCATGCTGCTGGCCACTGGCTTTCTCCGCAAGGTCTTCGAGATTTTCGAGAGCTACCAGACGCCCATCGATATGGTCTGCACCTCGGAGGTGGGTGTCTCCATGTCCATCGACAGTTCCGCACATCTGGGGGAAATCGTCGACGAGTTGAAGAAGTACGGCACCGTGACCGTAGACACCAATATGTGCATCATCTGCGTGGTGGGCGACCTCGACTGGTCGAACATCGGCTTCGAGACCTTGACACTGGAAGCCATGAAGAACATCCCCGTGCGCATGGTCAGCTACGGCGGTTCCAACTACAACATCTCGTTCCTCATCCGCGAGGAAGACAAGAAGCGCGCGCTCCAAAGTCTGAGCGACACCCTGTTCAATAAATAACACAGACAACACACACAACACAATGACAAAAGGACAATTTCCCATCGACAAGTTCCAGCAGCTCCGCACGCCGTTCTACTACTACGACACGGAACTGTTGCGAGAGACCCTGCAGACCATCCGGCAAGAAACCGAACACCGCGAGGCCTTCTGCGTGCACTATGCCGTGAAGGCCAATGCCAATCCGCGCCTGCTCCGCATCATCCGCGAAGCTGGACTGGGTGCGGACTGTGTGAGCGGTGGCGAGATAGAGGCGGCCCTCAAAGCCGGTTTCCCGGCCTCGAAGATTGTCTACGCCGGTGTCGGAAAGAGCGATTGGGAGATTAACCTCGGACTGGATGCCGGTATCTTTGCCTTCAATGTGGAGAGCATGGCCGAACTAGAGGTCATCAACGCGCTGGCCGCAGAAAAGGGAAAGACTGCCCGCATCGCCCTGCGCATCAACCCCAATGTCGGTGCGCACACGCACGCCAACATCACCACTGGACTGGCCGAAAACAAGTTCGGCATTGCCATGGACGACATGCTCAGCTGCATCGAGGAAGCGTCGACGATGTCCCACGTGCAGTTTGTCGGACTCCATTTCCATATCGGCAGTCAGATTCTCGACATGGGGGACTTTGAAGCCCTCTGCAACAGAATCAACGAGTTGCAGGACTTGGCGGAAAGGCATCATGTACAGATTGAGAACATCAACGTGGGAGGAGGTCTCGGCATTGACTACCATCATCCGAACCGCGTGCCGATGGCCGACTTCAAGGCGTATTTCAACGTCTATGCCAAGAAGTTGCGGTTGCGCCCCGGACAGACGCTTCATTTTGAGCTGGGACGTGCTGTCGTTGCCCCGTGTGGCAGTCTTATCGCGCGTACCTTATATATAAAAAAGGGCACGGCTAAGCAGTTTGCCATTATCGATGCCGGCATGACCGACCTCATCCGTCCGGCCCTCTATCAAGCCTACCACAAGATAGAAAACCTCTCCAGCGAAGAGCCTGTTGACACCTACGATGTGGTGGGCCCGATTTGCGAGTCCAGCGACGTGTTCGCCAAGCAGGTAGACTTGAACAAATGCCACCGTGGCGACCTTATTGCCATCCGTTCGGCAGGGGCCTACGGCGAGATTATGGCCTCGCAGTACAACTGTCGCCCGTTGCCCAAAGGCTATACGAGCGAAGAGATATAAAAATAAAGTAACCAACGTATTATGGAAATTTCCTTCGACAATTGCTCTATCATGATTTCAGCCTCATTGCTGTTGCTGGCTGTCGTTTCTCCCTGGTTCAGCAGTATGGCGAGGAGACCTCGTCGCAAACTGACCGGCGGTGACGACGAAACGTCTGAAGCTGCGGTTGACGGCAGCGTTGCCACGTCCCATGCTGCCCCCTCCGTTTCCATCGTCATGGCCGTTCACGACAATGCCTACGAACTGGAGGAGCAGTTACCTCTGCTTTTGGAGCAGCAGTATGCCGGTGACTGGGAGGTCATTGTCGTGGACGAGTCGTCGACGGACGACACGCAGGATGTGCTGACCCGTCTCAAGGCAAAATATCCGCGCCTGTACACTACATACGTGCCTGCGTCAAGCCATTGCGTCAGCCGGAGGAAGTTGGCTCTTACCATAGGCATCAAGGCCGCAAAGGGATCGTGGATACTCATCACCGACGCAGACTGCCGCCCGACCGGCACAGATTGGCTGACGGCAATGAGTACGCATGCCGACGATGACCACGACCTCGTCATGGGATATACTGGCTATACGCCCGACACACCGTCCTACTGGCGCTACGACCGTCTCAGCACTTTGTGCTACCAGTTGCGGCGTATGAAGCGCGGCACGGCCTACCGTAACGTCGGAGCCAATCTCATGTTCCGAAAAGAGGCCTTCATCCAGCGAAATGGTTTCCTCAACAACCTGCTGTATCTACGTGGCGAATACGACTTTATCGTTAATGAGATGGCCACGCGCGGGCGCACAGCATTCGTCTACGACACCCGAGCCATCCTACGCCAACAGTGTCCGTATCCAAAGACCTGGCTCTATGAGCACCTCTACTATCTGGAGAGTCGCCGACAAATGAAACGCGGAGCCGTGAACAGGCTGATCTTCAACACCGACCAATGGATGCTCCACTTGGGATGGCTGATTCCCATTGCGGCTCTCGTCTGGGCCATTCTGACGAGCCACGCGACCATAGTCCTTGCCGCAGCATGCTCCATCCTGCTGACCTTGGTGCTCCGGCTGCTCCTCTTCCTCTCCGCTTGCCGCCAGTTTGGCGAGCACATCGTCTGGTGGAAAGCCCCGTGGCTTGAGCTGCGCACCGTCTGGCAGAACGTATGGTTCATCTGGCGTCACTGGCGTGCAGACCGTTTTGACTTCATCCGCAAATAACACGGTCATCGTCTCATGAACATCCTCCATTACTACGACAAGTCCGACAGCATAACCACGCAATATATGGCTATGCTCGGAAGGATGTCCTTCCATGAGACCACCATGTTCTTTGCCTCCGACTATCAAGAGGCCGTGAAGATTCTCCAACTGACAGACATCGATATTTTGCATATTCATGGCTGTTGGCGCACATCGGCAGCTCGGTTGTATGCCCAAGTCTGCAAACAGGCTACGCGTCTGGTGGTGTCGCCCCACGGACAACTGGAGCCATGGTTCTTCCGTCAGCGTTTCTGGAAAGAAAAGTTGCCCAAGCGCATCCTGTTCCAGCGCCGCATGGTCAGCAGTGCCTATGCTGTCGTTGTCGAGGGTTCGATGGAAGCGGAGTGCCTGCACCGTCTGGGATGGAACAGCCGCACCGTGATGATTCGTAATCCGCTGGTCACCAGTTTTATCACTCCTGAAGAAAACATCCGCCAGCTGGCAGCATTGTATCGCCGTGTCATGGACAGCAACCCCATCGAGCTGATGAGGCCGGAAACCATCTCTACGCTCCGTCTGGCCATCAAGGCTGGAATAGTCCTCGACATCCGCTGGCTTCGTCTGCCCGACCACTACACCCCACCCCGTCTGGGTAAGGAAGCCTGGCGACAGATACACTGTTTCGCCCGACAGGAACAGATAGAACCCATTGTGGAGCGCGGCATCCGCCTCCTGCAATGCGACTATCCTCTTTTCGATACGCGACAGTCGTCTCCCTTTCTCCCCGATGGTTACAAGCCGTCGAAGGGTATCGACGAAACCATCGGCAAAAGCTTCGCCAGCGAAAACCAACGGTTGGTGGAAACCTTTCGTCTGCTCCATAACCTGTCTACTCATAACCGTCTGTCCATCTGTCATCTCTGTGAACTGGACAAAGAACTGCGCGAGCACGACTGCGAGGAAGAAGAGTTAGCGGAGCATCTGAAAGTCGACCACCTGTTGAAGACTGCCCGGCGGCTGATGCAGGTTATGCAAGAAGAGACCGGATTCGACGAAGGCTTTATGCCCGTCACTCCGCTCGACGACCGTACCACCCGGAAACTGAAACGACAACTCAAAAACCATCTGAAGATATGACCAAAGAATCCGTTTTTGTCCGCCGCGACATGCACTATTTGCAACTACTGTCCCACACCTTCCCGACCGTGGCTGCTGCTTCTTCAGAAATCATCAATCTCGAAGCCATCCTCCATCTGCCCAAAGGCACCGAACATTTTCTGGCCGACCTGCACGGTGAGAGCGAAGCCTTCCAGCACGTGTTGAAAAACGCTTCGGGAAACATCAAGCGTAAGGTCAGCGAACTCTTTGACGGCGATGTCCGCGATAGGGAACAACGCGAACTATGCACACTCATCTACTACCCGGAGCAGAAAATAGAGCTTATCAAGGCCGCAGAACACGATATGGAGGACTGGTATCACATCACCATCCATCGGTTGGTGGCCGTCTGCCGCGACGTCAGTAGTAAATACACGCGCTCGAAGGTCAGAAAATCTTTGCCGGAAGATTTCTCCTATATCATTGAAGAACTGCTCCACGAGCGCACGGACGACACCGACAAGGCCGCCTACGTCAACGTGATTGTGGACACCATCATCTCCACGGACCGCGCAGACGATTTCATCATCGCCCTCTGCCACGTCATCCAGCGGCTGGCCATCGACCAGCTCCACATCCTCGGCGACATCTTCGACCGCGGACCCGGTGCGCACATCATTCTCGACACCATGCGCAATTACCACTCGTGGGACATTCAGTGGGGCAACCACGACATCCTGTGGATGGGGGCAGCCGCCGGCAATGATGCCTGCATCTGCAACGTGTTGCGCCTCTCCTTGCGCTATGCTAATTTGGCCACACTGGAAGAGGGCTACGGCATCAACCTCGTGCCGCTGGCCACCTTTGCCATGGAGACCTACGGCGACGACCCCTGCACGGAGTTCCAGCCCATCCTGCTCAAAGGTTCTCACATGGACGAGAAGTCCATACACCTCACGGCACTGATGCACAAGGCCATCACCGTCATCCAATTCAAGACCGAAGCCGCCATCTTCAAACGCTGTCCCGAATGGGAAATGCAGAACCGCTGTCTGTTGGAGGCCGTCGACTATGTCAACGGCACCTGCACCATCGACAACAAGACCTACCCCATGACCTCTTGTCATTTCCCCACCATTATCGCGTCGGCAGGCGACAGCCCTGTCTACGAACTGACGGCAGAAGAGGCGCAGCTGATGGAGAAGCTCCACCACTCGTTCAAGGTCAGCGAGAAACTCCACAAGCACGTGAAGATGTTGCTCTCCCACGGCTGCATGTACAATGTCAGCAACCACAACCTGCTGTTCCATGCTTCCTGTCCGCTCAATGCCGACGGCACGCTGAAGGACGTGCTGCTCTATCCCGGCCAGCATTATTGCGGTATGGAGCTGATGTCGCAGATAGGCATGATGATCCGATCCGCCTTCAACAGCGACACCGACAGCACACGCCGCCAGTATGCCGTAGACTATTTCCTCTATCTCTGGTGCGGCAAGGACTCCCCCCTGTTCGACAAGTCGAAGATGGCCACCTTTGAACGTTATTTCCTCACCGATCGGGAAACCTACAAGGAAGAAAAGGGTTACTATTTCCAGTTGCGCGACTCGGAAGAGGTCTGCGACCGCATCCTCGATGCCTTTCATGTGGCAGGCCCGAACCGCCATATTATCAACGGGCACGTGCCCGTCCATGCCTCAAAGGGCGAGAATCCCATCAAGGCCAACGGCAAGTTGATGGTTATCGATGGAGGGTTCTCGGAAGCCTACCACAGCGAGACAGGCATCGCCGGCTACACGCTCGTCTACCATTCGCGTGGCTTCCAGTTGGTGCAGCACGAGCCTTTCACGAGTGCATCCGACGCAGTTCTCAAGGGCACGGACATCAAGTCAACAACCCAACTCGTCGAACTCTCCGCCCACCGCATGCACGTGGCAGACACCGACAAGGGCGAGGAGCTCCGCGAGCAGATTGACGACCTCCGACAGTTGCTCTATGCCTACCGGCACGGCATCCTGAAAGAAAGAAAATAGCCTGTTCGTCGCCATGGTTCGTGTAATTATATCCATCAGTTCCGCCCATCTCCAAGCCGCCCATGTTCAATGGGCTTCCCAATGGCTGGTGTCCCATTTATCTGAAGTCCGACTCAGCCGCACATTGTGGACGGCCGATGTCAAAGGCACTGGACGGATGTATATGAACCGTCTCGCTGTCGGTACTACCACTTTATCCTCCGAAACCCTTCAGTCCCTACTGAAAACGATGGAACAACGTTGCCATCGTTGTGCAGACCAGATGACCCTCGACCTTGACCTCATGCAGTACGAGGCGCAGCGCATGCACCTGCACGACTGGCCTCGACCTTATATCCAACAACTCATCAATGACATACAATGAAACACGTTTTCCTATTCCTCTGCCTGTTCACCGCAACGCTCGGCCTGCAGGCGCAAGACTTCCAAGAGTTTTTCACCGACAGCACGCTCCGGCTCGACTACATCTTCGCCGGCGACCACAACAGCCAGCACATCTATCTTGACCAGCTCAACAAGAGTCCTCGCTGGTATGGCCGTCGCCATCATCTCAGCCAGCTGCCTCTGGCCGGCAACGGCGACATCACCATGAAGGATGCCGCCACGGGAACGGTCATCTACCGCCACTCCTTCTCGACACTCTTCCAGGAATGGCTCGACACGGAAGAGTCGCGCCGCGTCAGCCGATCGTTCGAGAATGTGTTCCTGGTGCCCTACCCTCGCCGTGCCATAGACATCACTATTACTCTGCGTGACAACCACGCCTGCACCACGTCCACCATGACCCACCGCGTCGACCCCTCCGACATCCTTATCCGCCGCCAACAGGAACAGTCTGCCTATAAGACCATCCATCAGGCCGCCGACACCACCCAGTGCATCCACGTCGCCTTTGTGGCCGAGGGCTATACGGCAGCGCAGATGGAGCAGTATTTGGCCGACTGCCGTGCCGCCACGGAAGCCTTGTTCCGCCACGAGCCTTTCCGCCAGATGCAAGACCGCTTCAACATCATCGCCGTCCTGTCGCCCTCCAACGACACCGATGTGAGCCAGCCCGGCAAGAACATCTGGCTCGACACCGCTTTGGGCAGCCATTTCGACACGTTCTATTCCACACGCTACCTTACGACGCTCCACCTCAAGCGGCTCCACGACCTGCTGGCGGGCACGCCCTACGAGCACATCATCGTGCTGGCCAACACGGCCCACTACGGGGGCGGCGGCATCTACAATTCCTATAATCTCAGCTATACGCGGGGCGACCAGTTCCTGCCTGTTGTGGTTCATGAGTTCGGCCATTCGTTCGGAGGACTCGGCGACGAGTATCCCTATGGCGACAGTGATCCCATGTATTTCGCCGACACCGAACCGTGGGAACCCAACCTCACCACGCGCAACACTCCTCCTGTCAAGTGGCAGTCGCTCATAGATCAGGGGCGCGCATCATTGGTGGAAGGCGGCGGCTACCTCTCCCATGGCGTATGGCGCGGTCAGGAAGACTGCCGCATGCGCACCAATGCCCACCCCGACTTCTGTCCGGTCTGTCAGGAGGCACTGACGCGACTCATTCGGTTCTATACCGAGCCGTAACAAAATGCTGGGCTGGCGGAAACGTCAGCCCACTCTTTTGCTGACCTTCACGGCAAGATAGTCTATCATCAGTCCCAGACAGGCCGCAATGCTGATGGCGATACGCAGATTGGTGGCTTCCGAGAGCCAGCCGATGACGGGAGGGCCGACTAAGAAACCGAAGAAGCTGATGCTCGACACAATGGTGATGGCGATGCTGGCCTTCATGACACCCAACTTGCCGGCAATGCTGTAACAGATGGGCACCGACGAGGAGATGCCGAACCCGACGAGCAGGAAGCCGAGGGTGGCAGGGACGAGATAAGGCAAGGCGGCGGCCAGCCACAGACCGGCGACAATCAGTACGCCACAGACTCTCAGCACCCGCGATGCCCCGTATTTCGTCACAAAGCCGTCGGCCATGAAGCGTCCCAGCGTCATCGCCCCCATCCCGGCCACATAGCCAGCGCGGACAAAGGCCTCGTCGGGCTTCACCACGGAAGAGAAATACACGCCGCTCCAGTCGTAGACCGTTCCCTCACAAAACATACCGGCAAAGCCCGTCAGTCCCAACAGGAACAGCACAGGGTCGATGGTATGGAAAGAGAACTTCGGGACATCCTCTTCCTCGGCCTTTGCCGTCTCGTCGTTCACCAAGAAACGCATGGCCAGCGCGATAATGAGAAATCCCACCGCTAAAATACTACCGAAATGCACCTTAATGGGCAGACCCGTGTTGGCGAATACTGCCCCGACAATGCCGCCGAAGAATCCGCCCAGGCTCCACAGGCCGTGAAATGACGACATAATATTTCGGCCGTACAGTTTCTCCACGAGACAAGCCTGCGTGTTTGTCGCGATGTTCGTCAGATTGGCCATCATGCCCAGTGCGCCAAGTCCTAAGATGAGGTGAAACACCGTTGTGCTGCAGCCGATGGCAAGCAGGGCCAAGGCGTAGAGCACTTCCGCCACCACCAGCATCTTCTTGCTGCCGAACTTGTTCACCAGGATGCCAGAGAACGTCATCATCAGAAGCTGTCCGACGGGGATGGCAAAGAGTATCGTTCCCAGTTGCCCGTCGCCTAACTGCAACAGGTTCTTCACGTCCGGAATGCGGCTGGCCCAACTGGCAAACACTACTCCCGGCACGAAATAATAGGCTGCAACGGCCATCCGCTTGCGCCTCAAATCCTTCAAACTTACCAAACTTTCCATAGGAATGTTATCCTGTCTTCGTGTACCTTTTCATTCAATAAATCCGCGGCGGAGCACGTACGCCCTGTCGCGGATTTTTTGAGGTGCCTGGCGGATTCGAACCGCCGTAGACGGTTTTGCAGACCGGTGACTAAGCCACTCATCCAAGGCACCTTGCTGTAAAGCGATTGCAAAGGTAATGCTATTTTTCGGAACAACCAAATTTTTCTCCACTTTTTTTCTTCAATGCGCATCCTTGGCATCCTTGACAGGGGTCGTCTTCGCCGGTCAGCGTCTTGTAGATGCGACGTGCAGCATAGCCCACGGCCGCAGCCAGAATAAGGATGGTCAGTACAATCTGCATGGAGTCGGGTCAGAGTTTGGAGAGTTTGCGCAGCATCAGTTTGTTGAGCACCTGGATGCGCCGCCCACTCTTCTCAATGTCCTCGCGTACATTATTAATATTATTAAACAGGTCGCTGAAGGCGTTGAGCAGCGGGTTGGGTTGGCACGGGTCTTCCGTGGCATTCGGGTTGGTAACGATACGGATGCCGCTGGCCTCGATGTGCACGTCGACGTCGGCACCAGTCATGATGGGATCACCGTCATAGTGAATGGCACCGGGACGCGTGCGGTGGATGTGGATGGACTTGGTACGGAAGGTCTTGATCTTCGAGTTACCGGCCAGCGTCTTGTTCATCAAGTCGATACTGATTTGCGGCGCTTCCATAGCCGTGAAGGGTTCCATGATGATGACATCCATCAGTCCGTCCTTCATCGTGGCATTGGGCGCGATGTAGGCATTGTTGCCATATTGCGACGCGTTGGCGCAGGCAATGAGGAAGGCCTTGTAGCGGTGCGCCCCCGTGTCGTCGGTCACCTCGTAGGTCTCCGGCTGGTATTTCAGTCCCTCCTTCAACACATTTTCTATATAGGTGAGCGGTCCGCGCTTGCCAGCCTCTGCAAACTTCAGCGAGATGAAGGCATCAAACCCCATGCCACAGGTGCAGAAGAACGGCAGCTCGTTGACCACCCCATAGTCAAACTGCTCGACGACGGCCGCGTTGATGACCCCTAACGCTTTTCTCGGGCTGAGCGGCAGGCAGAGGTGACGCGCCAGTCCGTTGCCCGACCCACAGGGCACGATGCCCAAGGCAGTCTCCGTGTGCGTGAGCGATCGGGCCACTTCGTTGACCGTCCCGTCGCCTCCCACGGCCACAACCATGTAGTCCCCGGCTTCGGCACACTCTCGGGCGATGACAGCAGCCTGTCCGGCATATTCCGTCTGCCGGATGTCCACGTCAAAGCGTTCCTTGTCCATCTCGGCGGCAATCAGTTCTGGCAGGGCCTCCTTGCCGCGCGTGCCGGAGATAGGATTGACAATGAATGTGATGTGTTTCTTTTCGTTCATGCGCTGCAAAAGTACGAATTATTGCCCACAAACGATGTAAAAACCCATAAAAATAAGTATCGGCTGCGAATAATAGTCCTTTTTCTGCACGTTTTGATAATTTTTGTGTAACTTTGCAGGCTGAAACGAACAAAATACAGCTTTGCTGAATACTATTTTTATTCGCATGGGACAATTACAAGAACGATACAAAAACTACCGCGAGCCACAGAAATTCATGGAGGCTGGCGTGTATCCCTATTTCCGCGAGATAACGGGAAAACAGGGCACAGAAGTGGAAATGGGCGGACACAAGGTGCTGATGTTTGGCTCCAATGCCTACACAGGACTGACAGGTGACCAGCGCATCATCGATGCCGCCAAGGCAGCACTCGACCAGTACGGCTCGGGCTGTGCCGGCAGCCGCTTCCTCAACGGTACGCTTGACTTGCACGTCAAGTTGGAGAAGGAGATTTCCCAGTTTATCCATAAGGACGACTGCCTTTGCCTGTCCACCGGGTTCAGCGTGAACCAAGGCGTTTTGGCCATGGTGGTCGGCAAGAACGACTACATCATCTGCGACGACCGCGACCATGCCAGCATCGTAGACGGACGCCGTCTCTCCTTCGCGCGTCAGCTCCACTACAAGCACAACGACATGGCCGACCTGGAGCGCGTACTGCAGAACCTTCCATACGAAGCCATCAAGCTGATTGTCGTTGACGGTGTGTTCTCCATGGAAGGCGATTTGGCCAAGCTGCCGGAGATTGTAGCCTTGAAGCATAAGTACAACTGCTCCATCATGGTTGACGAGGCTCACGGCATCGGTGTCTTCGGCGACCACGGACGCGGTGTCTGCGACCATTTCGGACTGACCGACGAGGTTGACCTTATCATGGGCACGTTCTCCAAGTCGCTGGCATCCATCGGTGGCTTCATCGCCTCGGACAAGGACACCATCAACTTCCTGCGCCACAACTGCCGCACCTATATCTTCTCGGCATCCAACACGCCTGCCGCCACGGCTGCCGCCCTTGAGGCGCTGCACATCCTGCAAAAAGAGCCGGAGCGCATCGAGGCGTTGTGGAAGGTGACGAAATACGCCTTGAAGCGTTTCCAGGAGGAAGGCTTCGAGATTGGCGACACGGAGAGTCCCATCATCCCGCTCTATGTGCGCGATGTGGAGAAGACGTTCCTTGTCACGGCACTGGCCTTCAATGCCGGCGTGTTCATCAATCCTGTCATTCCGCCGGCCTGTGCGCCGCAAGACACGCTGGTGCGCTATGCCCTCATGGCCACCCACACCAAGGAACAGGTGGAGCGTTCGGTTGTGATTCTCAAGAAGATATTTGTCGAGCAAGGCATCATCAAATAAAGCACCGCAATAGTGCATCGATGGCAGATGAAGGATTAAGGGGGCGAAAGCCTTGAAAGAATGTTAATTTCCGAAACATTTCCCCTGTTTTAGTCTTTCATCTGCCATTTGTTTTGTACCTTTGCATCCGCTTTCAAAGCCACCGAGGTGTAGCGCAGTTGGTAGCGTTCCTGGTTTGGGACCAGGCTGTCGCAGGTTCGAGTCCTGTCACCTCGACAAAATGTACATCACTTTCGAAAATGAATTAATCATTGGGAGACAACAGTCTCCCTTTATTGTTTTTGTACGACCAGCTCCACCCAACTTTTTGCACGGATCATGACGTTTTTACAAGAATATAACGGCAGACGTGTAGATTTTCCTGTTTTTATGCTTTAATCAAAAAATATTTTTTTATTTTTGCGTCAGAATTGTGCGTGCATCACTGCAATGACAAAGAGCAAATTCCATAAAATATTAAGAACATGTACACGCCACCATTTACAATAAGCGCAGAGGCAATCAACAGGATTGCTGAGATTTCAAGTCTGATAGAGCGTTACGCCATCAGACTTGAACAAAGTGACGCCCTGCATCTGCGCAAGGCAAACCGAATACGCACCATACACAGTTCGCTGGCCATCGAGGGCAACAAACTGACAGAGGACGAAGTGCGCGACATCATCAATGGCAAAAACATTGTTGCACCCATCAAAGAAATACAAGAGGTAAAAAACGCCATCAAGACATACGAGATGTACCCGCACCTTGACGCGTTCAAGGAAAAAGACTTGCTGAAGGCTCATGCGCAAATGATGGAGGCTATTATAGACAATCCAGGCAGATACCGACTGGATGGTGTGGGCGTATTTTCCGAACACGGACTTGTACACATGGCACCGCCAGCAGATAGAGTGCCGTGCCTGATGAGGGATTTGTTCGAGTGGCTAAATCGGAGCAAGGACCATTTGCTGATACGGTCGTGTGTGTTCCACTATGAGTTTGAATTTATACATCCCTTTGCTGACGGCAACGGACGCATGGGACGTCTGTGGCAGTCGCTCATTCTCGGCAAGTTGCATCCGCTGTTCGAACATCTGCCTGTGGAAAATATGGTATTCTCTAATCAGCAAGCCTACTATGATGCAATAACGGCAAGTACCCAAGCCGCCGACTCAGGTGCATTCATCGACTTTATGCTCTCTGAGATACTCGAAACACTGAAGAGCCATCAAGGAGAGGCATTGAACGAAGTTCACGATAAAGTTCACGATAAAGTTCACGATAAAGTTCACGATAAATTTCCAGACATCCTAGATACCGCATGGAGTGTACTCGACTATCTACGCAAGCACAACAGCGCATCTGCTGCAACGGCAGCCGAAGCGTTGGGCATATCGGAACGCATGATAAGAAAGCACATTGCCACCCTGAAGTCCGCCGGCATCCTGCAACGCACGGGCAGCAACAAAAACGGCAAATGGATTGTTGAATAAACAAGAATAAACGTTATAGACAATGACAGAAGAAAGCCATACGTGAATTCAACAAGCAAGTGCAAAAATACGAAAAAAAAAGGAGAAAGACAAAATAAACACGGAATATTCGACGCCAAAATGCAACAATCAAGGATTTACACCTTATTATATATACGCACGTAGGGGAACTTTCCGATTGAAAAAAACGGAAAGTGACCGTTGATCGCGATCAATGCCTTCATTCAAAAGTGAATGGACCCGTTGACTGCGATCAAGACGTCCATTCAAAAGTGAATGGGCCCGTTGACTGCGATCAAGACGTCCATTCAAAAGTGAATGGACCC